>NZ_CP009506.1:3449571-3763168 GCF_000970085.1 Methanosarcina siciliae T4/M | reverse complement strand
ACTCTCCATTGATCTCGATCCCATTGGATGTTGTCATTGATAATGGCTTCAAAAGAAATTTGATTTAAATAATGTTTAGGAGCCAAAACTGTGAATGGGGTCGTATTTGTCTGTGGAAATTCATTTGTATTCAAGTGTTCGGAAATATTATCACAGTTGGAAGTATTTTTCATGCGAGATAACTCTCTGTTTTTATTTTAGGCTTTGAAGAATTTGTTTGTTATGTTATGTATTATATGCAGGACGTTATAAAAATCAAATCCTTAGGAATAATGTGAAGATGAGAATCGTTTATAAAAATTGAATGAAGAAAAAATTAGGTCTTATCGGGAAGATGGGGTCGAAATGTGAGTTTTAGGCGTTAATATGAGCAAAATCAACAAGAAAATCGCTATTTTTATTGTTTTTCTAACTCTCGTAGCGTTTTGGGGGTTACTTGTAAAAGTGCCAGTAGAAGATACGAAAACGCCAGATCCTGAATCGCAAGTAGCTGGTATGACTATTCAATTTAAAGATGGAATTTCTGAGTCAGAAGTAAAAGCCCTTCTTCAAAACTATAACATGACTCGGAACTATGGAATGACATATGATACTAATTCTCCGGAAAAATATTACATAATGCTCAGGTATAAAGTTACTAGCTAAAGTATCTAACAATCAAAGATTAGGAAATAATTAACGATTCTAAAGGAGTTTTAAAAAACAGATAGTTAAATGAAATGGTCAGAAAACTTATAAGGAGTTCACTAAGATGAATTTATGGAGTTCAAAAGTACTTTCTCCTTTCTTTTCCCAAGAATTGTGATTATTCAACGGATATTTTAATACCCTGCTTTTGGTAGGTTGACAAAAGAAATTAGGCTAAAATAAGTAGTAAAAGGGTTGGTTGATCATGGAAAAATTAGCTAAAGCTATTATATACTTCATATTATTGTGCGTTATGATTTTTGTTATTTTTATGATATTCACTGGTAGGTAATGGTTTGGGACTATTTTTGATTCTTACAGCAATGATTGTATTGTATGTCTGGAAAAAGTAAGCCTTAAGATAAAAGTTTCTAAGGTAGATTTGTTTGGTATACATTTTAAAGTTCGAAAACAAATTTCGGTAGAGCCAAAAAAGTGATTGGAAAAAATCAAAATAAAAAAGGCGACCGGTTCAACTTTAAAACGGGATTTTATATTATACCGGCCTTTTCAAGAAAACCTTCCAGAGGCACGGAGTGAGTCTGGAAACCGCATACTTTGTAGGGGTCTGCTCCCAGTGAGAGAGCTACGAACTGGGCAATATTCATGTGCACCATGTCGTACTCTACCCCATACTCTTTTTCAATCACAGGCTGGTAGCGGTCGTACTGGATATGGCAGTTCGGGCACATATGGATCATTAACTCCACGCCGGCTCTCTGAAGGCTGTCGAGTTTGGTTTTGGTGACCTGGAGAGAGGTGTTTTTGTTAAGGTGGAGCTGGGAAAAGCCCATTCCGCAGGTAAGGATGTGAGCGATATTTTGTCATAATTTGTCTAAAATATAGGTTACCTAATGTATAACAAGATATGCCAAAAATTAGAAGGATTATAGTATATAAATACTCCTATAAGATACAAACACTGACATTATTCTGTAAAACTGTTAGATTTAAACAAAAATCAATATATGGAAATATTCAGTAGAATTTGGAGGTTTATAGAGAAGTACTTGAATATATAATGAGACAATATACATATTTGAGGTTTTACCATTTTTCTTAAAATTACTTCTTTTTTTAAAATAACAATAAAAAAAGATTATTTCATCGAAATATTATTTATTGACATTTAAAATACCATTTCAAATCAAATAATAAGGATTATACCTAATTAAACCTATTTTAAGGTGTACCAATCTAAAAATAAACCTTAATAAGGTATAATCCATGATAAAAATTGTTGGTAAGGGATATAAGTATTTTTTGCTTCAGTTGAGTGACTTTTTAGAGATTACAAAAACAATAGTTGTAAGCTTGAAGAGTGTTGAAGGCAGGAAAAAATATGAAAAGATATTTGGAAGAAAATTCGAAGACAAAAAGGATAATTCAAGAATCCTTACCGTTCACGTTAATCAGTCAACGCTTGCAAGCTTTATAGGTAATTTTTTTGAAAAAACGATATGTATCTCCACTTTCAAGGACCATTTTCTTTTTAAGAATTCAAAATTTAAAATTATGTTCCTGAAGAGTGATAAAAAGAATAAGAAAAAAGCAGAAAACAGTAGATATTGTGTCATATCTACGTATCAAAGAGTACTGTCTGATTTCTTTGATGATATGATAAATGTCCTCAAACGGAAAATTAATGTCCCTTACAAGGTTAAACCTTTAATTGTGAAGAGTAAGGACTATATGGAGAATGTTCTTCCTCGGAGTCAAATACTCGCTTTTCAAAATCTTAAAAAATTTAGAGGGTATTTGAGGAACATTTTTGAATTAAACCCTTCGCTTGGTTCTTATTTTAATGACATTCAGGTATCAATGGGGTATAAACCTCAACTTGAAGAATTATCTTTCAATAATATTTTCAAGCTAGAGTTATCAAGATGCAAACTTGGATATTCTAATCTTGAATTATTTATCAGAGATTACAACCAGAACCCAGCTCTAAGGAATGAATTAAAAATCAAAAGCGGAGAAAAGATTACTCTTTCTTCTTATCGACGAAACCTAAAAATAATTTATCCTTATCTGGACAGATATGCAGAATTACTGATCCAAGAATGTAGAAATCTTAACCTTATTGGTGACAAAATCTGGATTTGGGATCGAAGATTTTTTGAGTGTAATTGCAGTGGTTTGAAAAATAAAGAGACTGGACAGCTTTCCGATCCAGATGCTGGACACTATGTCAAGAAAACAGGTAAATTTAGTGTATTATCAGGAACAGGATACACTGATACATGTATTGTTGATAGCTGGTGGGGTTTACCTGTTTATTGGGATGCAGTAAATGCTAGCAAAAATGACAACACCATATTTCAGGATACAATAAATCAATGTATGAAATCAGCAACAGAAAAACCGTTTTTTGTGATCGCTGATGCAGGACCTGATAGTCATCTTTCCAATGAAACCGTAATTGAGAAAGGGGTCATTCCAATCATAGCTGCAAGAGCGAATAGTGTTGGAAATATCTTGAAAACAGAAAAGGGGAACCACTTCAGAGCTCAATACGTCCCAAGAATTTATCATAAATTGCTTGGAAAATTGTACAATATAAGAACCACTGTTGAAAGGAAAAATTCAAACGATGTTGTTGGATACAATAGATCAAAAACACCAACTAGAGGAAGTGAATGGGCTAAAATCTATGTATCGATAAGCAATATTGCCGCATTACTTACGGCACTTACAGCTTTTAAAGTTGGAAGACATGACCTGATAAGAGCACCAGGAGCTTTTAGAAGGTTGAATATCTAAGCAAGTAAAAGCGATTTTTTTTAAAAAAAGGAAGTTTAGTGTTTTTAATTTGATTTTAAAGCATTAATAGTGAAATTGGTAAAGGCTCATTTATATGATTTCTGGCCAAATCATCAAACTGTCAAGGTCAAGGAACTATTACAGGCAATTACAGACTCAAAATCAGTTCGAAAATCGAATTGTTTGAGAATTTACACAGAAAACTTATAAGGAGTTAGATAAGAGGGATTTATGGAGTTCAGAAGTGCTTTCCAGGTACCGCCCGAACTCCACAAAACACGCCCTAAAGGCATGAGTTATGTTAGCTTTGTCTGAATTTAAGGCTTAGCTTGCCTGATTCTGCCTCCTGGGTATAAGATACACGGGAGATGAAATAATGAACCGTAATAAAATTGGAGTAAGTATACTTGTTTTAGCAACACTGCCGGTTGGTATGTTGTTAATACCGGCAATAAGTGCACAGGAAGAAAAAAATTATTATGTAACTTTTGATAATGGCACTGGCATAAAAAACAAACATTGCTTGAGGACAAAAGATGGATAGTAAAAATATATCAACAATACATATTGACACATTTTCTATTCAATTCTCATTTGTGGCAATGTCTAATAAAGCACGCAGAGAAAAAACTCCCATAAAAACCTTTGGAATAACTGCACTTGCGATTTTAATACTGGTGGGCATAGCAGGTGCAGCTCCATTTGCATATGTGACAAATATAGGAGATTATGATAAGAGAGGTCCTAATGTCGCTGTAATTGACACAGCAACTAACAATGTTACAGCCAGAGTGCCTCTCGGCGGAGGATGGCCTGTAGGAATTGCAGTCAACCCTGCAGGAACAAAGATATATGTGGTGGACTCGCCTTCCGACTCCACTGTCTATGTAATTGACACAGCCACAAATAAGGTTAGTGCCAAAGTAAATTTAGGTAGTAGTTATCCTGCAAGAATTACATTTAACCCTGCAGGAACAAGAGTTTATGTAACGAAACAGCATGACTACACTGACATCTTTGTAATTAATCCAGCGACAAACACTTTAATGGCACCGATTATTGTGGGGCCGAGTACTTATAGTATTGCATTTACCCCGGATGGAAAAAAAATCTATGCTGAAAATTGTAACAACAACACTATCTATGTAATTGATGCGGCTACAAACAAAGTTACAGCCAATATATCTGTAGGAGACAGTCCTTATAAAGGTGTAATCACACCGGACGGAAAAAAGGTATACGTACCTAACTATGGCAGCAACACTGTCTCTGTAATTGACACAGCCACGGATAATGTAATAGCCACTGTGCCTGTAGGAAACTCGCCTCATCGTGCTGCAGTCACTTCTGATGGAAATAAAGTATATGTAGCTAACAATAACACTGTCTCTGTAATTGACACAGCTACTGATAATATAATAGCCACTGTACCTGTAGGAACTTCTTCTCATGAAATTGTAATCAGTCCAGATGGAAATAAGATATATTTAGGAAACTTCTACAATGAAAGCGTCACTGTAATTAATACAAAAACAAACACTGTCACAGCCACAGTGCCTGTAGGAGAATGGCCCATGGGAATCGCAGTCACACCGGACGGAAAAAAGGTATATGTGGTAAACGCAGAAAGCGACAATGTCTCAGTGATTGACACAGCCACAGACACTGTTACGGCTACGGTGAATGCAGGAATCTACCCTACTGGGATTGTAATTGTGCCTCTTAAGGATTCCA
The DNA here is from genome assembly GCF_000970085.1 of Methanosarcina siciliae T4/M. NCBI lineage: Archaea > Methanobacteriati > Methanobacteriota > Methanomicrobia > Methanosarcinales > Methanosarcinaceae > Methanosarcina > Methanosarcina siciliae. Next base: position 3,757,984 of record NZ_CP009506.1, on the reverse strand, counting down.
ATATGACTGCCCAAAGCACAGAGACAAACTCCAGTTCAACTGAAGACAGAGGGATTGAAGGAACTAATATTTCTTCATCTGAAGAAATAAACGCTGTCGAACTAAATAATTACAGCGATGAAAATAATTCAGAATCTGGTAAGGATAATGGCTCAAATACAAATGAATCGAGCAAAAATAATTCTACGTCAGGTTTTGGATTATTAGGAAGCCTGACCTGCCTTTATGGAGGTTGGAAACTTGGGAAAAGATAATCGTATTCTATTTTTTGATTATTACAGCAATTACAGGATCACATAAGATACAAACGCTGATTTTATGCGGTAAGACTGTTATATTTAAACAAAAATCAATATATGAGAATATACAGTAGAATCAGGAAGTTTGTATACAAGTGATTGAATATATAATGAGATAATATGCTTATATATAGAATTTCTGGCCAAATCATCAAACTATCAAAGGAAAAAGAATTATTACAGACCATTAAAGACTCAAAACTAGTTAGAAAATCGAATTGTTAGATGATTTGGCCATAAAACATTTAAAGAACCAATATAAAGGGATTTATGGAGTTCAGAAGTGCTTTCCAGGTACCGCCAGAATTCCACAAAACACGCCCTGAAGGCATGAGTTATGTTAGCTTTATCTGTATGTGACTTTTGCAGGAGCTACTAGTGAGATTGACAATGGAAGGCCTTTCAAGAGTGCAGTTGATGGCCATGCTCGAATGTGTCGTGGATACAAAATAAGTGGTTCGGATGAGTATTTGCGTATAGGTGATCCTAACCCTGTGCATTTCCGATACCTTATTGGGAAGCATTTGGTTCTGAAATTAAACGTATATATGTAAGGAGTTAAAACTCCTCATTTTTTTCGGTGATTGATGTGAATAAAATTAGCAAAGTAGTAGTTGTTTTTATTGCTCTTCTAACCTTCTTAGCACTGATGATGCAATCTCAAGAAGTTAAAACACCTGGTTTACTTATTCAATTTGAAAATGAAACTAGTGAGGCGGAAGTTAAAGCCATTCTTGAAAATTACGACATACCCGTGAATTATACCATAGACTATAATTCTAATATTGGGCGAGGAATGTACTACATAGAAGTTGATGAAGATAAAATATATGAATTAAGGAAAGATGAAAACTGGACTTCTGTAGTTGAAATCAAAAAAGGAAATTATAACATAATTATGTTATCTGAAGAATTTGTTCCAGATGAAAATGTTCTCGCAATGCTGGAAAAAAATAACCTTCAGTTGAAAAAGGCTGTTGTGTGTTATATCCAGTTTGGAGATGGATCAGCGCCCTGGGTTGTTGGAGAGAATTGTATTCTGGAGAGGGATGCAATCAGGATAAAAAATGAACTCGAAACAAATGAGAAAGTTTTGATTGTAGGTCTGGATGATATTGTAGGGTAATACTCCAAGCTTCAGGTCATTGGGAAGCTTGGCTTGCCAATATGGAAGTGGAAGTTCAAAAAAGTTACGGTGGATTGGATAACAAAAAGTCGTTGGAAAAGTATATGCATTTAGATTCTGGTCTGATATAAAAACAGTTGAAGTCGCTGATTCAAAAATCAACCGTACATAAGTGGAATTTATGCTCCCCTCATTTTTTAAGTACTGGTATGAATAGAATCCATGAGGGAGTCGATGATGTCGTTACATGTCTTTACTTTTTCATAAGTTCATAAGTTGGGGTTTAAAATGGAAGAAATAACATGTAATAAAAAATATCAAGAGCACACTCTCATAAGAGTTTTAGGAATAACTGCACTTCTGATTTTAATACTGATAGGAGTAGCAGGTGCGGCCCCATTTGCATATGTTTCGAGTCTGGGGGTCGATACCGGAACTGTCTTTGTAATTGATACAGCAACTGACAATGTTACAGCCTTGGTGCCTGTGGGAGGCTGGCCTGCAGGTGTTACAGTCAACCCTGCAGGAACAAAAGTATATGTGGCAACCGGATTTGATCCAACCGTCTCAATAATTGACACGGCAACAAATAAGGTTAGTGACACAGTGAACACAGGAGGAAGTTATCCATGGGGAGTTGCAGTCAACCCGACAGGAACAAGGGTTTATGTGACGAATCGCTACAGTATAGCGGATAATGACAGCAACAGCATCTCAGTAATTGACACAGCCACAAACAGCGTAGCGGCCACTATTAATATGGGGATAAGTACTGTTAATGTCGCAGTTACCCCGGATGGAAAAAAAATCTATGCTGCGAACAGTCGCAACAACACTACTTCTGTAATTGATGCGGTTACAAACAAAGTTACAGCCACCGTGCCTGTAGGAGACCATCCTACTGATGTTGCAGTCAGTCCTGATGGAAATAAGGTGTATATAACCAATACAGGCAGCAACGACGTATCCGTAATCGATACGGCAACAAACAAAGTTACAGCCACTGTGTCTGTAGAAGACGGTCCTGGTGATATTGCAATCACCCCGGATGGAACAAAAATATATGTGGCAGATTGGCAGAGCAACAATGTTTCTGTAATTGACACCGTAACAAACAAAGTTACAGCCACAGTGCCTGTAGGAAAACAGCCAATGGGAATTGCAGTCACACCGGATGGAAAAAAGGTATATGTGACAAACGCCAAAAGCGGCAATGTCTCAGTGATTGACACGGCAACAAACAAAGTTACAGCGACTGTGAATGCAGGAAAATATACTATAAATTATCCTACTAAAGTTGCCATTAGGCCTCTTACAGATTCTGATATGACTGATCAAAGTGTAAGGGCAACCCCCAGTTCAACTGAAGATATGGGAGTTGAAGAAACTAATTTATCATCCTCTGAAAAAATAAACGATATCAAACTCAATAACTCAAACAATAATAGTTACAATGATACTAATAATTCAGAACCCGAGAATGGTAATAGTTCGGGTGAAAATGAATCGAGCAAAAATAACTCTATTCCTGGTTTTGGATTATTAGGAAGTCTGACCTGCCTTTACGGAGGTTGGAAGTTCAGGAAGAAGTGAGCCAGTCAAAAGGCAGAAGTTATCGAAATTTTCTTTTTTGGGGAGATGTTGATATGAATAAAATTTCAAAGAAAATTATTTTTTTTATTGCTTTCCTGACTATCATAATAATTGCAGTATTATTTATAAAAACGACAATTGACACGAAACCGTCAGTTAATACATCTTTTCCGGTTCCTGGATTACAAGTCGGTGGCCTGTATATTCAATATACAGATGGAGTTTCTGAGTCTGAGGTAAAAACTACTCTTCAAAACTCTAACATAACTATAAACTATAGTATGGAATATGATACAAATAGCACAGATGAAAGATATTACATAATGGTGGACAAAGATAAAATAACAGATGTAAGAGACGAATTTGGAGAAGAAAACAATTGGACTAAGTCTGTTCCCACTATCAAAAAAGGTAATTATTATATTATTACTGTCTCTGAACAAGCTACATATGATAAAAATTTCCTTGCAATACTGGATAAATACGATCTTCAGTTAAAAAGGTTTGTTTGGTGCGAAATTCGTTTTTATGAGGGATCTAAGAAATGGTGGATTCCGGAAGAAGAAGCAATAAGAATAAAAAACGATCTTGAACAAAAAGAGAATATTGTTACTGTACAGCTTAGTTACCTTTATCCTTGATTTGACAGTATTACTGTTACGGCAACGGTGACTGCAGAATCTGCCCTACTGGAGTTGCCAGTAGGCCTTATTATTAATTCGAACATGATTGATCAAAACACACGGACAACTTCCAATGCAACTGGAAGTTAAGGAGTTGAAGAAACGAACTTATCGTCTCCTGATAAATAAACGCTATCGAATTCAATCATTAGGACAATAATTCGGGACCAGATAATGGTAGTAGCTCAGGTGGAAATGAATCGAGCAAAAATAACTCTACTCCAGGCTTCGGGTTATTGGAAAGCCTGGCCGGCCTGTATGTAGGGTGGAAACTTGGGAAAAGGTAATTACCCGCTGTATTCTATTTTTTGATTATTGCAGCAATGATTGTATTGCAGCGCGGGCTGGTAGCGGTCGTACTGGATATGGCAGTTCGGGCACATATGGATCATTAATTCCATACCGGCTCTCTGGAGACTGTCGAGTTTGGTTTTGGTAACCTGGAGAAAGGTATTTTGTTAAGGTGGAGCTGAGAAAAGCCCATTCCGCAGGTAAGGGTGTGAGCGATATTTTGTCATAATTTGTCTAAAATATAGGTTACCTAATGCATAACTAGATATGCTAAAAATTAGAAGGATTATAATATATAAAGACTCCAATAAGATACAAACACTGATTCTATGTGGTAAAACTGTGAGATTTAAATAAAAATCAATGTATGAGAATATTCAGTAGAATTGGGAAGTTTATAGAGAAGTACTTGAATATATAAGGAGACAATATACATATTTATATAATTTCTGGCCAAATCATCAAACTGTCAAGGTCAAGGAACTATTACAGGCAATTACAGACTCAAAATCAGTTCGAAAATCGAATTGTTTGAGAATTTACACAGAAAACTTATAAGGAGTTAGATAAGAGGGATTTATGGAGTTCAGAAGTGCTTTCCAGGTACCGCCCGAACTCCACAAAACACGCCCTAAAGGCATGAGTTATGTTAGCTTTGTCTGTATTTAAGGCTTAGCTTGCCTGATTCTGCCTCCTGGGTATAAGATACACAGGAGATAAAGTAATGAACCGTAATAAAATTGGAGTAGGTATACTTGTTTTAGCAACACTGCTGATTGGTATGGTGTTAATGCCGGCAGTAAGTGCACAGGCAGAAAAAGATTATTCTGTAACTGCTGAGGAAGCTTTTAAGCATGCCAGTGCGAACATGATAAGTTTCATAGCAGCCGATGCACCAGGCTTTGAAAACTGGACCGGTGCATCTGTTGATCCCAAACCGGTTGAGCTTTATGACATAAATGGTCAGAAATTATTTTATCAATTCTCAGTATACAAAGAAAAAAAATTGATAGGTACAATTGACATTTATGCCAATAAAACGCTGGGAAACTCATTCAACGACATTGCATTTGATCCTGAAACTTATAAAGTGGCTGAAGCCATTAAGAAGTCAAAAGAAATCGCTAAAAATGAATACCCAGATGGGGAAATCAAATCAACTAAAATGGTTGTATACAGCTATCCAAGTATCGGGGCAATGACCATTATAAAAGATAAAGTCACTGGAGTTAAACACCGGATATTTGTAGATGCATATACTCTTGAAGAGGTAGAAGATAAACCTGCAACTGAAACCGAGCCTGGAGTTTGGTCAATGTATGAGATGAAATTGGAGAATGGAGTGGAAGAGAATTTAAAAGAGTGGGAGAAAAGTGATCAACTCATAAAATCTATAGAACAAGCAGCGGCGAATAAAGGAGTTAATATTAATGCGGCAGTCACGGAAGAAAATATTGAAAAACTAAGTGCTGACGTGGTAACGCCAAAAGCAAGTGGTATTACGCTTCCTGTTACCAAGCGTGGACAAGAAAACGATGTTTACTGTGGTTGCGCATGTTGCCAAATGATTGGTGAATACATATGTGATATATATCAGACACAAGATTACATCTACGAATTTGAAGGACATGACCCGGATAATCTGAAAGGAGGGCTCTCAATTCCCGACGCTGTAGATTATTGTAAAAGTTGGTCAGGATTAGCACAACGAGGCACAGATGATGATTATACACTTAGTTCTATGGGCGTCATTGGTGAGATTAACAATAATAGGCCTTTTATGAGTCTGATTAAAGGGCATTTTCGACTTTGTTATGGATACTTATCATCTGGTTCATTAGTTTATATGTATATTATTGATCCAAAGCCTGTTGGATCTGGCTCATATATAATTGAACGCTGTGGTGCTAATAACGAAGTCGCGCGTGTATATGTGAGACCTTCCTAAGATTCCTTAGAGGAGTTTGATAAACTTCGGTTTCAACGGTTGCTTATAGTTGCTTATAATTTATAATAGCCAGCCAAAAATTGGAGTTTATCTAGATCCTCGATGTATATTTTTTAGAATTGCAAAGGCACTCGTTATTGTGAAATCGTCATAGAACAACCTCTGTGTATTTCCGATATCATAAATCTTAATTTTCAATTATCATAATCGTCAATAGAAGTTCCTACGAATAGTAAGTTTCACAGGTCATTACGTTGCGGATATCATATCCAAGTAATCTTAATTGAAAGATAGGCGGCCTAATTAATGGAAATGAATAGACAAAAAATTTATCTATTTATGTTTGTTGCATTTTTGGCGATGACTACGGGATCAGCCGCCGGGGCAACAGCTACTCCTGGAGTTAACATGGAATTGATGGGACATTTTGGCGGGCAAATAGATGCCGTTGATATCGTTGGAAATTACGCCTACGTTGGACAGGGACAGGATCTTTTGATACTAGATATCACTAATTCTTCTTCGCCTGTTTTAGTGAGTAAGATTATGACAAAAGGTTTCGTAAATGATATCAAAGTATCCGATAACTACGCCTATGTAGCCGATGGTGATAGTGGTCTTGTGATCGTTGATATAAGCAACTCATCTTCTCCAATTAGAGAAGGAAGTTATGATGATGTTGGATCTGCTAGGGGTATTTCAATTTCGGGCAATTACGCCTACATAGTCGATGACAATAATGGTCTTGTAGTCATCGATGTAAGTAATCCATCTTCTCCAATTCTAAAAGGAAGCTGCAATACAGGCGAGCGTGCTAAAAGTGTTTCAGTTTCTGGCAATTACGCCTATGTAACCGATAATCATAGTCTTGCAATTGTGGATATCAGCAACCCTTCTTCCCCGATTCTTAAAGGAAGCTGCGATACTGGTGGATTGGCTTACGGTGTTTCGGTTTCAGGTAATTACGCCTATATAGCCGATTGGGATAATGGTCTTGTGATTGTTGATATAAGCAATCCGTCGTCTCCAATTCTAAAAGGAAGGTATGCTCCTCCCAGATCTACTAATAATGGATATTTTTTAAGCGTTTCAGTTTCTGGCAATTATGCCTATTTAGCTGATTACGAAAACGCTCTTGTAATTGTTGATGTAAGTAACTCGTCTTCTCCTACTTTCAAAGGGAGTTATGATACAAACGGACGTGCTGGAGATATTTCAATATTAGGCAATTATGCCTATGTAACCAATAATCATGGTCTTATGATTATTGATATAAGCAATCCTTCTTCTCCAATTCTAAGTGGAAGTTATAATAGTGTCGGATCTGTTTACGGTGTTTCAGCTTCCGGCAATTATGCCTATGTAACCGACTGGGACCAAGGTCTTATGATTGTTGATATAAGCAATCCTTCTTCTCCAACTCTCAAAGGAAGTTATGATACTGGCGGGCGTGCTAGAGGTATTTCGGTTTTAGACAATTGCGCCTACGTAGTCGATGACGATAGTGGTCTTGTGATTATTGATATAAGCAACCCTTCTTCTCCAATTATAAAGGGGAGTTGCAATACTACTGGAGGTCTTGGTGTTTCAGTTTCCGGCAATTACGCCTATGTAACCAATAATCGGGGTCTTGTGATCGTTGATATAAGCAATCCCTCTTCTCCAATTATAAAGGGAAGTCACAATATTACCGGATCTGCTTGTGGTGTTTCGGTTTCAGATAATTATGCCTATGTAACCGGTAATCATAGTCTTGTGATTATTGATATAAGCAACCTTTCTTCTCCAATTATGAAGGGAAGTTGTAATTTTACCGAATCCACTTGGGGTATTTCGGTTTCAGGCAATTATGCTTATATAACCAATGACCAAGGTCTTTCGATTGTTGATATAAGTAATCCTTCTTCCCCAAATATAAAAGGAAGTTGCAATAGTGTTGGGTCTGCATGGGGTGTTTCGGCTTCAGACAATTACGTCTATGTAGCCGGCATTGGTAATGGTCTAGTTATTCTGAAAGCAAATCCAGAGAAACCAGCACATCTTGTCGCAAATTTCAGCAGCAATATCACATCCGGTTATGCGCCTCTCTCGGTCCAGTTTAATGACAGTTCTCCTCAGACTGTAACTGCATGGAACTGGGACTTTGGAGACGGAGATAATTCTACGAATCAAAACCCGGTCCATATTTACTCTTCAGAAGGAACCTATACTGTTAACCTGACGATTAGCAATGCAAATGGTACAGCTTCAAAGACGCGTGAGATCAACGTACAAACTGCTCCCCATACGATTCCCGATAAATTTAATTTTTTAACTTTTTCCATTATTTTATTGTTCCTCTGTAAAAAATCAATCTGAATCGAGTAAAGAAACATACAGATATTTATACATAAGAACGATATCCCAAAAAGAAAAACAGGATAATTGGGCTAAAATATGTTTTTATCCTGAAATTATTTCACCTTGCAACCGTTTACTTTTGTCTTGAAATTGACTTAATTAATGAAGATTTTAGAAAAATATCCCGAATCCGCACTTTTGATAATGACGTTACATGAAAGATAAACATCGTTTGGGGAAAAGATGAAACGCAAAACTATATCAACGATATCGATTGACACTTTTTCTATTCTACTTCCATCTGCAGCAATATCTAATAAAGCATACAGAGGATATACCTTCATAAGAGTTTTAGGAATAACTGCACTTCTGATTTTAATACTGATAGGTGTAGCTGGTGCGGCTCCGTTTGCATATGTGACAAATCTGGGAGATTATGATCAGAGAGGTTATTATTACGATACGAATTATAATGGTACTCTTCCTACTCATAATGTCGCTGTAATTGACACAGCAACTAACAATGTTACAGCCAGAGTGCCTGTAGAAGGCTGGCCTAGAGATATTGCAGTCAACCCTGCAGGAACAAAGGTATATGTGGCAACTCCAGGATTCGGTCCAACTATCTCGGTAATTGACATAGCGACAAATACGGTTAGTGCTACAGTGAATGTAGGAGGTTATCCTATGCAAGTTGCAGTCAACCCTGCAGGAACAAAAGTTTATGTGACGGACCGTGATAGCACCAATATCTCTGTAATTGACACAGCTACAAATACTTTAATGGAACAGATTAATGTGGGGATGATTACTCGTAATGTTGTCATTAGTCCTGACGGAAAAAAAATCTATGTTACGAACATTTTCAACAATACTACTTCTGTAATTGACGCAATTACAAACAAAGTTACAACCACTATATCTGTAGGAGACAGTCCTTATGAAGTTGCAATTGCTCCTGATGGAAATAAGGTTTACGTGACTAATACAGGCAGCAACACTGTTTCTGTAATCGACACAACTGCAGACAATGTTACGGCCACCGTGTCCGTAGGAGATAACCCCAGTGATATTGCAGTCAGTCTTGATGGAAAAAAGGCATATGTGACAATCTCTGGTAACTACAATGATTCCGGTAACACTGTTTCTGTAATTGACACAGTAAATAACACTGTTACAGCCACAGTTCCTGTAGGAATTACTCCTTTAGGAGTTGCAGTCACACCGGACGGAAAAAATGTATATGTGACAAACGCCAACAGCGACAATGTATCCGTAATTGACACAGACACGGACACTGTTACGGCTACGGTGAATGCAGGAGTCCACCCTACTAATGTTGTAATTGTACCTCCTACAGATTCTGATATGACTGCCCAAAGCACAGAGGAAACCTCCAGTTCAACTGAAGACAGAGGGATTGAAGGAACTAATATTTCTTCATCTGAAGAAATAAACACTGTCGAATTAAATAATTACAGCGGTGAAAAGAATTCAGAATCTGGTAAGGATAATAGCTCAAATGAAAATGAACCGAGCAAAAATAATTCTACGCCAGGCTTCGGATTATTGGGAAGCCTGACCTGCCTGTCTGCAGGGTGGAAACTTGGGAAAAGGTAATTACCCGCCGTATTCTATTTTTTGATTATTGCAGCAATGATTGTATTGCAGCGCGGGCTGGTAGCGGTCGTACTGGATATGGCAGTTCGGGCACATATGAATCATTAATTCCATACCGGCCCTCTGGAGACTGTCGAGTTTGGTTTTGGTAACCTGGAGAAAGGTATTTTGTTAAGGTGGAGCTGAGAAAAGCCCATTCCGCAGGTAAGGGTGTGAGCGATATTTTGTCATAATTTGTCTAAAATATAGGAGACCTAATTTTGAGATAGACATGCCAAAAATTCAAAGGTTTATAATATATACAGGCCTACATTAGATACAAACACTGATTTTATGCGGCAAAACTGTAACATTTAAACAAAAATCAATATATGAGAATATTCAGTAGAACTGAGAATTTTATAGAGACGTACTTGAATATATAAGGAGACAATATACATATTTATATAATTTCTGGCCAAATCATCAAACTGTTAAGGTCAAGGAACTATTACAGGCAATTACAGACTCAAAATCAGTTCGAAAATCGAATTGTTTGAGAATTTACACAGAAAACTTATAAGGAGTTAGATAAGAGGGATTTATGGAGTTCAGAAATGCTTTCCAGGTACCGCCCGAACTCCACAAAACACGCCTTGAAGGCATGAGTTATGTTAGCTCTGTCTGTATTTAAGACTTAGCTTGCCTGATTCTGCCTCCTGGGTATAAGATCCACAGGAGATAAAGTAATGAACCGTAATAAAATTGGAGTAGGTATACTTGTTTTAGCAACACTGCTGATTGGTATGGTGTTAATACCGGCAGTAAGTGCACAGGAAGAAAAAGATTATTCTGTAACTGCTGAGGAAGCTTTTAAGCATGCCAATGCAAACATGATAAACTTTATCGCAACTAACACATCAGGATTTGAAAACTGGACAGGGGCATCTATTGATTCCAAACCATTGGAGCTTTACGATCCAACTGGTCAAAAATTGTATTATCAATTTTCGGTCTATAAAAATAAAACCCTGATAGGTATAATCGACATTGCTGCAGATAAAAGGCTTGGGCAAACAGTCCAACTTGTTTTATTTGAGCCAAAGCCTTTTGATGCCACTACAGTTATGAATAAATCAATAGAAATCGCCAAAAATGAATACCCAGATGGAAAAATCAAATCAACCCAGATGGTTGTATACGATTATCCTCTCGTAGGAGCAATGACTATAGTAAAGGACAAAACTACAGGAGATGAACATCGGATATTTGTGGATGCTTATACCCTTGATGTGGTACCAGATAAACCCGCAACTGAAACCGAACCCGGAATATGGTCAATATATGAGCAGAGATTAAAGAATGGGATAGAAAATAATCTAGAACACTGGCAAAAAAGTGATGAACTTGTTAAATCTATAGAACAAGCAGCAGCTACCAAGGGAGTTAGTATTAATGAGGCAGTCACTGAAGAAAAGATTAAAGAACTCAGTGCCGATATAACAAAATCGAGGACTGATGTTGAAGTAGATCTCGGTGCTACTGTATATGCGCAAATAACTAGTTACTACTGTGGTCCAGCAACTGCCAAAATGCTTACTAAATATTACAATGATGAAAGTCCTCACCAAACTACTATATATGAAATGATGGATGGGGTAGCCCCTAACGGGGTAAATAATTCCCAGCAGTTACTTTATTATCATTCAAGCAACGGATTAAATAAACCTAATTCATATGTAGAATATTCTATTAACTTTGAAGAAGCTACTAATGAGATTGACAATGGAAGGCCTTTCAAGAGTGCAGTTGATGGCCATGCTCGAATGTGTCGTGGATACAAAATAAGTGGTTCGGATGAGTATTTGCGTATAGGTGATCCTAACCCTGTGTATTTCCGTATACCTTATTGGGAAGCATTTGGTTCTGAAGTTAACCGTATATATGTGAGGAGTTAAAACTCCTCATTTTTTTCGGCGATTGATATGAGTAAAATTAGCAAAGTAGTAGTTGTTTTTATTGTTTTTCTAATTATCCTAGTACTGATGATGCAATCTCAAGGAGCTAAAGTAGCTGCTTTATCTATTCAATTTGAGAATGAAACTACTGAGCCGGAAGTTAAAGCCATTCTTGAAAATTACAACATACCTGTGAATTATACCATAGACTACAATTCTAATATTTCGCGTGGAAAGTACTACATAAAAGCAGATGAAGATAAAATCAATGAATTGAGGAAAGATGAAAACTGGACTTCTGTAGTTGAACTCAAAAAAGGAAATTATAACATAATTATGTTATCTGCAGAATTTGTTCCAGATGAAAATTTTCTTACAATACTGGAAAAAAATAACCTTCAATTGAAAAAGGCTGTTGTGTGTTATGTCCATTTTGGAGATGGGTCACCGGAATGGGTTGTGGGTAAGAATTGCGTTCTGGAAAAGGATGCAATTAGGATAAAAAATGAGCTTGAAACAAATGAGAAAGTTTTGACTGTAGGCCTGGATTATATTGAAGGGTAATACTCCAAGCTTCGGATCATTGGGAAGCTTGGCTTGCCAATATGGGAGTGGAAGTTCAAAAAGAAGTTACATGGGTTGGACAACCAAAAGTCGTTGGAAAAGTATATGCATTTAGATTCTGGTCCGATACAAAAACAATAGAAGTCTCTGATTCAAAAATCAACCATATATAAATGGGATTTACCCCCCCTCATTTTTAAGTGCTGGTATGAATAGAATCTATGAGGGAGTCGCTGATGTTGTTGCTTTTTAATGAGTCCATAAGTTGGGATTTAAAATGGAAGAAATAACATGTAATAAAACATATCGAGAGCATACTTTCACAAGAGTTTTAGGAATAACTGCACTTCTGGTTTTAATACTGATAGGAGTAGCAGGTGCAGCTCCGTTTGCATATGTGACAAATCTGGGAGATTATGATCAGAGAGGTTATTATTACGATACGAATTATAATGGTACTCTTCCTACTCATAATGTCGCTGTAATTGACACAGCAACTAACAATGTTACAGCCAGAGTGCCTGTAGAAGGCTGGCCTAGAGATATTGCAGTCAACCCTGCAGGAACAAAGGTATATGTGGCAACTCCAGGATTCGGTCCAACTATCTCGGTAATTGACATAGCGACAAATACGGTTAGTGCTACAGTGAATGTAGGAGGTTATCCAATGCAAGTTGCAGTCAACCCTGCAGGAACAAAAGTTTATGTGACGGACCGTGATAGCACCAATATCTCTGTAATTGACACAGCTACAAATACTTTAATGGAACAGATTAATGTGGGGATGATTACTCGTAATGTTGTCATTAGTCCTGACGGAAAAAAAATCTATGTTACGAACATTTTCAACAATACTACTTCTGTAATTGACGCAATTACAAACAAAGTTACAACCACTATATCTGTAGGAGACAGTCCTTATGAAGTTGCAATTGCTCCTGATGGAAATAAGGTTTACGTGACTAATACAGGCAGCAACACTGTTTCTGTAATCGACACAACTGCAGACAATGTTACGGCCACCGTGCCCGTAGGAGATGGAGATACCCCCAGTGATATTGCAGTCAGTCCTGATGGAAAAAAGGCATATGTGACAATCTCTGGTAACTTCAATGATTCCGGTAACACTGTTTCTGTAATTGACACAGTAAATAACACTGTTACAGCCACAGTTCCTGTAGGAATTACTCCTTTAGGAGTTGCAGTCACACCAGACGGAAAAAATGTATATGTGACAAAAGCCAAAAGCGACAATGTATCCGTAATTGACACAGACACGGACACTGTTACGGCTACGGTGAATGTAGGAGTCCACCCTACTAGTGTTGTAATTGTACCTCCTACAGATTCTGATATGACTGTCCAAAGCACAGAGGAAACCTCCAGTTCAACTGAAGATATGGGAGTTGAAGAAACTAATATTTCTTCATCTGAAGAAATAAACGCTGTCGAACTAAATAATTACAGCGATGAAAATAATTCAGAATCTGGTAAGGATAATGGCTCAAATACAAATGAATCGAGCAAAAATAATTCTACGCCAGTTTTTGGATTATTAGGAAGCCTGACCTGCCTTTATGGAGGTTGGAAACTTGGGAAAAGGTAATTATCCGCCGTATTCAATTTTTTGATTATTACAACAATGATTGTATTGCAGCACGGGCTGGTAGCGGTCGTACTGGATATGGTAATATGGTAGTCCGGGCACTATGGATCATTAATTCCACACCGGCTATCTGAAGGCTGTCGAGTTTGGCTTTGGTGACCTGAAGAGAGGTGCTCTTGTTAAGGTGGAGCTGGGAAAAACCCATTCCGCAGGTGAGAGCGTGAGCGATATTTTGTCATAATTTGTCTAAAATATAGGAGACCTAATTTTTAAATAGACATGCCAAAAATTCGAAGGTTTATGATATATAAAGATCCCCATAAGATACAAACACTGATTCTATGTGGCAAAACTGTGAGATTTAAATAAAAATCAATATATGAGAATATTCAGTAGAATTGGGAAGTTTATAGAGAAGTACTTGAATATATAATGAGACAATATACCTATTTATATAATTTCTGGCCAAATCATCAAACTGTCAAGGTCAAGGAACTATTACAGGCAATTACAGATTCAAAATCAGTTCGAAAATCGAATTGTTTGAGAATTTACACAGAAAACTTATAAGGAGTTAGATAAGAGGGATTTATGGAGTTCAGAAGTGCTTTCCAGGTACCGCCCGAACTCCACAAAACACGCCCTAAAGGTATGAGTTATGTTAGCTTTGTCTGTATTTAAGGCTTAACTTGCCTGATTCTGCCTCCTGGTTATAAGATACACAGGAGATAGAGTAATGAACCGTAATAAAATTGGAGTAGGTATACTTGTTTTAGCAACACTGCTGGTTGGTATGGTGTTAATACCGGCAGTGAGTGCACAGGCAGAAAAAGATTATTCTGTAACTGCTGAGGAAGCTTTTAAGCATGCCAGTGCGAACATGATAAGTTTCATAGCAGCCGATGCACCAGGCTTTGAAAACTGGACCGGTGCATCTGTTGATCCCAAACCGGTTGAGCTTTATGACATAAATGGTCAGAAATTATTTTATCAATTCTCAGTATACAAAGAAAAAAATTGATAGGTACAATTGACATTTATGCCAATAAAACGCTGGGAAACTCATTCAACGACATTGCATTTGATCCTGAAACTTATAAAGTGGCTGAAGCCATGAAGAAGTCAAAAGAAATCGCTAAAAATGAATACCCAGATGGGGAAATCAAATCAACTAAAATGGTTGTATACAGCTATCCAAGTATCGGGGCAATGACCATTATAAAAGATAAAGTCACTGGAGTTAAACACCGGATATTTGTAGATGCATATACTCTTGAAGAGGTAGAAGATAAACCTGCAACTGAAACCGAGCCTGGAGTTTGGTCAATGTATGAGATGAAATGGGAGAATGGAGTGGAAGAGAATTTAAAAGAGTGGGAGAAAAGTGATCAACTCACGAAATCTATAGAACAAGCAGCGGCTAATAAAGGAGTCAATATTAATGCGGCAGTCACGGAAGAAAATATTGAAAAACTAAGTGCTGACGCGGTAACGCCAAAAGCAAGTGGTATTACGCTTCCTGTTACCAAGCGTGGACAAGAAAACGATGTTTACTGTGGTTGCGCATGTTGCCAAACGATTGGTGAATACATATGTGACATATATCGGACCCAAGATTACATCTATGATTTTCAGGAATGGCATGACCATAATAATCTGAGTGGAGGACTCTCAATTTCCGACGCTGTAGGTTATTGTTACTATACTCAGCAACAGGGTGGATTAGGACAACGAGGCACAGATGATGATTATACGCTTAGTTCTATGGATGCAGTCGGTGAAATTAACAATAACAGGCCTTTTATGAGTCTGATTAAAGGGCATTTTCGACTTTGTTATGGATACTTATCATCTGGTTCATTAGTTTATATGTATATTATTGATCCAAAGCCTGTTGGATCTGGCTCATATACGATTGAACGCTGTGGTGCTAATAACGAAGTCGCACGTATATATGTGAGACCTTCTTAAAATTCCTTAGAGGAGTTTGATGAACTTCGGTTTTAACTGTTGATTATAGTTTTTACACATAACCAGCTAAAAATTGGGGTTTATCGAGATCCTCAGTGCAAATTTTTTAAAGTTACAAAGGATACTCGTTACTATATCCACGTAATCAAAACGATGAATAACTAAAACACATCATCACTTGCGGTGTGGTAGAAATGAGTAATGTTAGAAAGGAAATTGTTGCCTTTATTGTTTTGCTGAGTCTCTTACTCTTATGGACACTATTTACACAAGCTCCAATTAATACATCTACTTCAGTTAATACATCTACTCCAGTTAATATATCTACTCCAGTTAATACATCTACACCGGTTAATACATCTATTCCAGTTAATACATCTACTCCAGTTAATACATCTACTCTAGATCCTGAATCTCAAGTAGCTGGTATGGCTATTCAATTTAAAAATGGAACTTCTGAGTCTGAAGTAAAATCCATTCTTCAAAACTATAACATGACTCGGAACTATAGAATAACATTTGACGCTAATCATTATCCGGAATATTACATAATGGTGAACAAAGAAAATATAACAGATGTAAAAGGTAAACTTGAAAAAGAGAAAACTTGGACTGAACCTATTCCAGCTATCGAAAAAGGAAATTATTACATAATTACAATATCTGAACGAGTTATTCATAATAAAAATTTTATTATGATGTTAAGTAAATATAATCTTCAATTGGAAAAGTTTGTTTGGTGTGATATCCGTTTTCTTTATAGTGATGGACCTCTGACGTACTGGATTTCGAAAGAAGATGCAACAAGGTTAAAGAATGAACTCGAACAAAATGAAAATATTTTTACTATACGATTTGATTACCTTTATCCTCCATATGACCCCACGACCTAAGAGGCTGCCTGAAAATTAGATTTAACTGTTTCACCTGAAATTATTTTGTCTTGTAACTCGTTTGTTTTATCCTGAAATTGACTTAAATTGATGAAGATTTTAGAAAGATATCCTACGTCCAAATTTTTTGATAATGGCACTGGCATGAAAACAAACACTGCTTGGGGAAAAAGATGAAAAGTAAAACTATCTCAACAATACATATCAACACATTTTCGATTCCATTCCCATTTGTGACAAGGTCTAATAAAGCATGCAGAGGATATACCCTCATAAGAGCTTTTGGAATAACTTCACTTGCGATTTTAATACTGATAGGCATAGCAGGCGCAGCTCCATTTGCATATGTGACAAGTCCGGGGAAAAACATCAACATTGGCACTGTCTTTGTAATTGACACAAAAACTAATAATCTTACAACCATGGTGGAGATTGAAGGCTACCCTGGCAAAGTTGCAGCCACACCAGATGGAACGAAAATATATGTGACAGATTCAAGTATAGGTAGCACTACTGTCTCTGTAATTAACACAGAAACAAATACACGAAGTGCCGCAGTGGATGTAGGAGGAAGTTCTTGTGGAGTTGCCATTAACCCGACAGGAACGAGGGCATATGTGGCGATCCGTGACAGTAACACTGTCTCAGTAATTAGTACAGCCACAAACAGTGTGATAGATACTTTAAATGTTGGAACTGATCCTTGGGCAGTGGCTATCAATCCAGATGGAACGAAACTATATGTCACGAACCGTCGCAGCAACACTACTTCTGTAATTAACACGGCTACAAACAATATTATAGCCACTGTAAATGTAGGAAATTTTCCGATTGGAGTTGCAGTCACTCCAGATGGAACAAAAGTTTATGTGTTGAACGCTCGCAGTAATAATGTCTCTGTAATTGACACAGCAACTAATAATGTTACAACTACAATTTCTGTGGGGAATCGTCCTGGTAGAGTTGCAGTCACTCCGAATGGAAAAAGGGTATACGTAACGAACTGGGAAGATGACTCGGTTTCCGTAATTGACACAGCAACTAATGATGTTACAACTACAATTTCTGTAGGAACTCATCCAAATGGAGTTGCAGTCGATCCAGATGGAACAAAAGTATATGTGGCGAATTATGACAGCAATAACCTCTCCGTAATTGACGTAGCCACAAATAATGTTATAGCCACTGTAAATGTAGGATATCATCCATCAGGAGTTGCCTTTGGCCATTTTATAGATTCTAATGTAACTGATCAAAGCACAAGGGTAACCTCCAATGCAACTGAAGATGTAGATGTTGAAAAAACTAATCTGTCATCTGAAGAAAAAAGCACTGTCGAACTAAATAATTCAAACAATAATAATTCAGAACCAGATAATGGTAATAGCTCAGGTGAAAATGAATCGAGCAAAAATAACTCTACTCCAGGATTCGGGTTATTGGGAAGCCTGACCTGTCTGTATGGAGGGTGGAAACTCAGGAAGGACTAACTAATACAGACTTGGATAATCGGATCGCTAGCGACTTATAATTATTCATTTCCTTTCTGGTTTAATAAACAAACTATTGAAACCTCTGGTTCTAAAATTAACCGTATAAATTAACCGTGTATAAGAGAGGGATTAAACTCCTCACCTTTTTGAGTGGTTGATATGAGCAAAATCGGCAAGGAAATAACTATTTTTATTGTATTTCTAACTCTCGTAGTGCTTTTGGGATTGTTTACAAACCCACCAAGTGATATTAGAACGCCAGCTAACAATGAGCTTAAGGTGGGTGGTATGAACATCCGATTCGAAGACGGAACTTACGAATCGGAAGTTAAAACTGTTCTTGAAAACTATAACATGACTACGAACTATAGCATAGATTGCAACACGGGTTCTGTGGGAAACAAATACTACATTATGGTAGACAAAGATAATCGAGATATAAGATGCGAATTGAGAAAAGAGATGGAGGAAGAGAATAAAGATTGGATTCATTTGGATTCGGTTAGGATACGAATCATTACAAATGTGTTATTTTTATTGTAATTTCCGTCAACTACAAAATTGGAAATCAATATTCGGTTCAAATATGAGTAGCCAATTTAGGGTAAACAAAATCCTTAACCGAATCCAAATTATATTGGATTATATCTTCTTCTGCTACTGGCATCAGAAGAGGAGATTCTTACGTAATCGCGGTATCCGAACAGGCTGTCAATGATGAAAAGTTTCTTTCGATACTGAATAAATATGACACTCAGGTGAAAAAGTTCGTCTGATGCTATATTCGCTTTGAAAAGCCGGACGGATCCAGGTATTGGATTCCGGAGGAAGATGCAGTCAAAATGAAAAATGAGCTCGAAAATAATGAAAGTATTTTTTCCGTATCTATTGACTACATTAATGATCAGTAATTTAGATACATATTTTTAAAAACGTTTCAAGCCGTGCCCCTCTTCACTTCCATTGTAATAAAAAAGGTAGCCAGTTCTATTTAAAAACTGGACTTTAGATTATGCCGGTCTTCTCAAGAAAACCTTCCAGAGGCACGGAGTGAGTCTGGAAACAGCATACTTTGTAGGGGTCTGCTCCCATTGAGGGGGCTACGAACTGGGCAATGTTCATGTGCACCATGTCGTACTCTACCCCGAACTCTTTTAACAGGCTGGTAGCGGTCGTATGAATATTGCAGTTCTGGCACATGTGGATCATTAATTCCACGCCGGCTCTCTGGAGGCTGTTGAGTTTGGTTTTAGTAACCTGGAGAGAGGTGCTTTTGTTAAGGTGGAGCTGAGAAAAACCCATTCCACAGGTGAGGGTACTGGTGGTATTTTATCAGAATTTGTCTAAAATGTAGATGATCTAATTTTTGGCGAAGCCTGTCTAGGTTTAGAGATTCGCATGCCTGACAGGCTCGTATTGGATACAAACGCTGATTTTTTGCTATAAAACTATGAGCCGTTCACAAATATCACTATACGTGAGTATAAATTTCATTCCTGACGTTTGTATATAAATTAATGAATATATAGTGAGGCAATATGTTTATATATATAATTTCTGGCCAAATCATCAAACTATTACAGACTATTACAGACTCAAAATTAGTTCGAAAATCGAATAGTTAAAGGATATGGTCAGAAAGCTTATAAGGAGTTAGATAAGAGTGATTTATGGAGTTCAGAAGTGCTTTCCAGGTACCGGCCGAACTCCACAAAACACGCCCTGAAGGCATGAGTTATGTTAGCTCTGTCTGTATTTTTATGTTAGCTCTGTCTGTATTTAAGACTTAGCTTGCCTGATTCTGCCTCCTGGGTATAAGATACACAGGAGATAAAATAATGAACCGTAATAAAATTGGAGTAGGTATACTTGTTTTAGCAACACTGCTGGTTGGTATGGTGTTAATACCGGCAGTAAGTGCACAGAAAGAATCGTCGAATGTGACTTACTCATTAGGTATGATCAGCGAAAAACAGGCAGAAGAAGTTGCATCTTACTCTATAAAAGAGATTTCTGGATCTGTACCTAATTTTGAAGACTGGGGAGACGCGACTGTGAAACAATCTACTGCTTACTACGATCTTGATGGTAAAAGGTCAGCCTATTCATTTAACGTTATCGAAAATAAGCAACAAGCAGGGTACATATTCATTTCAGCGACAAAGGATAACTATCCAGTTTTGGAGTTTTCAAAAGGCAAAATACCTAATGAAATTCCAGAATTTACAACCCGTTCTAATTTACAACCCGGTCTAAATCACTGGCACAAGAACGTGCCAACAAGATAAGGTTAGAAAGTAATGAAAAAGAAGAACTGACTATAGGAAAGATGAAACCTCTTTATTTAGGCCCAACCTTCTACTACGCAGAGTATGCACTAATCGATACTGAAGGTAAGGCTAAAGAAAAAGTAATAGTGGATTTACCATTTTCAACTATAGTAGATTTTAATAAATCAAATGTGAGTATTCCCGTAAATGAAGAAGACTGTTTATTTAACAACACATATTTACAACAGCAACAAGAAATGAGAACACAAAATTCAAACACAAAATGGACTGTCTTAGAAAAAGAAATAGCTAATTCCTCAAGTTATTCTACGTCTTCCAGTTCAAAAACGATCAGTGGTGTACCTAAGTATGGCTGGCTCTGTGGTTGTTCTCCAACTGCGTCTGGGATGGTATTAGGATATTGGGCCAGCCATGGATATTCTTACTTAATAACGGGGCCTGATCTAATTAGGGAATTAGCTACTACGATGGGTACAGAGTGGCCGGGAAATGGAGCAACCTGGCCATGGGCTATTGACAATGGTATAGAGACAGTTTGCAATAACCATGGATATAATAACTTTGATGCAAGCAATGATATCTATGTCTCATGGTCTGAGGTAAAAACCGAAGTGAATGCAGATAAGCCTTTCGTGCTTAGCATGCTAAACGGTGGGACAGGTAATGGTTACACTCAGCCATATGGCGATCATAGTGTTACCTTTGTGGGATACTATGATGGAAGTAGCGATTATGTATATATCCATGATACATGGGACACGAGTAATAAACACTACCTAACTTTTGGGAGCTGGACTGGAGCTATGGCAACATGGGTGAGGCCTTAACCACCCATTATATTTTTATTGAATTGAGGCACATAAATGTTTCACAAGAAAATAAGTAAAAAAATAGCATTTTTGATATTTTTGATAATTGCTCTTATTGGAGTATGGTTTATTTTCGATGTTATTTCAATTGGTCCAGGTTTACCCCCCTCAGAGGGCATGCCAGGATGGTACATACCAGGAGCCTGGCAGGGGAATGAACTGGGCTGTACACCACTTTTTCCGAAGATTTCTCCTTACTGTAATGCAGGAAACTATTCTGAAAGAAAATTTATAAATGTCTGGTACTTTGACGATGAATCTAAATTTTTAAAAGGGGAAAATACCCTTTATGAGT
Source organism: Methanosarcina siciliae T4/M (assembly GCF_000970085.1). NCBI lineage: Archaea > Methanobacteriati > Methanobacteriota > Methanomicrobia > Methanosarcinales > Methanosarcinaceae > Methanosarcina > Methanosarcina siciliae. Next base: position 3,736,165 of record NZ_CP009506.1, on the reverse strand, counting down.
ATCTGGAAGAAAACGGTAATGTATCCCATCAGGGGCTGAATATTAGTGCAGAACTTCAGAAGGTAATTGAAAAGCGTGAAGCTAAAAATTCTTGGAGACCCATTTATGGTCCTTACTCCTTTAATGCAACTGAGTATATGAGTCCGGAAACATCAGGATATTTTCTGGTGTACAAGCATTCTTTCCTTAAGGAGAGAGAAGATTATTTCATAGTTTATTATGGAATCAGGGGAATGGCGAATCTCACTGAAGAAACACCAGAAATAAAGAAATTGATTGCTGAGTCCTATTATATGGCTAATGGAGAAGGGAAAGTTGATAGCTTAAAGCCGGAGGATAAAAAAGGTAATTTATTTTCATGGATTGAAACAAAGTATGTGTGACAAACGCCGAAAGCGACAATATCTCAGTTATCGACACGGCAACAAACACTGTTACGGCTACGGTGAATGCAGGAATCTATCCTACTGGGATTGTAATTGTGCCTCTTACGGATTCCAATATGACTGCCAAAAGCACAGGGGCAACATCCAATGAAACTGAAGACATAGGGATTAAAGAAACGAACTTGCCATCTGAAGAAATAAACACAAGTGCCAGTAGAAGATACAAAAACACAAGTTAATGATGAGCTTAAGGTGGGTGGTATGAACATCCGATTCGAAGACGGAACTTACGAATCGGAAGTTAAAACTGTTCTTGAAAACTATAACATGACTACGAACTATAGCATAGATTGCAACACGGGTTCTGTGGGAAACAAATACTACATTATGGCAGACAAAGATAATCGAGATATAAGATGCGAATTGAGAAAAGGGATGGAGGAAGAGAATAAAGATTGGATTATATCTTCTTCTGCTACCGGCATCAGAAGAGGAGATTCTTACGTAATCGCGGTATCCGAACAGGCTGTCAATGATGAAAAGTTTCTTTCGATACTGAATAAATATGACACTCGGGTGAAAAAGTTCGTCTGGTGCTATATTCGCTTTGAAAAGCCGGGCGGATCCAGGTATTGGATTCCGGAGGAAGATGCAGTCAAAATGAAAAACGAGCTTGAAAATAATGAAAGTATTTTTACCGTATCTATTGACTACATTAATGATCAGTAATTTAGATACATATTTTTAAAAACGTTTCAAGCCGTGACCCTCTTCACTCCAATTGTAATAAAAAAGGAGCCAGTTATACTTTGAAACTGGACTTTATATTATTCCGGTCTTTTCAAGAAAACCTTCCAGAGGCACGGAGTGAGTCTGGAAACCGCATACTTTGTAGGGGTCTGCTCCCATTGAGAGGGCTACGAACTGGGCAATGTTCATGTGCACCATGTCGTACTCTACCCCGAACTCTTTTTCGATCACGGGCTGGTAGCGGTCGTACTGGATATGGCAGTTCGGGCACATATGGAGCATTAACTCCACACCGGCTCTCTGGAGGCTGTCAAGTTTGGCTTTGGTAACCTGGAGAGAGGTGTTCTTGTTAAGGTGGAGCTGGGAAAAGCCCATTCCGCAGGTGAGGGTGCGGTCTTCGTACCAGCGCACAGGGGCTGCCCCGCAGGCTTCGGCTATCGTGTCTATAAGCTGGGGGTTTTCGGGGTTTCCGATTACGTCAAGGTATTTGACTTTATAATAGTGGCAGGCGTGATGAGAGGCTGCTTTAACACCGGGGAAATCGAACTTTATCTCTTCTTTGATCTTTTCGACTTTGCTCAGAAGGACCTCGACTGCATGGTAGATATTGGTTCTCGGGTTCATGTCTCCTTTTTCATAGACAAGGTCGTCAAAGCCTTTTTCGCGGAAGATGGAGTTGACTTTTTCCCGGACCTCATCGTTGGTGTTAAGGAGTTCGCATGCGTCTTTGTTTATGGCATAGCAGGTCGAACAGAGGCAGGTAATGTTCGGGTACCCGCACTTTCTGGCAACGGCAAAGTTCCGGGCTGCAATGGCGGCTGTTGTAAGCCCTTCAAAGACATCGGTATAGTGGCCTATCCCCGTGCAGCAGGACTGCTCATCATTTATGCAGTAATCTACCCCGAGCCGGTCAAACACGTAACTGGTGGCTGTTTCGATTCCGGGGTATTCCTGCCCGACCATGCAGCTCTTAAACAGTAAGAGCTTCCTGTCCGGGATACTCGCTATCGCTTTCAAAGCCGAAGTCTCCGCTGTTTTTCTTGTTTTCAGTGCAGGCTGTCCCTGTGCGGTCCGTCTTCATAAACCCGTGGATTCTTTTTTCCTGGACCCTTGCTTTAATCCACTTTTCCCTTTCGAAATATCCCGTGCTTTCAAGAATAGCCTGGACCTCTCCATGGGTGTTCCTCACATCCCTGGCACTGAGCCCCAGTTCGGAACGGATTGGCTCAAGGCTCCCTTTAATTCCGATCCAGCGCTTTCCAAGGTCTCTTTCCATGTTTTTGATGCCGGCGCCCGGGACCTTGCTTGCTCCGTTTTCTCCGAGGTGCTCTCCGATCTCAAGGAAATAGGCAAGCTTTTCAACCCCTATTCCTTCGTTGATAGCCATCTGCCGCAGCACCTGCACGATTGTTACAGGGCTGTTGTTCCTGGGGCAGCGCAAATTGCAGGAATAGCAGTAGAAGCAGGACCAGATCATTTCGGACTCAAGGACACTGCGGTCATTTTCGAGCACTTTTTTTACGATCTGCCGCGGGCTGTAGTCAGTAAACCGGGCTGCAGGGCAGGAAGCAGTGCAGGCTCCGCACTGGATACAGCGGTCCAGTCCGAGGGATTCAGGGGTTCGGATACTTTTCTTTGCGGTCTCTGCAAGAGTTTTACACTCCGGGGTATCGTATTTGTTTACATATGGCATCATCTTATCATCTCTCCTTCCCTGGCAAGGCTCGTAAAAGTTCCTGCAAGCCCTTTTGTGTTCGGGACATAGGCTTTCTTGAAATAGATCCGGTTTCCTGGATCCCCAAGTTCCTCTTTGAGTTTCTCAAAGTGGCTGACAGTAAGAGGATATATCACCTCAGCCCTTGGATTGTCAGGCGGGTCTTCTACAAAAAGGACAGAGGATGCCCCGTGCCTGAAAGCATGCAGCACCAGGTCACTGTCCACCACAAGGCCCGTCGGGACCTTTATCAATTTAACATTTGAAGGGTAAGTGAGTACGCTGTTACCGATATTGTCACAGGTAAGAGAAGCAATCCCACTGTTTACAAAGCCTAGCACATCCCCTTCTTCGAGCACGCCCTCCATCTCGGCTTTCAGCTGGAGTTTCGTAAAGCCTGCGATCTGGACGGCTCCTTCTCCGCAGAGCTCGGTACAGTATCCGCAGCCTGTGCAGATAAGCGGGTCAAGCACGACCCTTCCGCTCTCATTTACGGAGAGGGCATCAAAGGGGCATTTAAGGCATTCTCCGCAGCGCGTGCAGAGCAGCTGGTTAATAGTCGCAATTTCATTATCCAGCACCTTCGGGCTGTCTGTAATGAAAGCCCTTGCCCTTACGGCTGCAAGGCCTGCCTGGGCAATGGTATCGGTAACGTCCTTGGGGCTCTGGGCAGTGCCGCAGACAAAGATCCCGTCAAGAGAACTGTCCACGGGTTTCAGTTTGGAGTGCCTTTCCTTGATAAAACCGCTTTCGTCCTGGCTCAGGTTCAGCACACTGGCAATTTTTCTGGTTCCGGGAGACGGCACCATTGCCGCGGAGAGCACAACCAGGTCGGCAGGAATTTCCCTCATTTTCTGGTCAAGTGTATCTTCGACCCTCACGACAAGGCTCTTGTCCGGCTTTTCAATAACTTCGGCCGGCCTTCCCCGCACAAAGTTGACTCCGGTTTCCTGAACTGCGCGGTAATAGTTTTCGTAGAAACCAAAAGCTCTGACATCAATATAACAAATCGTGATTTCCATTTCCGGGTATTTTTTCTTAATCAAGCTTGCGTGTTTCAGGGCCGCCATGCAGCAGTATCTGGAACAGTAACGGTTTCCTCCTTCTTTTTCGTCCCTTGAGCCCACGCACTGGATCATGACTATTCTTTTCGGCGTTTCGACATCAGAAGAAAGGTCAGAAGAGGGATCAGAGGAATTTTCACACCCTGAAGTGCAGGCTGCGGGTGTCGGAACCGCAGAAGCCGTACTGAAGTCGGAGATCCTCAGGAGTTCTCCTTTTGTCGGGCCATTGATGCCGAGAACTCTGGCAAGTTCCATCTGGGTCAGCACGTTCTCAAAAATCCCGTATCCGTACTGGGGTTTCTGGGAGACGTCATACTCCTCAAACCCGGTGGCAACAACAACCGCCCCAACGTTAAGTTCAACGATTTCTTCCTTCTGGGAAAAGTCAATTGCTCCGTTTTTACAGGCATCCGCACATTTTCCGCAGGCTTCTCCGTTCAGCTGGAGGCAATAATCGGGATCTATACAGTAGATCTTGGGGACTGACTGGGAGAAGCGCAGAGAAATTGCCTTTTTGTCCATATATCCGCAGTTGAACTCGTCTTCAACCTGGACAGGACAGACCCGGCTGCACCTTCCGCATGCTGTGCAGCTGTCTTTGACGTATCTTGGCTTTTTCTTTAGCCTGACCGTAAAGTCTCCTGCGCTTCCGCTCAGGCTTTCAACTTCGGTCCGGGTCAAAAGTGTAATTTTCGGGTGGGCTGCAACCTCGTTCATCAGAGGGCTGAGCGAGCACATTGCACACTCTTCCGCAAGCTTATCCGGGGAAAAGATCTTCCCTATTTTCGCCATCTGCCCGCCAATGCTTGTGTTTTTCTCAACTAAAAAAGTGGAAACTCCGTTATCTGCAAGGTTCAGTGCAGCCGTTATTCCTGCTATCCCCCCACCGATAACAAGGGCCTGCTGAGCGATATCTACTTTAATTTCGTCCAGGGGTTCTACATTTTCCAGGCGTTTGAGTTTGGCCCGCAGGAGGGAAAGAGCTTTATCTGTAGCTCCGGTCCTGTCAGGGTGCACCCAGGCACACTGTTCCCTCAGGTTTGCAATTTCAAGCCCTGCCCTGTTCAAGCCGGTTTCCTGTATGCACTTTTTGAAGAGAGCACCGTGTTTGGAAGGAGTACACGAACCTATTACCACCCTGTCCAGGTTCCCCTCCAGAATCTTCTTTTTAATCAGCGCCTGTCCCTGGCTTGAGCACATGTATTCATAATCAAAAACCGAGATCCCCTCTGCCTTAAGGGTTTTTTTCACGGAATCAATATCAACGTGTTCGGAAATGTTCCCGCTGCAGTGGCAGATAAATACGGCAGCTTTGGCCAGCCCGTCAGTCATCCCATCAGTCATTATACTAAATCTTTCAGGGATTCATATTTAAGATTTGCCGGAAAATGTTGGATGATTCACCCAAAAAGGGCATATTTCAGGAAGTAATTGCCAAAATGAGATAGATACATTAGGATATCAGAGATTTCAACATTCCTCTGCCTGAGTTGAGTTGCAGCTTCACGTTGAGAATGTTATCCAAACTTAGGGACTGTCTGGCAAACTGAATCTTTGCATTTTTCATTTATATAGTTGAATTGCTGATCATGGTCATGATGGGAAGCTCCTTCTATTGTCTTCCTATTAGCCTGTAAACTACGACCAAGCATATGGAGCCCTAAGCTATAATCTTTCCATTTCTAAGCAAATCGTTATGTTAAATTGAACATATCTATTCTCAATCACGATTTTGCAAGTATTCCTGCTTAGTTAGCCAAGATGTCAGTTTTATACTCACAAAATACATTTTCCTTGCTTACATCGTATGTTAGTGTTTCGTTGTGTAAACACTCATACAATTAATATATAATTATATAGATGCTTATTTATACTATAAAGTAGGTAACTCATTTCTGTATTTCATTATATAATAGTTGTTATGTTCAAACAAACATAATGGATATGTACATAGATCCGGTGTGGAAAGAACAATGAACAGGCGAATAAACAGGGAAACCATCCGAAATATCTCTTCAACAACTGTGCTGATAGCACTCCCGGTCATTTTATTTTTCGGGTCTTTTATGATTGGCCGATATCCGGTGTCTCCCCCGGACGTAATGCTGGCCATTGTATCGGTTTTTGTGCCTATGGAAACAAATTTGGACCCCACTATTTATACAGTAGTCTGGGACATACGTTTGCCTCGCATAGTAGCTGCGATGATTGTAGGTGCAGCTTTATCAATTTCAGGGGCTTCTTTTCAGGGGACTTTCCAGAATCCGCTGGTGTCCCCGGATATCCTTGGTGTTTCTTCAGGTGCGGGTTTTGGAGCTGCAATAGCTATTTTGTTCAGTTTTTCCATGGCGATGATTCAGACTACAGCTTTTTTATTCGGCCTCCTTGCGGTTTTCCTCACTTACTTCCTGAGTAAAAGATTTAAGAGCAATACCATTTTGATGATGGTGCTGGGCGGGATAGCTATTGCAGCACTCTTTTCCGCTCTCATTTCATGTATCAAATATCTTGCAGATCCTGACAGTAAGCTCCCTGAAATCGTATACTGGCTTATGGGCAGCCTCTCTGCGGTTGAAAGCAGCAGTATATTAATGATAGCAGGACCGGTTCTGGTTGGGTTTACAACATTACTGCTTGTCGGATGGAGAATTAATGTCCTTTCAATGAGTGACGACGAAGCACGCTCACTTGGCATAAACACGGAGAAAATGAGACTGTTGATAATTTTTTGCTGCACACTCCTGACAGCCGCTGCCGTAAGTATTAGTGGAATCATTGGCTGGGTGGGCCTTGTAATACCTCACGCTGCCAGAATGCTTGTAGGTCCGGACCACAGGAAGCTTTTGCCTGCAAGCATTTCACTGGGAGCTACTTTTCTCCTGCTGGTGGATGATGTGTGCAGAACAGCCACATCTATCGAAATTCCCCTGGGAATATTAACAGCTATTATAGGAGCACCTTTTTTCGTGTATCTACTCCAAAAAGGCTACGAGGGATGGTCGTGAGAAATATTATGGATATAAGGAATGCAGAGTTCTCTTACAATGGAAAGGAAAACATATTTCGAGACATAAACCTCTCAATTGAGAGAGGGGATGTCCTGTGTATATTAGGACCCAATGGAACCGGAAAATCAACATTAATCAAATGTATGAGCAGCCTGCTCAAACTAAAAAGTGGCAAGATATTATTGAAGGACAAAAATATATATTCAATGAATAATACCGAAATCGCCAAGGTCATGGGGTACATCCCCCAATCAAACAATTCAACCTTTGCATATTCAGTTCTTGATATTGTTCTAATGGGCAGAACTCCCTATTTAAGCATAACATCGGTTCCCGGGAAAAAAGATTATAAAATAGCTGAAGAGGCTCTGGAAAATCTTGGAATCCTGCACCTGAAGAATAAAAGCTACACTGAGATCAGTGGGGGAGAAAGACAGCTAGTACTGATGGCCAGAGCAATAGCCCAAAGACCCGAAATTCTTCTTCTGGACGAGCCTACATCCCATCTGGATTTTGGGAACCAGATACGAACACTCAAAGTCATAAATAAATTGTCTAAAACTGGACTATCAGTTGTTATGACTTCTCATTTTCCGGACCACGCCTTTTTGTCATCCAACAAGGTCGCTATAATGAATCAGGGCACAATCATGAAGATGGGAGACCCGAGAACCGTAGTCACGGAAGAAAATATGAAACAAGCCTATGGCATAGACGTAAAAATACTGGATGTGGATGAACAAAGAAAAGCATGCATACCTGTGCAGATACAATAACCATACGGGGCTATGAAAACAACGGGGATATGAAAACAAATCGATCCGGGCATATGATGGTAAATTAAGGTGATTGGATGGATAAAAAGAGTATGGTGGCTATCATTGCAGTTATTGTAATTTTATCCATTGCAGGGGTAGGCTACAGTAACACAAGGTCTGGGCTAGATAGTAATATCGGGATAAGAACTGATCAGGGCGTTCAGATAACAGACCAGACGGGAAGAGTTGTAACTGTGCCGGCGAATGTGACTCATGTGGCTGCTCTTGCCGGTCAGTCATATGAAAAATTAATTTTGCTAAATCAGACCGACAAGATGGCAGTGACAATATCGGCATGGACCAATCTGCCCTGGTCATATAAAATAGCCCCACAGTTGAAAGATATCCCTATAGAAAACGATCCCAATGTTGAAGATCTTATCAGCAAAAAAGTGCAGGTCGTTTTTTGTTTGTCATACGACGGTAATAAGGAGAAACTGAATTCGAGCAATATAGCTGTTGTGATCACTCAGAAGAACTCGGGAAACCCCGAGAACGCAGACTCATTTGTTAAGTACGTGAAGCAGGAAATAGCGCTTTACGGCGAAGTTATGGGCCCGGATGCGGAAGAAATTGCTGATGAATGGGGTGTGTACTTCGATCAGAAAGTGAATTATGTGACATCGAGAACTGCAAACCTTACAGATAGTCAGCGTCCCGAAGTGTATTATGCCAGGGGTCCGGATGCGATAACAACACAGGGTAAAAACTCTTATACGCAGTTTTACGTGGAAATGGCCGGTGGCGACTACGTTGCAAAAAATACCAATAAAGAAGGACTTCAAAGCGTCACAATGGAACAGCTACTGGCATGGAATCCTGATGTAATTTTTGTAGGCCGAATTAACAGTACGGATATAATTACGAATGACTCTCGGCTGAGTAACATGAAAGCTGTACAGGATAATAAAGTATATCTCTGCCCACAGGGTGTGGCCTACTGGGATTATGGTGCCGAAGGGGTGTTACTGATGGAGTATTTTGCCAAAACCCTACATCCAGAACTATTTGAAGACCTGAACATGACCGGTGAGGTCAAAGATTACTATTCGAGGTTTTGCCACTATAACCTGACAGACGAGGAAGCAAACAGGATACTGCAGCATCTGCCTCCTGCAAGCTCGACATGAAAACAGAGAAACAAAATGAGGGGGTGAAAACATTAAGGTAGAAAATAGAGATACTTTAGATTTACGTACAGAAGGAAACGACTACAATTCCGAAACCGAACTTTGTAGCGGTGACCTGCCACCCGGAGAATTTGACTTTATGGGACGAATTCCGGTCCCTTTAAAGTATACGTTCAAGGATGGTTTGGAAGCCATACTAAAGAATTATCGGATTGAAAAAGGAATCCGGCTCAAATGCTATTTTCCCATGGGTGGAGGAAGCGGCTATTCACCGTTTCAACATATTCACGAGGTGGACAACATTGATGACTTTCCCAACATAGTGTTGTCTTCATCGTTTGATAATGTATTTGAGAAAAATTTTTTCGGGAAATTTATCGATAAGGGTTATTTCCAGGCGTGCCAGCCCAAACCATTACCCCCCATATATGCTGATTGCGGGATCGAAGACCCTGAAAAGCAATTCACTATTTTTGCCGTAGTTCCTATTGTTTTCCTTGTAGACCATCGGAGGCTGGGCAGCCTGCCCGTTCCCGGACAGTGGAGTGATATTCTTGACCCGATTTACCATGATAAAATAATAGTCGGAGGCTGGAGGAAAGATGAAAAAAGCCCGTATTCCGAGTTTAACACGTTTTTATTTTTAAATATATATAAAGACCATGGCATTCAGGGCTTAAAACATCTCGCGTATAATACGAAAAACATGCTGCATTACGTCCATATGTCGAGAATTGCAGGTCCGGATAACGAGCTTGGTGCAGCCATATATATCATTCCCTGGTTTCTGGCCGATATTTGTCCGAGAGGAGGGAAGACTTCAGTGATATGGCCGAAATATGGGGCTCTGGCGTTTCCGTTTTATATTTTAGCCAAGAAAGCAAAGCTGGAGGAACTGGATGTATTGATAAAGTACACTACCGGTAGAAAAATAGTGCTCGTATCTACCCATGATCCACTGTTAGCTTTAATGGGCAATCGTCGGATTGTAATCAGGAACGGTGCGATATCCAATATTATTGAAACAAGTAAGCAGGAAAGAACGAATTTGGAATACATGGAGTTTCTGGATTGCAAAATGACGGAACTGCGTGATATGTTGAGAAACGGAGGGCGGATTGATACCGAACTCAACTGGTGTTCCGGATGATGAAAATCAAAAACAGGTTTTTCTAAATTTTGAATTATCGGCGGAGGAATCGAGTTGAAAAAAGACATTAAGATTTCAATTGTGGACCATACAATCAATGAGGTCATACGCCTGGGGGTTAATAATCCTGCCGATGTAAGGTTTATGCTGTCAGTTCTGAAAAAATACTCATTAGATGCGGCAGATGTCTCATTGAATAATTTAGAAAAAAATATGGTTGAATTTGAGGCTGATGAATTTTCGGAAATTATGAGATGCAGAGTAAGATGTTCCGGACATGAGATATTCAGGGCGAAAAAGCTCGGTTTTTCCAAAATAGTAATAAACACTTCTTTCGACCCCTTCACCCCCATACAGGATATGCTTGAACCTGTATTGCAAATGGCCTGTAGCAACGACCAGGAAATTTATTTGAGCATTGACAATGCTCTGGAATTCTCAATAAGGGACGTAGAAACAATATATCCCCTTATTGCCAAATACGGGATAAAAAGGTTAATACTGGGCGATAGAAGCGGGAAAGCGGACCCTTTCACCACCTATGATAAGCTTGGCTTTTTATGGAATACAATTCAATGTCCTGTTGAATATGTGGGGTACAACGATTACGGGACTGCTACAGCCAACACGCTTTCAGCGTTAAGAGCAGGCGTTGAATACGTTGCAACGGCTGTCAGCGGTATCGGAATCCCGGGAGTAGCGGCCATGGAAGAGGTCTTAATGGCAGCAAGGCATTTGTGGAAAAATGAACAGGTGCCCGATGGATATAGCATTGCAGCAGATTGTGAGAATATTTTATACAGGGCTGGTATTATGTTGCCCGGAGAAAAGGCCATCATAGGAAAAAATGTATTTGCGCATGAATCCGGGATTCACGTTGACGGTGTTCTTAAAAATCCTGATTTATACGAAGCGATTAAGCCGGAGGAGGTGGGCCTGCGCAGGCTTTTAGTAATTGGAAAACACTCTGGGACAGCATCATTAGCGCAGAAGCTCCGGCAGCTGGGTTTATCTTTAAGTCCAGAAAAAGCAGCTGTATTGCTCGAAAAAGTAAGAAATACTGCGATTCTGCAAAAAAAACCGTTAACGGATTTGCAGCTTAAAACTCTTTACGATTTGCAGATGGAATCGGTAAAAGACCCGAATATTCATTTATCAGGCAAAGGAGAAATGTCCTGTGACTGAAAACAAAAGCTTTGAAATCGTTGATACAACTCTGCGTGACGGGGAACAATCTGCAGGTGTTGTATTTTCGATTGAAGAAAGGGTGAATATCATTTCGGCTTTAGATAAAGCAAACGTGAAATGGATTGAAGCCGGTATCCCTGCTATGGGCAAACAGGAATGTGAAGCTCTGAGCCTTATGCTCGAACTCCCGATAAAATCGAATCTTATCGCGTGGAACAGGGCAAATTTAAAGGATTTAAAGGCTTCTATCGAATGCGGATTTAAATTTGTTCACATCTCTCTGCCGGTATCCGACCTGCATATAGAATATAAGCTTCAAAAAAGCAGGACCTGGGTGCTTGATCAATTGAAAACCTGCCTGGAATATCTCAAAAACTGTGGGATAACGAGTATTGTAGGAGCGGAGGATGCATCCCGAGCAGACCCGGATTTCTTTCTTCAATATGCAGATGTTGCGGCTTCTTACGGTGCGATAAGGATACGATATTCGGATACGGTCGGATGCCTGGATCATTTTACGACTTATAATAAAATCAAAAGCATTGTAAATTGCAGCCCGCTTCCTGTTGAAATTCATGCACACAATGATTTTGGCCTGGCCCTGGCAAATACCCTGGCAGCATACAGAGCGGGAGCAAAGTTTGCCAGTGTTACAATAACAGGGATTGGGGAACGTGCAGGAAATGCGTCAATGGAAGAAACAGCCGTGTCTTTAAAACACTTTTACAACTATGATTGCGGAATTGAACTCAAAGCTTTACCTTCCCTGGCTGAAATGGTCGCAAAAGCAAGCGAAAGAACATTGTTTCCGTATAAGCCAGTAGTGGGACCCTTTACACAAAATATTGCAGATAATTAATATATTTAACTTTATTTTTATTCTTAATACACAGCATTGCTTTTCAGGATATGAGTTAAAGCAAAAAATTTGATTCATTTTTTAGTCAGGGTGATACAAATGTTCACTGTTGAAACAAGCAACATAAAAGGAATTACAAGCTTTACCACGTATGATAGTGGTGGACTGAAAGAGTGTAAACTTAATGAGTACAATTTAATCCACACAAAATACGGGGACTTTGTTCCTCAGTATGGAAATCCCGGAATAAGGAGAAAGCAGTTAAATGCCCTTTCTTTCTATAAGAGTGGAAAAGTTAAAAACATTTCACTGGAGCAGCAGACAGAAATAAGCACCTCAATAGGCAACTTTCCGGCTGAACTGGTCACTTTTTTTGAAGACGGCTCGCTCAATAGTTTATTCCCGTTAAACGGACAAATAAGCGGTTTCTGGTCGGAAGAAGAGGAAGGTGCCCTGGCGCAGAAATATGATTTCACATTTCCGTTCGGGAGCTTCAGTGCAAAAATAATCGGTCTGCGTTTTTATCCGGACGGAAAAGTCAGAAGCCTGATACTGTGGCCGACAGAAGGAATCGCAGTTGACACCCCTGCAGGAAAAATTCCCATCCGGACAGGGTTCAAGCTTTTTGAAGACGGGAGTATGGAATCCGTAGAACCGGCAAAACCGGTTCCTGTTGAAGCCCCTATCGGTTTGATCAATGCATATGATGCGGCCGCAGTGGGTATTGATGCTGATGTAAATTCCCTGCGCTTTGATAGAAATGGAAAGTTAACTTCTCTTGCTACCTTTGACATCATTTCGGTCAAAAAAAGCAACGGTGAAATGAAAGTAACTTTCCCTAAGCTGAAACCCGGCCTGACGGAAGAGTATGAAAAAGTGCCAATAAAATTGAGCTTTGATGACGATACTGTAATTATTAATGACGGGGCTAAAGCAAACGAATACAGGATATCCGATTCTACATTCAAAATCACAGGCGGTGACTATACGGAGGCTCCAACTTGCGGATATTGTTCTAAATGTAAGGGCTGCATGTAACCCGATTTTGAGTACCCTAACTCGATTTTGAGCACCCGATTTCGAGTATCAATGAGATATGAATCAGTAACCGGATTTTGTTACTATTTTTTCTCACTCCTAACCTTTTTTCTGTGAGCTACAAGTCCACCGTCATTGAGTATATCAAGCAGGAAATCAGGAAGTTTGTTTCCTTTGAATGTGCCTTTCTCCGGAACCAGAACCTCCCCCATGAGCAGGTCAACTTCAATCTCATCTCCGTCCTGACACTCGACATCTGCTTCCATGAGAGGCAATCCTATATTGATTGCATTTCTAAAAAAGATCCTTGCAAAAGACTTTGCCACAATACAGGCTATTCCGGCATGTTTCAAAGCGAGGGGAGCCTGCTCCCTTGAAGAACCACAACCGAAATTAGTGCCTGCAACAATGATATCTCCGGGTTTTGCTTTTTTTGTGAACTCAGGGTCAATGCCTTCCATTGCATGAGTCCCGAATATCTGCATATCCCTGGTTCGCAGGTATTTCCCGGGGATAATTGCATCGGTATTAATGTCATCTCCGAATTTCCAGACTCGGCCTACAATAGGATTTGCCATCACCCTCACCTGAAAGTAAATTTTTAACGCATTTATACCTTAAAAAGCACCAAAATTTTCCGCCAAACTGCCAGTAATAGATCAATCTGGCGCCTCTGCATTCAGAATTTTTTGAACTTCCTCATCCGTAAGTTCATACTCAAAGAAAGTTTTGTAGAACCATTTTGTTTCATTATTTATGTCAATGAACTGAAACTTATCCGGATTGATGGTTTTTGCAGCCCATTGAATCTGAAGCGCTTCTTCTGCTCCGGCCCTGCTCCAGATAAATGCCCCTTCAGGATTTAGAAACACCCTGTTATCCTGAACTGCTTTAACTTTTTTCCATTGATCACTGTTCATAATTTGTTCTTTCTCCCGGGATTTGGCATTTACACTAAGAATAACCACATCCGGGTTCCACTTTAAGATTTGTTCCATTGAAACTTCCTGCATAATACCCCCTTTTACCTCTTCGGCTGCATTAACCCCTCCTGCGGCCTCAATCCAATCGCTTATAATATTTCCTCCGCCATCTACACACAAAGGTGAGAGTGAAACCACATGAAGAACTTTAGGCCTATTTTCATCAGGTATCTGGGATGAAGTATTTCTTACCGATTCCAGTTTACTATCCAGGTATGTATTATATTGCTGTGCGCGTTCCATGGCTTCTTCGTCCCCCAATACATTCGCAGTATCTGAAATGCATTTTTTCATAGAATCGAAATCTGTAAAACTTACCTGTACTACAGGAATTCCAAGATTGGATACCTTTTCGAGATTCTTATCGGATTTCGACATGAAAACAACATCGGGTTTGGTAGCAATCAAATCTTCGATATCATACGTCGGGCTCAGTGTCACAGCATCGTTGAAGGTCGGACAAACCTTATACATCCACGGCCTTTTTTGGGGACTGAACATTGTAGCAACAAGCCTGTCATCAGCTCCAAGCATAGCCAGCACTTCATTATGCCCCATCCAGGTATCCGCAACCCTTTCTACCTTTAATGGAACCTGAACTTGGCGACCTAACGAATCAGTAACAGTCCTATTCCCTGCGTTTTCATCGTTTGAAGCGGATATGCCTTTTGTGCTACCATGCCCCTGCAAGCTGATTTTTTCTTCTATACAGCCAGTGAAAAATAATACCGATAAGATTGCGATGAAGAGAACAGTTATTATTTTTTTGTTCATTCAGATACCTCATTTTATTCTTAGGATTCAGCACTAATTTCCAGGAAATATCCATTGTAAAGATGCTTACGGCTATATCCCCGGCTATCAGAAGTAAAATGCTTCCAAAAAATTTTGCATCAAAAGGAAAATAATGGTTGACGGTTTATTAAATTCCGGAATCGAGAAAAACTATCGGCATTCGGAAATAATGCCGTATAATTCGGTTTGCCGTATAACTCGGTTAGATTTTATACCTGTTTCTCTGCTTCCCCACCATCTGCAAATACTTTAATCCACACTCTATAGTATAACAATATTCAACGCAATCAATCCCGTATTCTTGAAGCTTTTTTTGCTTATCCTGCACAAACGTATTGTCTGCAAGTTCCCCTGAATAACCTTCGGTGAGTACATCCTCTTTGTTCAATAACCCCGCATCTTCCTCCGTAAAACCTGTGGTATTTGCCAGTAAGGTTCCATGCATCCGTACACTCTTTTTTAGGGCTGTGCATGCCCAATCCACCATTATCACCTCAATTCCTCTTAGTTACAAATATTCTTCCCAGTTAATCTGCTTTGAACGCAGCGCTCTTTCCCAATCGTTCGCAACATTTTCTAAAAAGTTCAGCATACCTTCGTATCCGAAATAGGCCTTATTCAGATAATTTACTCTGTTTGTAGGGTTAAAAACGTCAAATGCAAACTTTATTCCCAGTTCTTCAGCCATGTAATATTCCCAGGAAGAACCAAATACGGCATCAACGTTGCTGTCCATTAAAGATTGTTTTACCTGGTACCCATCTGCGGAAAAAACAACCCTGGGAGAAATCCCCATATCTTTAAGTTCATTTTCCAGCAACAACTGGGAGTCAGGCATAGAAGACCTGAAAAGCAACAGTTCCGGGATCATTTCCAGCTCTTCGAACAGCATCCTGATCAAACCTATTCCCAGGGTTGCATCGGCTGAAACGGCTACTCTGCAGTTTCGGTACCTTTGAATCATCATCAGTCCCCTGCGTCTCAGCGCATCGATAGTCATATATTCTCCATCTCTGATTATCGTCTCGACCTGTTCTTCAACACCGAAATACTTTCCCACCGCACGAAGCCATATTGCCGTATTTTTCAGCCCGACGGGGAGTGGAATGTCAGATAATATAAGTGGTATATCATGAACTTCCTGCATTTTTAATCCGAATTTATACCCTGCATCATGACTGAGAAGTATATTTGCCGATGCCATTCCCGCATTCTCCAGTTCCTCCAGTGAAGTCTCATGAGGAAGCACAGCCTGGACTTTAATTCCGACTTTGTCAAGGACCTCACGTACCCATTTCAAATCCGCCCACCAGGTAGGATTCAGGTTTGCCTGAGGGACTATCAAGTTCACAGTGTTTGGAATTTTTTCCTTCTGTTTTTTAATGAACGGGAATAATGCGTTCAGTCCCAGGTCAATACCGGCATAGCTGTCCCCTCGAAACCCCCCTGCCATCAGGGGGACAAGCTTCGCATTGATCTGCGGCTGGAGATTCCTGCATAAGCCCTCAAGATCCTCACCGATAATATCAGCTGCACATGTGCCAATTACGAAAATAGCCCGGGTTTTAAATTTCGAATCAACTTCCCTGATCAATTCCTTCAGCTTATCCGAAGCGCCCATAACTATATCCGTTTCAAAAAGCCGGGTACATGCGACCTTTCGCTTTGTAAAGTCAATTTCGTGGGTATCGTAAGCCACTGCAACCGTTGAAGAACAACCTTGAGGAGAATGTATGACAATGCTGATATCCTTCATACCGGCCAGTATGCCGGCAGCACCTTCAAGAGCGCATCCGACCATCGGGTCCTTGCTATGGTTGCAATTCTCGAATTTTAGCTCATCATACATTTGCCCCTCCCCTTCCCTGCATAGATTGTGCAATCCGGCAATTCCTGAGCCAGCTTGGGGGTAAGCGACTGAGCCGAACACAGACCGGAATTTTCAGGGAACACCATTTTCTTCATTACCCAGCTGCGCGGTCTGAAGGAATATTCAAGAGCGGTGCAGATACATTTTGCCACCTTTAAAGCCCCCATGTAACCGAATCTCGGACGGTTCAATATGGCGTTTAAGTCGACTACCGGAATATTCGGGAAACTCATTGATGACCCGAAGTATACGGTTCTTTCCGGACTCATGTCTCCCAGATATTCAAGCAGTTCATTTTCAGTTTGAAGCATTGCCTCATATTTTCCAAAAGCAAGCGTACCCTTTGTTATCAGTATTTCAGGGTCAAGTCCGGTCTCAAGAAGGTAATCAATACTTGTTTCCCTTGCTTCCGTGCTCCAGGGGTGGAAATTGTATATGACCACACGCATATCGAAATCACGTTCGAGCATATGGGCAATTGACAGAGCCTTTATCGCGTCATGCCCTTCAACAATTGCCAGCTTGCCGGCAAGATGTTTTTTTGCCTCTTCAAACTCGACACGTATTGCTTCATATTCTCTTTTGATCAGGGTTTCAGCCTCGGCTTCCATGTGTAAATACTTAGCCGCTTCACTCAGCCATCTTTCCGTTGCACTGATACCATAAGGAAGAATCGTCGAATTCAGAGGGGTGTCAAATTGATCAAGCATTTCTCTCCCTATCGCATACCCGAGATCCAGGCATAAAGTACAGTTTACGGCCACGCCGGGAGCCCGCCGTATCTCCTCCAGCGAGCAGTTGCCTGCAATAATTGCATTTACGTTTGCACCCATGCCTTCAATTAAGCGCCGTAATTCTTTAACATCGGTATCAATTTCCGTCCTCTCGGGACCCATTTTCCCCCCGACGATATTGACCGAACTGGCAAGAGCTGCTCTGCTCTCCGAATCAGGTTTATCCATAAGCTGAACGATCTGCCTGAAAACGAGGTCGAACCCGCTCCTGTACTCTCCGGCAAAGCCTTCACAGTGAACGGCCATGATTTTGGCGTTAATTTTGGGCCGGACTCTATTCACTATCGCATCCACGTAGTCTCCGATTATTCCGGTAGCGCAGCTTGTCGCTACAAAAATGATGTCCGGTTTATACTTGCTATCGACCTCCAGTATGGAGCCCTTAAGTTCCCGTTCACCTCCGTACACAACGGCTTTTTCGTTAATATTTGTGGTAATGACGGATTCATACGGCGAACCGCTGTTTCTGCAATTTGTTAACTTATAGGTCTGTTTTACTCCGAATGCGCAGCCGCTGGGGCCGTGAGCAATCACGACAGCATTTTTAATCCCACTCAGTATTTTCATTGCGGTCCAGAATTTACAGGGTCGGGTATGGCTGCCCTGTAATTTCGTATCGATTTTCCCTTCTTTCGCCAGTTGATAAAGCTCGCTTAAATTTCCAAAAAACACTATACTTTCGTTAGCAATTCCAGCCATATTCTCCTCATTCCTTTCACACAATTGAGTACAACCAAAAAAAATAAAAATTGTTAAGAGTTTTTGGCTATAATTTAAGCCATTAAACAGGATACCCACGCAATTCCGCTATAACAAATGCTGCTACCACCAGATAATTCTCCATTTTTTGCCTCCTTTCGGTTACCAGACATTGATAATCCATTCTCTGTCATGCTTGTTTTCCATGGACGCAAAAATTGTATTTGCAATGTTCTCAGCCAGCCACTCAGCTCCTTTGTATCCGATTACCGGATATTTCCAAAGCCCTGCCCTGTCAAATGTCGGGAAGCCTACCCTGACCATTGGGATATCATTATCTATTGCGATGTACCTGCCTTTTGAGTGCCCCAGAATCAAATCAATGTCTATTGTTTTGTTTTTGATACGGCTTTCCAGTTCCCATAAATCAGAGTTCCAGATGACCTGAATATCACAATTTGCCTTTTCCTCAAGTTCCTTGAGCCTCGGGTCTTTTTTATACGAGGTGTTATCGTCGCCTAACATTAAGAGTACCGGCTCAAGCTCGCATTCCAGGCAGAACTGTGCAAGACCGAACACAAGGTCAGGATTGCCGAAAATGGCTACTTTTTTATTCGCAAAAAACATGTGTGCCAGGTCTACAATTGCATCTATCGCTTTGCCGCGTTCGATAACCAGTGATTCGGGTATGGGTTTACCGGTAAGTTCGCTAATATTTTTAAGGAAGATATCGGTATTGTTTATGCCTATGGGCGTTGGCGTAACAATTGAAGGCACATCGAACTTCTCTTTTAAAAATGCTGCAGCATTTGCTCCTTCATATCGGCTTAATGCAATCGATCCGAGAGCGTTCGCAGAATCGGCTATGTCCTCAATGGTCGTGTTTCCATATGCGAATGCCGATTTATCCGGCATAATAGGAGAATCAAAGGTCTCGGTATCCAGGAGTATGTTTCCATCAACCTGCATCTCAGATAGAATGTGTTTAATTTCGGAAACATCCCCCGGATTGACCCAGCCGGTGAATATGTTCAGCTTTTCGGAAGGTTCACCTTTTTTTGCAAGAGCTTTTACCATAGCGCTGATTGCATTATCATATCCCGTCACCATGCTGCCGCTGTAGCTTGGGGTGTGAATGGCAATGAGCTTTACATCTCTGTCAGGATGATTTTCCTTGACTTTCTGATTTACTTTCCGGATTATACCTTCAATATCGTCCCCGATCGTTTCAGTCGAACACGTCGTTATGATAGGTATAATCCTCAGGTGAGGATACCTGGCAATAAGCGTTTCAACGGCTTCTTCTACCCTTATTGCACCCCCGAAAACGGCAGCACTTTCATGCAGAGAAGAGGAAGCAATATCAAAATTTTCTTTAAAGTGTTGAGCGAACAGCAGTCGGACAAACATGCTGCAGCCCTGACCGCCGTGTACAAGCGGGATGCAATCTTTTACGCCAATTCCCGCATACTGGGCACCTGCCGGCTGACAGGTGTACATAGGGTTAATTATTCCTGTTCTTTCCTTCAACATCAATTCACATGACACACTTTAACCCCCTTTTGATTCAGCTGGTATTTTTATTCAGTTAATAATTTGGCAAGTTCAGTTCGCAGTTCCGGGACTTTTTTACAGTAATATGGAGCAGTCTTTTTTTGACGCCTTCAACTAACTCCAGTATTCCTGATTTGTCGAGTTCGGAGATCCAGGGCATCTTATTTTGTATATCTGCAGCCAGATTTTTTGCATCGGAATAAAATGCTTTATCTGCAGGAGTTACAAGATTTATTTTTTCGCCGTTGAGGATTTTGCCGGTCATTGTCATAATACCTTCAATGTTTTCCTCCCGGTCCCAGCTTCTTGAAAAGAACTGCCACAAACACCGTTCCTGGATAAGAGCCGTAATTTCCTCTATTTTTTCATTCATGACTCCTGCACCACACCAGAATCTTTTTCAGTTAAGCTCCACATAGGGGAATCTGTCTCTCTGGGATCTTTTCCGGCTAACTTCCACATCGGGGAATATATCGCGTTATACATGTCTCTCGCCATGTTTACTGCTCCTTCAAAACCCATGTAAGGACCATTGTGATACGCATGTCCGTTAATGTATGGAATATGCAGTTTTTTGACGAGGTCTCCAACCCTCGGCCCGGTAAAAATCAGATCGGCATGGATATTATCTAGCACCTCGAAGAATTCAAGCTCGTTCCCATCATCGATATAGATGGTCCCTATCCTGCCTCTGGCAATAACTTTTTCAAAGTCCTCCTGATGCCCAAATTTGGAGGACATGGCAACAACTTCCATACCCAGATCATCTTCAAGAGCCTTTGTCCAGTGCCAGAGTCTTGGACCACCGGTCCAGATACATATCTGCTTTCCTTTGAGCCGTTCCTTATACCAGTCAAGCTTTCCTTCGTATTTTGCAACTTCTTCTGCAATTACCTCTTCAGCCTTATCTTCCAGTCCAAAGAAAGCCCCGATCTTTCTCAAGGCTACTTTGACGTATTCAAAACCCCAGGTATCAACATCCATTCTAGGGATGTCATATACTCTCTTAAGTTCGTTAGCTATATATCCGGCAGAACGAGCACAGTTGACAACATTCAGCTTTGCTCTATGCATGCAGCGCAGCTGGTCATAGGTTACATTCCCGGTGAAGTGTGCGATAACCTGGATACCCATTTTGTCAAGATATTTTTGCAGGACGTAAGTATCTCCCTGAATATTGTAGTCGCCAATGACATTAATCGTGTATTCGCTTGTGATTTCAGGTTCAAGCGTGCCTATTTTATCCCTCATCCAGCCAATATTTAGCTCATGGTGTCCTTTCGACTGGCTGACCCCGGCAAAGCCCGGACATTCGACAACGAATATATCGACATCTTCAAGCTCTTCCTGAACTTCACGGCATACAGCTTTAGGATTATCTCCTATGAGTGCGGTTGTGCAGGTTGTATAGACAAACATTCTCTTAATTTCCGGAAATTCCTGGAAAGCTTCCATTATTGCTTTTTTCAGCTGCTTTTCAGCGCCGAACACAATATGCTTTTCTTTCGTATCCGAAGACCAGATGTATTTTAATTGAAAGTTGTCATTGTCACTGGGATACCGCTTCGTGTGCCAGGTATCATACGCACACCCTACAGGCCCGTGTATCATTTGAATACAGTCTTTAATTACTCCGCCAATAACGAGTTTAGCTCCGCAATAGCTGCAACCTCTTTCCGACAACGATCCTGCTATTGTATCAATATTTGACAGTGGGAGAAAATCAGTTGTGTCTTCCCCTTCTTCCTTGATGTAAACATGGTTTTTTCGCTCAGGTATGCATTCATCGCAACAGAATAGTTTTAACGGCATCTTATACTCCCTTGTCTGTTTATTTCAAAGATAGTTCTCCTTTTTCGCCAGTCCTGATCCTGATGACATCATCAATCGGCTCAACGAAAATCCTTCCATCCCCTATCTGGGCAGTTTGATTGACTTCGATAATGGTTTTTACCACCAGATCCACATCTTCGTCATTTACGACTATGCTCAGAAGCCTTTTGGGTATGTATTTCATACCTGTACTGTACCTTTTTGCAAGCAGCTTAGGTTGTATGTAAAAGTTAAGTTCCCCGGAGATGCCTCTTTGCTTGCCTTTCCCTAATACCGGAATTGCTGTCATAGCAGGAAAGCCGATTTTATCCAGTGCATCTTTTGTGGTAGACATTTTATTGGGTCTGACAACTGCAGTAACTTCTTTCATATGGAAACCTCCCGGTTTTCAAAATTTCCTGCTTTTAGAATTATTTTCATAATCCTTTTGCACCCGAGCTAATCGTGTATGCGTCATCGATCGGGCTCACGAAGATTTTTCCATCTCCCATACTGCCTGTATATGCTTTACCAGAAATGATTTTTATTACTTCTTCAACCGCTTCATCTTCCACAGCCATCATGATCATGGTTTTTGAAAGTTCGTCGTAGTGCATATCACCAACAGTAATCCCTTTTTGTTTTCCTCTACCGAAAACGTTTATTTTTGTAAGAGAATAATATCCAGCTTCTGAAAGTCCATCGGTTACTTCTTCCGTCCACTCAGGTCTTAATATAGCACGAATCATCTTCATTTGCCAACTCACCCCCAGGTTAATCCATAAGACCGTATCTTGCCACCATTTTTTCCAGTTGATCCATACTTAACGGTTTGGGGATCACGAACATATCATTCTCAAGAATTTTCTTGGCGAGTTTTCCGTATTCTTTTGCCTGGTTGCATTCCGGGTCGAACTCCACAACTGTCTTTTTATTAAACTCCGCCTTTTGAACAATGTTATCTCGTGGCACAAAGTGTATCAGCTGTGTTCCTAGCGCGGAAACAAACTCCTCCATCATTTCCAGCTCATTATCGACCTTACGGCTGTTACAAATGATTCCGCCCAATCTCACCCCACTCTGTTCTGCATACTTCAGCAGACCCTTACAGATGTTATTTGCTGCATAAGTCGCCATCATTTCTCCCGAAGCGACTATGTATACCTCCTGAGCTTTACCCTCCCTAATTGGCATTGCAAATCCGCCGCAGACAACGTCGCCAAGCACGTCAAAGTGAACAAAATCCAGGTCATCGGAATAGGCTCCCAGCTCCTCCATAAGGTTAATAGCGGTGATTACACCCCTGCCAGCACACCCAACACCCGGTTCCGGACCCCCGGATTCAACACATCTGATTCCTTTGAAACCGGTGTTAACTACATTATCAACTGTTACGGCCTCCTCACCCAGCTCTCTGAGCGTATCCATTATTGTGGTCTGAGGCACACCCCCGAGTGCCAGACGAGTACAGTCTGCTTTGGGATCACACCCGTGGATGAAAACATTTTTTCCATGATAATATGCCATAGCTGCAGCAGTATTTTGTTGAGTGGTGGATTTTCCAATACCACCTTTCCCGTAAAAAGCAATCTTTCTGGTCATTTTTACTCCTCCAACACTTTAAAAAACATCATCTAAAAAATCACAATTCATTTCCTTGAGTAACATACTCTGAAAAATCAATCAATTTTCTAACCAAAGTAACAAGATTTCCCCTAATTGCCTACTCCATTTTCTGCCTCCTTTGATTATTTAATCTGTATTATGTTTATTCAAACATAACGTTGATTTAAGTTTTAGGAAAACAGTAACCTATTTCCTATATAATACTATAAATAATTATCTATCACCGGTACTTGAAAACGGGATAAAAACAAAAATTAGAGATATGTATAGTTCGAAAAACGGTTACTATAAAAAGATATCAGTATCCATTTATGTATAATTTCTCGATAATTATTTTATTCCAAAAGAAAGAGTTTGAATTATGTTTGTGTATAATATAAAACTTACAAGATAGGGGTCAATTATCGATTGCATACGGCATCATTATGTAATAAGAAAAACATAGTACAGTATGCTTTTTACACAAAAACTTAATTCCAAAATCGTGAGTGTGCATAGCTTTCAGTACAAAAGGGTGTGAATTGCATATTGTTATGTTTAAGTAAACATAACTATTTTATTTCAATGGATTTTGGTTTTTTATCTCGTGAAACTAAGTACCTCACCAGGTTATGCTTGACTGAACATAACAAACTAACATGAAAAACGAATGCGTCTTAAGTTTTTCGCATAAAAAGTATTAAACGAGTACTTATTTAAGAAAATTAGTTGGTATATTTGGAGGGGACATGTAAACTCAAAAACTTAGTCCATAACACTTAATCATATTTAAATAGTGATTGGAATCCCTGCTCAAAATAGCGAAGCAACTGATTGATTTTATTTAAAAGTACATTTTTTGTATTATGAAACTTTTTGAAGTAATGGGGACTCTCCTCAATAACGGCCCAAATGCATATTTAGAATGTTTTTGAAGCATTTTGGCTATCTCCGACTCTGAACTTTTAATTCGTGGTCATTATTCGTTATGTGTAGTTTTACATAACCATATTTTGTTCCGGGGAGCTTTCGTCGACAAATAATGATTAAATTTTCTTTTGTCAATAGTAATCTATTTATATTATTGGATAGGAAATAGGTATCTGTTTTCCTTTAATATAACATTTGTTATGTTTTATTAAACATATCTCTGTTAATAGCTACAAAGGAGGTTATGAAAAATAAAGAGAAGTTAATTATGCACATCGGATGTTGAAGTGCAAAATTCCACTCTGTATGCATGCCTCATTGCCTGCATACAAGGCTTTGCCGTAGGATGAAATTCCATATTGGAAGCATGATGGAAAAAGGAGGATTAATGTGAAAATGATCAAAGCTATAATACGTCCTGAAGCCGCTGATGATGTTATCGACGGACTTGAAGGGGCTGGTTTTTTCTCACTGACAAAAATAGATGTATTTGGTCGTGGGAAACAAAAAGGAATTACAGTAGGAATAATACATTATGATGAACTTCCTAAAACAGTGATAATGCTAGTCGTTGAAGATAAGTCTGTTGAAGAAGTTGCTAAACTTATTAAATACAAAGCGTACACAGGTAATTATGGGGATGGTAAAATTTTTATAACTCCTGTTGACGACGCGTACACGATACGTACTGGAGTTTCAGGGCTTTGAAAGAGGTGCCGCTTTGAAAGAAATAATTGCAATAATTCGTCCAAAAAAAGTTGAACCTACAAAGGAAGCTCTTGTGGAACTTGGAATCCCGAGTGTAACTGTAGTCCCGGTATTTGGACGAGGCAAGCAACGAGGTATTGCAGAAGAGCTCAACATTGATATTCGTCCCGGTCTTTTGGATCAGGGCTTGTTGGCTGGAATGAAATATATGGAATTCATTCCCAAACGTCTGCTGTACTTAATCGTTAGTGACGAAGATGTCGATACTGCTGTTGACACAATAATTAAAGTCAATCAAACAGCTCAGATTGGCGACGGGAGAGTTTTCATCTGTCCGGTGGATAATGCCATTCGAGTGAGGACAGACGACCAGGGAGATAGTGCCCTTCTATAAAAATAAGAAGAAAAAATAAGGAGAAACAAACCGATGCCATATCATACTTTTGAATGTAGCGAATGTATTCCCGAAAGGGCGATGCATGCTGTTATAAAAGGTCCGGGTGAAGATTTGACGTCCTGTCTTCCCCTTGGATATCTCAACACAATTCCTGGGACGATTTCAGAAAGAGGATGCGCTTACTGTGGTGCAAAACATGTTATAGGCGCACCCATGAAGGATGTCATTCATGTAAGCCATGGTCCGGTTGGATGCACCTACGATACCTGGCATACTAAGCGTTACATCAGCGATAACGACAATTTTCAGCTTAAATATACCTTTGCAACTGATATGAAGGAAAAACACGTCGTATTCGGCGCTGAAAAAATGCTTAAACAGAATATTATTGATTGTTTCAAGGCTTTTCCCCACATCAAAAGAATGACTATCTACCAAACTTGCGCTTCGGCACTTATTGGAGATGATATCGCTGCAGTTGCTAAAAAAGTGATGGCCGAAATGCCAGATGTAGACATTTTTGTCTGCAATGCTCCAGGTTTCGGGGGACCCAGCCAATCTGGAGGGCATCACAAAATCAATATTGCCTGGATAGATCAAAAAGTTGGAACATATGAACCTGAAATAAAAAGTAAATATGTTATCAATTATGTTGGTGACTATAATATCCAGGGGGATGCGGAAATCATGGTGGATTATTTCCAGAGAATGGGCATTCAGGTTCTTTCCACCTTTACCGGGAACGGATCCTACGACGATCTGAGGGGTATGCATCTGGCCCACCTCAATGTGCTTGAATGTGCGCGTTCTGCTGAGTACATCTGTAACGAGCTCAGAAAAAGATATGGGACTCCACGCCTTGATATCGATGGATATGGTTTTGAACCGCTATCGGCATCACTTATGAAAGTAGCCATGTTTTTTGGGCTTGAAAAGGAAGCACAGGCGATTATTGATGAAGAAACCGCCAGATGGAAACCAGAGCTTGACTGGTATGCAAAACGCTTGAGAGGAAAAAAGATCTGTCTCTGGCCTGGTGGTTCTAAACTCTGGCATTGGGCACATGTAATTGAAGAGGAAATGGGAGTTAAGGTTGTCTCAGTGTATTCAAAATTCGGCCATCAGGGAGACTTTGAAAAAGGTGTTGCTCGGTGCAGTGAAGGGGCACTTGCAATTGACGATCCTAATGAACTTGAAGGGCTGGAAGCTATGGAGATGTTACAACCCGATTGTGTCCTTACAGGTGTCCGTCCGGGAGAGGTCTCCAAAAAGATGAGAATCCAATATCTCAATATTCACGGATATCACAATGGCCCATATAAAGGGTATGAAGGATGGGTCAGGCTTGCCAGGGATCTTTACAATGCAATATATTCGCCAATTCACCAGCTTTCTGGCATGGACATAAGTAAGGATGAGATTCCCACTGATAAAGGATTCTTGACCAGACAAATGATTTCCGATGTAAATATTGTTGATGACGGAACAACTCCGTCTGAGGAGAGGCCGTATACTGGCGACTGGGATATTGTTACAAGATTACGTGGAAAAACGTATCCAAAGCTTGAATCACAACAGCTTGGTACGGCATAATGGAAAGAAGGGGAGGTCATAAATGGACGACGTTATGGAAGATAGAATAGAGCAGCTTGTAGATTTTATTATGAAATGGTGCCTTTGGCAGTTTCATTCACGTTCCTGGGACAGAGAGAGACAAAATGAAGGGATCCTTACGAAAACCATGCAATTACTGTGTGACGAACCTGTTGATCTCAGCACGCCTTCAGATAGATGCTATTGGGTAGATGCTGTGTATCTGGCTAATGGTTTCAAAAAGAGGTACCCCTGGCTGGGCACGATGGAAAAAAAAGACATCAAGCTGCTTATGCAGGGGCTAAAAGACCGTATCGACTACTTAACTATTAACGGGTCACTTAATCAAGAACTCACTAACCCGCTCTATTGAGGAAAAGGAAATATTATGTCTTGTGAACTAAAAGAACGAGAACGTCCGGGAATTATCAACCCTATATTCACATGCCAGCCTTGCGGAGCACAGTATGCCAGTATAGGAATAAAGGACTGTATAGCAATTGTTCATGGAGGGCAGGGATGCGTAATGTTCGTACGTATGTTACTCGCACAGCATTTCAAGGATAGCTTCGAGATCGCATCCTCATCTCTACATGAGGACGGTGCAGTATTTGGAGCTCTCAATAGAGTTGAAGAGGCTGTCGATGTGCTCTTGATGAGGTACCCACATGTGAAGGTTATACCAATCATCACGACGTGCTCGACTGAAGTTATTGGAGATGATATTGACGGTCTTATTCGGAAACTAAACAAAAAGCTTCTGACAGAGAAATATGCAGATCGGGAGGTACACCTTATTCCTATCCATACTCCAAGTTTTAAAGGAAGTATGGTAACTGGCTATGATGTGGCGGTCCATGATATAGTAATGGAATTTGCCAAAAAAGATAAACCTAATGGAAAAATCAACCTGATCACCGGATGGGTCAATCCTGGAGATGTTACTGCACTCAAGCATCTTTTGTCAGTAATGGACATCGATGCAACAGTCCTTTTCGAAATCGAAAGCTTTGATTCTCCTTTGATGCCGGATAAAAGTGGAGTTGCCCATGGCAGTACAACGATAGAAGATCTGACCGGAACTGCAAATGCAACAGGAACAATTGCACTGAACAGATATGAAGGTGCAAAAGCCGCCAAATATCTTGAAAGCGAATTTGATGTTCCTGCAATCATAGGACCAACTCCGATAGGAATCCGTAATACTGATACTTTCCTGCAAAATTTGAAGAAAATGACAGGAAAACCAATTCCGGAATCACTTGTTCGCGAAAGAGGAATTGCAATCGATGCAATTACTGACCTTACTCACATGTTTTTCGCAGACAAGAAGGTTGCTATATACGGAAATCCAGACCTTGTCATTGGTCTTGCCGAATTCTGCCTCGATATGGAGATGAAACCTATGGTTCTTCTTCTTGGAGATGACAACAAAACTTATCCGGATGATCCACGCATCAAAGAATTGCAGGAAAAAGTCGATTTCGATATGGAAATTATTATGAATGCAGATATGTGGGAACTTGAAAGGAGGATCAAGGATAAGGAAGTTGAACTTGATTTGATTATGGGGCATTCCAAGGGTCGATGGACTGCTATCGATAACAACATCCCTATGGTACGTGTGGGTTTCCCCACTTTTGATCGTGCAGGGATGTACCGCCATCCAGTTGTTGGATATGAAGGCGCTATATGGCTTGCTGAACAGATGGCAAACACGCTCTTCACCGATATGGAATATAAGAAAGACAGGGAATGGATACTGAATGTATGGTAAGGCTTATTCGTTGAATAAAACCTTTGGACTCTCAAGCATGTGAGAGTCACTTGAGATTTTTTTGGGGTCTGCCAGTTCACAGTGTTACTGATTTCTGGCAGGATCAATTAACAGTAGACATAAACTCAAATGTGATGATGCATCCGATTGCAAAAGATAATCTTTCGCCCTCTTGCTCCTTTGCGAAACAAAAAATGCAGGGGTGCATCTACACTGCTTTTATTAGCTGTCTGTTTTTCTGTTATCTTTTTCTGTTATCTTACCTGTATGTTAAATTGTTGTAAAGTTAGAATCATTTTATTTAAGAAATACAACCCTTCGGAACTTATGTGACGGAGCAGAACGTTTCAGAGGAAAACAACTATTTTAGTTCTAATATAAATATACTCTAATTTCCAATCTGAATGGGGGAAATGTCTTGAAAATTGCAGTTGTGGAAGACAATAACAAAAAAACGAGTTCAATATTTGAAGCAGTATCAAGAGGCGTTTTTGGAGCTTTACCCCAAAGCGCCTTCTCTTTATGTAACCTGGCATATAATTATTTTATTTCCAAATTAAACAGGTTTTCGGACTCCACTGAGTTTTCTTTGGCTGTCATCCACTGCGGAGTTATTCGATAAACAGAAACAGGATTTTCATCAAGTGATGACCGATACTTCTCAACAAAAGTACCGGTTAAAGGGTTATTGTAATACCCTGGCATATATTTATTAACCAGCTTCCATAGGGCTTCAGCAGCTTCTTCCTTGTCACTCACCTTTTCAGCCTTTCCGAAAATCATTACGCTCATGTATGCAGTATCAGCATGGCAGGGAACCGGGTCGGTCACTGTACCATGTTCCTTATATATCGTGAAACAAACAGGCGGACACCGGGAAAGAATCTCTTCCTTTTTGCCTGATCCCATTCCATGTAAATAAACAGAACCTTTGTGCCATACATAGTTCATCGGGACAGCATAAGGGAAAATACCGTTTACCATCCCCAGTACACCGGTTCTTTCCTGTAAAAGAAATGATTCTATTTTCTCCTTATCTGTACATTTTCTCTGGGTATAACGAACCTGATCCATTAAAGAACACCCTATGCATATTTGTTCTAGTTGAGTAAGAAAGATATTAGCGACTTAGTCCTGCTGGCATATTAAAGGCAAATAAGCAATTTTCCGGTATATTCAGCGGATAAAAGATTTTTTGGAAAATATTTATTAAAGAATAATGACTTCTGCCAGGTATTTTCTCCAACGTCTACCTTCTATAAGAAGTTTTTAAAGTGATAATACCCGGCTTCTGCCAGTAGTCAGTTATTTTATTCTCTCGGCCAGACAATATATAGAGTAACATTCATATGGAGTAACTATTTTTGCGACCTTCCCTTGAAAAATTAATCCATAAGACCGTATCTTGCCACCATTTTCTCCAGTTGATCCATACTTAACGGTTTAGGGATCACAAACATTTCATTCTCAAGAATTTTTTTGGCGAGTTTTCCGTATTCTTTTGCCTGGTTGCATTCCGGGTCGAACTCTACCACTGTCTTTTTATTAAACTCCGCCTTTTGAACAATATTATCTCTTGGCACAAAGTGTATCAGCTGTGTTCCAAGTGCGGAAACAAATTCTTCCATCATTTCCAGCTCATTATCGACCTTACGGCTGTTACAAATTATTCCGCCCAATCTCACTCCACTCTGTTCTGCATACTTCAGCAGACCCTTACAGATGTTATTTGCTGCATAAGTCGCCATCATTTCTCCCGAAGCTACTATGTATACTTCCTGAGCTTTTCCTTCCCTAATTGGCATTGCAAATCCGCCGCAGACTACGTCTCCAAGCACATCAAAGTGAACAAAATCCAGGTCATCGGAATAGGCTCCCAGCTCCTCCATAAGATTAATCGCAGTGATGACCCCCCTGCCAGCACACCCAACGCCCGGTTCCGGACCCCCGGATTCAACACATCTGATTCCTTTGAAACCGGTGTTAACTACATTATCAACTGTTACGGCCTCCTCACCCAGCTCTCTGAGCGTATCCATTATTGTGGTCTGAGGCACACCCCCGAGTGCCAGACGAGTACAGTCTGCTTTGGGATCACACCCGTGGATGAAAACATTTTTTCCATGATAATATGCCATAGCTGCAGCAGTATTTTGTTGAGTGGTGGATTTTCCAATACCACCTTTCCCGTAAAAAGCGATTTTTCTTGTCAATTACAATCCTCCAATACTTTTTTACAAATCGGACCTTAAAACTCAGAATTTACACCTCTGAACACCGTATTCGGAATAACTGGCCGCCATACCGGACAGAATAAAAATACTTTTTCTGTAGATTTTGTATGCCTGCTCCAGTTACACACCTCCACATGTAGATCAGAATGTGTTATGTTTTATTGGACATAACCTATCTTTATATTAAGGAATACAGTTTCCTATTTCCTATCTAATAATATAAATAGATATCTATTGACAAATTAGAAGCGCCCCCAAATTAGGAAGAGAAAATAACCGGGAAGTAAAAAGCAATCCCAGAAAGGATAAACAGTATCAATAAACGTTTCAACAAAGAAATAATACTGAAAAAATTTGAATTCAAGGTAGAAATACAGATATGTTTATATAAACATAACTAATTACCTGAAGAGAAAAAATAACATAATTGAGAAGCCAGTGGGTTTATGGGACAGATGACACCGTTATGTTTAAGTACATAACGCTTAAACCCTCAAATCACAAACGTACAGCTGTTTTGGTTAAAAAACATACCCAACAGTACGTCACCATGTTTAAGAGAACAGAATTTCCCTCCCCAAAAAGTGTAATATTTTTTTACTTATATCCGGGCATATGCACATGGTTATGTATGAAAATACATAACGAATTGACCAAAAAATGGGATGTAGATTCCGTTTCTTGGAAAAAAGACCTGGAGAACAGAATAAATATAAAATTTATACTGTAAGGGAAAAAAGCGTATTAATAAAAATTCATTCCGGAAAAACTTGAGGCTAATAAGAAAGCTTGAAGATAGACAGCCATCCCCTGCCGTGCGGCTCAGGAGGAATCCGGCCGGTGCGGAACCGAAAAGTGTTAAGCAACGGAGACTAAAAAATGCAATGCAATATATGTGAAGTCAGGTGCGAAATCGGAGGATGTAGCATGGGCAGATGTGGAGCTTATGTGTGTACAGGCGACAATATTGCCCAGTGTCCCGGAATGGGGTACCTTGGGGCATATCCGACTTCAATAGAAGCAGTTCCTTTGCTTCATTATTATCCTTCAGGCAAATTCCTTCAGGTTTTCAGTACGGGCTGTAATTTCCAATGTTCCGGCTGCATGGCCAGGGTGCTGGCTTCAAGCAGACCCCTTAACCAGCTGGCCCTCACCCCATCTCAACTAGTGGAAAAAGCCCTGCAGCAGAATTGCCTTGGTGTGGTTTCCACAATGAATGAACCTGCTGCAAATTATTATCTCTTCAGGAACCTTGCGGTGCAGGCAAAAGAACGGGGTTTGCTCTCAGGCTGTTCAACCAATTGTTATTTCACAGAAGAAACTTTGGAAGAGCTTGGACAGCTTGTAGATTTCATGAACGTGGGAATTAAAGGATACTCTGACAGGAGCTACATGAATTGTGGAGTTCCTTCGTCAGCCCCGGTTTTCCGCAACCTTTCAAAGCTCTTCGACATGGGAGTACACGTCGAAACTTCAATCGTTTATTCCAGGGGAAATGAGGAAGAGATGATAAAAGTTGCAGAAGCAGTGGCTGAAATCTCCCCCACAATTCCCTTGCAGGTCATGAGATTTCTTCCTTTCGGCTATGCTCCTATGGAACTTGAACCTTCAATAGGAGAAGCGGAAAAACTGTGTTCTTCCCTGCGGAAGCATGTGGATTATGTCTACCTCTTCAATTCCCCGGGTACGGAATTATTGGACACTTATTGTTCCGAATGTGGCAGTCCGTTAATAGAGAGGGAATTCCAGGAATTTATGGGTTCCAGGTTTGTAAAGGTGAGTTCTAAGTGTGGTTGTGGTAACAGCATTCCGGTTAAAGGGACAACTGCCAATGAAAGTTTCATTGAGACGGGCTTGATGGACGGTCACAGATTAGTCCAGGCTTTCCGTATGGTCCACGCAGTGCTTACGTGCCTGGATATACGGGACGATAAGTTAGTGGATTTCTGGATGGATGATAAATTAATGGATGTCTGGAGGGAAGTTTCCGATACCAGAACCCTCATGCACATACATAAAATGACACAGCAGCCACATTCTTATCTGGATTTCATAGAACTTATCGCTAAAAAAGCCAACGTACCAAAAAAAGGAGGAAAACTTATCTCTTTCATTCGCAGTCGCCTTGAAATTGTCCAGAATATTGCAGCAGAAGATAACGGTTGTAAAGCTTATTATTGCATGGGTTCTCCCCTCTTTGCCCTGAACGCCGAGAGGATGGAGAACAACCTGGTAACGTTTTCCGGAGGTGTTAGTATTAATAAACAGCTTCAAAAGAGAGGTAAACCGGGTGTGAATGTTTCTCCTTCATTTATCAATGAGCACAATCCGGAAGCTATTTTCATATCCGGTTTCCTTTCTCGTCCCCTCAATGAGTTTTATGACCTGTGCCAGAAATATGGAATAAATGCAGATGCAGTAAAGCATCGGCAGATTTATGCCGTCCCACCTACCTGGGATTTTGGGAATCCTCGCTGGATACTGGGTCTTTTATATATAACTGACAAGCTACATCCCGGAAAACTTGAAATTGACCTGAAAAAGGAGGCAGATGAATTTTACATGAAGTTTTACGGTATGCGGTTTAAGGAAGCCACTCCTAACAGGTCTTTTCATAGGCCCTCTTCTGGTATCTGGCCTCGGCACACGATAAGGCATACTCGTGTCTGATTACATCTAGAGTATTACAGTAAAATCAAAGTTGTAGTGGCGCACCCCGTAGTGACTGGGTATGTTCACGCTGTCGCAAACGATTATATTCCTTTGATTGTAGAATTAACACTCTACAGGATTGTATGCGAATAGAGCAGATCGTTGCACCGGTGATTTGAACCGGGATTCATTGTAACATATGAGGAAGACGGAGGGGAATGGAAAGTCCTGAGCCGTTTTGAAAATAAAGTTTGCAACGCGAAAGGCATGGCTGCGGTACGCATTGAAGGCAGAGGGTAGAAAACTGCTATTAAAAATGACAGGAATGCGGTTGAACTGAAAAATCATATGTATTAAGCCTTCAACAGTCTAAGAGCCTATCCGAAAAGTCAATAACTGCATGTTGTAAAAGTTGTAAGGTCTATAGGATTAGGGCATCCATTCCGTTTTTGCATACCGCATATTGTAAAAGTTATAGCAGGCGACCACTTTTCGGATAAGCTCTAAATCACGTTTTTGACATCAATATCTATCGTTCATTATTTAGTCTTTTAAGTATGTAAGTCCAGACTAATTTATTTTCGTGTAATTATTTGATGAATTTTCTATATTGATGAAGTTCCTATATTGATGAAGTTCCTATATTGATGAAGTTCCTCTATTTAATAAAAATTTTCATTTCTAATCCATGTTTCTCTATATAATATATTACTTGAACTCTAATAGTTAATTGTGAGTTTTTAAAGTCGTTTCGGTGATTTAATAGTCGGATTTGAGTGTAATATAGTCGTACTCGGTTTGTTTCTGACTGAACTATTTCACTAAAAAATGTAAAATTATAACTTAAGTTATAGTAACTAAATTTGATACGGGGGTAAAAAGTATGAGTAAATATAAAGGAACAAAGGCACTATCCCTATTTGTAGGGATGTTACTTTGTGTAGCATTAACAGGGAATGCACTTGCTGCATGGAATATACCAGAGGATATGCAGCAGAATTGGGAAAACATAGATTGGGACGAAATTATAGGAAACGCAACTGATGGGAATACGACAGGAAATTCAACAAATAGTTCTGTTTCTTCTTCAGATCTTGAGAATATTTCTGAGATAATCAATCTCATGAATAATAAATTAAATTCAACAAATGGTCCTGTTTCTCCTTCAAATTTTGTGGATTTTTCTAAGTTGACCGATCTCATAAATAATTCAATACCTGAAAATGCAACCGTAACTAATGAAACTAATGGAACCTGATGTAATTAAAAAATAATAAATAGTTTGTAAAATTACAAGATGGACTACGGATCAAATCCGGCAAAGGATCAAATCCGGCAAAAATACACAGGACTTACGTACTTGAGAAAGGGCACTGAAATTAAAAACTGTCTCCAGATGTTTCAGTTAAAATTGATTGGTTTTCCAACTGCGTAAGTCCCATACTTTTAAACTGAAACAAATAAGATCAAGACTCTCTGGTTAATCTTCAACAACTCGCATAGAGCTTTCATATCTGATTGAAGGTAGCTTCCTTTATCCCTTATGAAAATAGTACAAGCTTCACAAATGTGGGATTAACCAGTTCGGTTTTATTAAAATTTGTTTTCTTGATTGTGAATCCAACAGACTAATTTTCTTTGGCTATCATTCCCTGTGGCGTTATCCGATAAACCGAAACTGCATTCCCATCAAGTGAAGATTTATACCTCTCAATAAAGGTGCTGCTTAAGGGGTTACTGTAGTACTTCGGCATATATTTGTCAACCAGTTTCTGGAGGACTTCAGCAGCTTCTTCCCTGTCACTCATCTTTTCAGCTTTTCCAAAAATCATTACGCTCATGTATGAAGTATCAACATGGCAGGGAACCGGATCTGTCACTGTACCCTGTTCCCTATATATTGTGAAACAAACAGGTGGATTTTGGGAAAGAAGATCTTCTTTTTTACCCGAACCCATGCCATGAAAATAAACAGAACCGTTGTGCCATACATAGTTCATCGGAACAACATATGGAAAAATAACACTTGTGGGGCGTTTTTTTAGCTGATCCATGCTTAGTGATTTTGGATCATAAACATATCATTTTCAAGAATTTTCCTGGCAAGTTTTCCGTGCTCACGCACCTGGTTGCATTCAGGATCGTACACTACAACCGTTTTTTTATTGAACTCCGCTTTTTGAAAAATATTGTTGTGTGGCACAAGATGAATTAGTTGTCTTCCATGGAAAAGATACGCGCATATTCAGTGATAATGTTTGTAGAGTATTCGAGTTCCCATAAATAATAAGGTATTTATATGATTACTAGGAAATAGGTAACCGTTTTCCTATGTTATAAAAAGCGTGAAAATTCGAAAAATGCCACAAAAACGCAGGAATTATTAAATAAGCATGTCCAATAGCGTTTTTCAATTTCTCATAAGATAGGACATCGATTTACATTATGTTCATCATAACATAACGACTATATACTCAAAAGTTTGTCAGGTATTTCTATGGGTGGAAAAATAGGTATAATATTGATATTTTATTTTCTGGTTCTAGTTGTTGCATTCGGTGGATGTGCAGAAAATTCAGATCAACAGGCCGTTCCGAACTCAAGCACTGTGCAGATCACCGATATGCTGGGCAGGCAGTTAACCGTACCTGCGGAAATATCTTCGACTATAGGCACTTCTTCGCCTTCCACTATCCTTGTGTATATGCTCGCCCCGGATAAACTTGCGGGCTGGAACTCCAAACAAAATCTCACCCAACCCTGCATGGATGAAAATTACTCAAATCTGCCTGTAATAGGAAACTGGTTAGGATCAAAAACCGGAAATTATGAAACCATTATTGAAATGCATCCTGACATTGTTATTGAAAGCACCTCCACGGACGGTCAAGTCAATGAAGCCATAGAACGCAGGCAGGAAAGTCTCGGCAGCATCCCGGTGGTGGCTATTAATGATTCTATTCTCTTTGTGACGCAATCCGACCCCACTATCGAATATACGGGCAAGCTGCTTGACTGTGAAGCCAGGGCAGAGAAACTGATCGAGTTCCGCAGTTCAATCCTCAACGAGATCAACAGCACTGTTAAAGATACTCCCGATGATGAAAAAGTACGGGTTTACTATGCCGAAGGCCCGAAAGGCCTGATGACCGACCCTTCAGGTTCCCCCCACTCCCAGCTCATTGATATCTGCGGGGGCCTCAACGTTGCCGACTGCCCCCTCAAATCAGGAAGCGGCATGACCCAGGTTTCAATAGAACAGGTCATGGACTGGAACCCCGAGGTAATCATCACTTCCAATCCGCAGTTCTACGCATCCGTATATTCTGACTCCCTATGGGAAAATGTGGATGCTGTCCGGAACAAACGGGTATACCTTGCCCCTCAGAATCCTTTCTGCTGGATCGATAGGCCCCAGGGTCCTCACCTCATAATAGGGACTGCCTGGACTGCAAAAATGCTGTATCCGGACCTTTTTGCAGATATGGACCTCTCCGGGCTGACCCGTGAGTTCTATTCGGAATTCTTCCACTACGAGCTTACGGATAAAGAACTGGATATGCTCCTTAACCCTGCAGCAGAGGCCTGAACATGAGCGAGAAGGGAAAATTTCCGGTTTTGACCTAGGATACCGGGTTCTTTGGATCCTTATATACCGGAACTCATGTAGAAACCGACGCTATCGGAAATATCCATTGCGGCAGCAGATTCCATAATACCATGTCCGACAAACGAGGTCTTCAGGTCAGGAGGTTGCATAGTAATGGAATTTTTTTTGCGAAATAAAAAAGAATTTGAGATATCTGTACTGACACTTCTGGCGATAGTACTTATCTTAACATTTTTCATTTCTGTATATATAGGAAGATACACGATTACCCCAAGCCAGCTAATAATGGCAGTGGCAGGCAAAATTACAAATGTTGATTACACTTTGCCTGATACGGCTGACACGATTCTGTTCAAGGTTAGACTGCCAAGGATAATTGCCGCGATCCTTATCGGTGCCAATCTGGCTACTGCAGGAGCCGCGTATCAGGGAATGTTTAAAAATCCAATGGTATCTCCGGACATCCTGGGAGCGTCACATGGAGCTGGATTTGGAGCAGCAGTAGCAATATTACTTTCATCTGGAACTGCCGGCATACAGATGTCTTCATTATTATTCGGACTCGGAGCCGTTCTACTCAGCTACACCATCAGTAAAATTGTCGGGCATGGAGATAATGCGACCCTAACAATGGTTTTGACCGGAATGGTTGTTTCGACAATGTTCTCCGCATTTATCTCAATGACGAAATATGTTGCCGATACGGACGAAAAGCTACCTGCCATAACGTTCTGGCTAATGGGAAGTCTGGCATCGATAACAAGAAAAGATGTCCTCATTTTGTTGATCCCGACCGTATTGGGCATGATCCCCCTATTATTATTAAGATGGAAACTGAACGTTTTAGCCTTCGGGGATGAAGAGGCACAGGCGATGGGAGTGGATACGAAAAAAGTGAGGTCAATAATTATTTTTTCTTCCACGCTACTTGTCGCATCATCCGTTTCGATAAGCGGCATGATTGGCTGGATAGGGCTTATCGTTCCTCATATCGCAAGGCAGTTTGTCGGACCCAATTACAAACACCTTCTTTTCGCATCCATGCTTGTGGGCGGTTCGTTTCTGTTGATTGTTGATGACGTTGCACGAAACGCTTTCTCGGCAGAGATACCGCTGGGAATATTAACAGCACTTTTAGGAGCGCCGTTTTTTCTGTATCTTCTACTAAAAGAAAGGAGGAAAGCAAAATGGAACTGAAAGTTGTCAATGCCAGTTGTGGTTATGGGAAAAAAACAATTATCAGCAATATTTCCATGAAAATCAAATCCGGGGAAATTATGTGCCTTCTGGGTCCGAACGGTGTGGGGAAAACAACCCTGTTCAAAACTATTTTGGGCCTTCTGGAACTTCAAAGCGGTGACATTCTCCTGGACGGGAAAAACGTGAAGAAATGGTCAAAAAAAGACTTTGCAAAGGTAATAGGGTATGTCCCGCAGGCCCATACTCCCCCATTTCCGTTTACCGTTTTAGAGGTTGTGCTTATGGGACGAACGCCATACTTGGGCGCCTGTGCGTCCCCGACAAAAAAAGACACTGCAGTTGCGGAAGAGAATCTGGATTTGTTGGGAATTACATACCTGAAGGATAAAGTGTATACGGATATCAGCGGGGGGGAAAGGCAGATGGTCCTTATTGCAAGAGCCCTTACCCAACAACCAAAAATTTTGTTTATGGACGAACCCACTTCAAACCTCGATTACGGCAATCAGGTCAGGGTCCTGGAAAGAATAGTTGCTCTGGCAAAGACGGGCCTGGGTGTGATAATGACATCACATTCTCCGGATCACGCTTTTCTCTGCTCGACAAAAGTAGCGCTTTTACAAAGAAACGGGCTCTTTGAAATTGGAGCTGCTCACGAAATAGTAACCGAAAACAACCTGCGCTCCACATATGGAGTGGACATAATGGTTGCAAGTGTTACTGGCAAAAATGGCAATTCAATTAAAACCTGTATTCCGATGTTGAGCTGATGTTCAATTTATGCCACACAGGAGAACTGCAAACTACGATTATCAATAATCATCATGGAGAAATTTAGTATGAAAGCAATAAAAATAACGTTAGTTCTGCTTATTTTGCTGTCCGGACTGCTGATAAGCGGATGTTTACAGCAAGCAAATGATGTGGTAGAAACATCAGCCGAAACACCTACCGTAAAAAGCACTGTGCAGGGAACCGCTGCGGAGGCGGAAACCAGAACCATAACGGATATGGACGGAGTGGTGTGGACAATTCCAAAGGAAGTAAAAAGCGTAGCAGCAAACGGAGCTGGAAATCAGATCGTGTTTATGGTCGGAGGCGCTGACAAACTGGTCGGAACAGCTTCTGTCGTTCAACAGAATGAAATGTTCGTAAAGATATATCCCCGAATTACTGAAGTAGAAACTATCTTTGTTACAGGCCAGGATGTCAACTTTGAAGAATTGGTCAAATTAGATCCGGATGTTATCATCGGAAATCTTGATGATGCCGAAGAATACGGACTTGTTGATCTGGACATAAGAAACCAGAGTCCGGAAGACATCAAAACAGAGGTTTTGCTTGTAGGCGACCTGTTTGGAGAAGAAGAATATAAAAAAGCTGAGGAATTCTGCAATTATTATGACGGGAATTTAAATTATGTTACGGAAAGAACAAAAAACCTTACTGATGAAGAAAAAGTAAAAGTATTCGTTGCCGGAGCGGATATTCTTTCCACTGAGGGGATCGGTTCGATCACTACCTCATGGATTGAAAATGCCGGAGGAATAAATGTTGCGGCCGAAGCCGGAGTCAAAGAACGCGGCACTATCTCCATGGAAGATCTGATTGCGCAGAATCCCGATATCATAATAACAAGGGACAGCAAGACCAGGGAGGAACTGCTGACAAACGATCAGTATCAGGATATCTCCGCGGTTAAAACCGGGAAGATATATGTCAATCCAAAAGGCGTTTACCTGTGGGGAGTAAGAAGCGCAGAAACAGCGCTGCAAACACTTTGGTCGGCAAAAATGATCCATCCCGAACTATTCGAAGACCTGGATATGAATGAAGAGACAAGAAAGTTTTATTCGACATTCTATTATTATGAATTGAGTGAGGAGGAACTCGACTCGATATTAAACCCCCAATGAAGGAGTTAATTATGTACTCTGCCTTCGCAGAGGTTTTCGAAAAACCGATGCCTTCAATCGTGAATAATCTTCATACGAGATTATCAAATTAGTCGGTAAAAAGAATACGAAAATCAAAATTATCACACCGAACTAAGGAAGCTAATTAAGAAGGTATAAACCCTCTTAATTAATTTCTCAAAAATTTTTCATCCGGTTGGGACCCCGGATATTTTCAGTATATTGAGTCAGGATTTAATAGCTGTGGAAACTCAATATCTGTATTCCACTGTGAAAGTAATTTTTTTCGACCCATCCGATGGCACGGTTACTTCCCATTCGACAGTGTAAGCATCCGTCTTTTCAGAACTATCGGAACTTGTGATAATTTCCCAGTCACCATAGAAATGTTCCACAATCCTGACTGTCTGGGCTTCGGACTTATGGTTCTTTAATTCAATTTCATAACTTTGCCGCCGGACATCATTGCTTACCTTGTCATAGTCGGTCTGGGTTCTGGTGGCAGTAACATCAAAGGAATTTCCGACAACAACTTTGACATCCTCGTCTTTAGGGGTGTGGTCTATACTGTCCTCTCCGAGGAACTGGAGCTGCCCGTCGGAATCGCTTTTGTAGACCCTCATAACTCCGGCGGGGAGAGGCATTCCGAGACCCTTTTCCTTTGAATTCTCGAGGTTCAGGACTGCCTGGACATTCTCGCTTTTTGAAACGTCAAAGATAAGTTCCTTTTCCACGGGCACGGAATCCGCAGAGAGCAGGGAAATCTGCTTGACCTGGTTATTTTTCAGGGTAGCCGGTCTTTCAAGGGTATAAAGGTGGTACTCAAAGAGGGTTTCTTCAACAAAGCCCCCGCCTCCATCAGAGGACATCGGTACTGCTTCATCAACTGCATAATCATAGCTTGTTTTCGATACAGCTGTACGATGGACTTCCCCTGCAACGAGCTTCAATCGGGCATTCTCATAGGTGGTTCCTGCCCCGTTGTCAATACTGACCCAGCCCTGGATATCAGCTTTTGTATCGTCCGCATTCGTCTTTACGATGTAGTCCGCATTCCAGTTCATACCGCTAGTAAGATAAGAAGTGAGGACATCCCGGCTGCCTGCCACAGGGGAATAAACCTGCCAGACCAGGGTCGGCTTTGTAAGCAGCCCTGCAGAGTCAGGAAACTCGAATTTGGAGACTTCGGAAAGGCTTACAACATTTCCGTCGCTTAACTGGAGCACAACTCCTCCGTCATGGCTGAGAAGCGTGCCCGTATAGGTCTCCCCTTCCTTTTCAGTTGCAGTGATTTCCTTTCCCAGGAATTTATCCAGCAGCTTGTAACTGCTTACCAGGTCATACTCATAGTTTTGTTCAAGCACTGCAGTGTTTTTATTTTTTGTATCCTCAAACATGACCGAGGTAGGGTCAATGAGAGCCGCAACATCCGTATACTCAACGCTGTTGACCCCTGTCTTCAAGTTGAGTGACCTGCGTTCTTTCACGAGGGCAAGATTATCATTGTAAACCGTAACCTCGGTGGCAGCATCGGTAACTGCGGCTCCGGCGGTAAGAAATTCCAGAGGATTTGAAGGTTCTACCTTTGTGATTACACTGGAAGAAGACTCAATTCCATTCACAGCTATTTCCTGCTCATCAGCCTGAACCGTTTCTTCGGTAGAGTCGGGATAAGCAAATGCTGCGGCGGTGGCCATAACCCCTACAAAAAGCAGAGCAAGCCATAGATAACTTTTGTTCGTCCTCATAACAGAAAATAGATCACTGTTTTATTTATATGTGACTTTAACTGCGGATTCACTCGAAGTTATCCTTCTTCTTCTCAGATATTTCGAAGCCAGAAGATGTCAGAAGATGCTGTAAAAATAGATAGTCCTCAAAAATTAAAGAAAATATCCGGTGGTCCACAGTTATAATAATATAGACCAAGACAGAATATAGAAATTAAGATAGATGCGGAGACAAATGTTAAGATAGTTGCTAAAATGGTGCTATAACGATACCAGAATAGATACCAGCTACTTCCCACAAAACTAAAGGACTCGTTTTCATGAAAACTATTGAAACTCTTAAAGTAAAAAACCGGATCAAAAACTCAAGTTTTATCTCCGGGCTTATATTTCTTCTATTTTTTGCTGTAACCTTACTGCCAGTTTCAGCCTCCGGAATCGAGGCGAGCAGGGAGCTTTCTGCAGGAACGGTTTATGCAGGTGAAACCTTTACAGTAACCGTGCATATAGAAGCAACCCAGCGCATCGAAGCCCCTACTCTTGATGAAAACCTTCCCGCCGGATGGGATGTAACCGTAATTGAAAATGAAGGGGCTACGTTCCAGAATTCCGATACTTTCAAAGCGTCTACCCTGGAATGGATCTGGGTCGAGAGCCTTTCAGCAGGCGGGGAAAAAAACGTAGTCTACAGGGTTACAGTGCCGTCAAATCCTGAACCCGGAAATTTCACGGTCTCAGGCAATGTTTCAGCGTATTCTATCTCTGCCGTGCCTGTTACGGGAGCTTCGGAAATAATAGTCACATACCCTCCTCCAGAAGCCGAATTTACCGCAAGCCCCCTCTCCGGCACCACTCCCCTTACAGTCCAGTTCACGGACCTGAGTACAAATAACCCGGATTCCTGGAAATGGGATCTCAACGGAAACGGAAGCATCGATTCTACAGAGAAAAATCCGGCATGGACTTATGAAAACCCGGGCACTTACACAATCACCCTCACAGCAAGCAACAGTACCTACGGAAACGATACCGAGACAAAAACAGGTTATATCACAGTCACTGAAGAAGCCTCGACTTCCGGAGGAAGCAGTAGCAAAAGCAGTGGGAGCAGCGGAGGGGGAGGGGGAGGCGGAGGAGGTGGATCTCCTGAATCAAGCCGAAACGTAGAGCTTAAAGAGGTTTCAAATGAGCAGGTCTTCAAAGGAATCCACACCTGCTACACCTTCCAAGGGGAAACAAACGAGATCGTTAGTATTGAGTTTGACCCGAAAAAGAACTTCGGGAAAACAACCACAATTGTAGAGATGCTGA
Source organism: Methanosarcina siciliae T4/M (assembly GCF_000970085.1). Classification (NCBI taxonomy): domain Archaea; kingdom Methanobacteriati; phylum Methanobacteriota; class Methanomicrobia; order Methanosarcinales; family Methanosarcinaceae; genus Methanosarcina; species Methanosarcina siciliae. Next base: position 3,692,890 of record NZ_CP009506.1, on the reverse strand, counting down.
AGAACACATCCTCAATAGTGAAAGAACCTGCCCCCGGAACCGTTTACAAGAACCTGAATATCTGGGTCGGAAACAGTGGCTTTTCAAGTTCCGATAACCTTGAAAACGCCCGGATAAACTTCAGGGTAAAAAAGACCTGGCTTTCCGAAAACCGCATAATTGAAAACACAATAACCCTGTACCGGTACATCGATGACACCTGGAACACCCTTCCCACAAGCCTGACCGGAGAAGACCAGGATTACTTCTACTTTAGCTCAGAAACCCCGGGATTTTCTCCGTTTGCGATCGCGGGTCCTGAACAAGATACCCAGATAATAGAGATAACTCCGATTAGAAACGAAGAAAGTAATATCATGAGTACAGGAGAGAGATCGACAGAAGATGAAGAAAAACTTGCCTCAGATAACGAAAAAACTGATGAGGATTCTCCCGGACCCGGGATTTTTTTTGCAGCAGCCGGGCTTCTGGCATCGTATGCAGCCCTGAAGAAAAGGAAAATAAAATAAAGTTCTCAAGGCCTGGGAAGGTTCGGAGAAACCTTCCTTTCTATCTACTACTTTTTTCTTCTCCATTCTTAATTTTGGGTAATTTCGATTTAGTTTTTAGGAAAGCCTTTACAGTTCTCTTTTTACTAAAAAGACCTGAACCAATTAAGCGGTACACTGGGCTGGTATGGAATAACGGAAAGCAGTCTTAGTTCTCGATGCCCCATTGATTGCAGATCCGCCTGAATAACGGGTTGGTTGTTTCCTTCTCGTTGTTGGCTAAGCACGATATGTTCGAATATCACAGGAACTCAGCCCACCAACAACCATATCGAGAAAATGGTCGACGTCCTCTTTTTTTGTGGCAGGCTCGTAATAGCCTGCCGTAAGAGTCAGTACCTCATTATATGTTGAAGCCCCGAGCATAAAGGCAGGAGCATGGAAGGCTGGAGTGACCATGTAAACGTCTTCAGCTGCCGTTTCTCCAAAAAAGAGCGGAGTTGGGCTGATTACCCCTAAATTGGTGAGCATAGGGGTAGACTTTCCGCTTACCAGAGATGTTTGCCACTCTTTTTGAACCGTTTTCAGGACTTCCCGAAAATTCATTCCACTCATTAATTCGCAGGCAAGAGCACTTTGTATACCTGGAAAGTTAATTTTAATTTTTTTCATGGCGAGTACAACCCTTTCCAGTGTGGAAGTAAAGGGTTCGCACTTTATCCTGGGCAGTCTCAAACTCTCGATCCCGGATAAGTTGGAGATGGATATATTTTCTTCTTCTGGCAAATAACGGCGTAAGTCCACGGTAAACTGGATTTCCATTGGAGCATAAAGTTCAGGTTCTATCATGTCAAATAGCGCTCGAAAATAAGCTGTCAGGATAATATCGTTTATTGTTTCTCCGTGAGCCCTTGCATAGGCCGCAATGTTCCGAAAATTTACGGAAGGGATTCGAGTTACAGAGAATTGCATCGATTCCTGCTCTGCAGATCGTTTCCAGGGAAAAGCCCATGTAGGCTCCGCTCCCACAGGAATAAAAGAAGATTTGAGCTCAGTTATTCCCCGGGCTTCAAGCACAGCACTCTGATCTCTTTTTCCCTGCACATTCGGTTCAGGTTCAAAAGAAGGATCTCTACAAAGCTTAGTATATAAGCCAGCCAGCAGTTTAAGGTATTCTCTGGCGCTCCTGCCATCGCAACAGGCATGGTTGAGCTTGATGCACAGGGTGTCTTCCTGACAGTAGCGTAGCAGGAGCGCCAGTATCTGCGGGTCACGGTCCGTATTCAAAGGTTCAAGCAGAAACTTCATAACCGAATCTTCTCTGTCCTTCGTCTCTTCCAGCCTGCACCAGGAAATTTTTTCCGGATCAAAAAGGCGCTGCCAGAATGGGCTGTTTTCCTTTTCTACAAAAAAGCAGCCCAGAACAGGCTCAGCATCAATAGAGAGTCTTACAGCCCGGGCCAGTTTCGCCTCATCCAGCTTATCTTTAAAATGTATTACAGCCTGAAGATTATGATTTGAGATCCCATAACGAGCCGCATAATTAAACATGTCCTGCGATGTGGCGGGCATCGTTTGGGGAATATTTTGAGACTTTATTTCCGAACAGACCTTTTCACCTATACCCACACTTTTCAAGCCAGGTAAGGGACCGGATCCATTCCCCTTTTGGTTCCCTTGAGGTTCCAACGACCAGCCGCTTCATATCTCCGACTTCTTCGACCACCCCGCTGGCTTCTATTATCTCTCCTGGGAGGGCCTGACCTGCATAGGTATGGGTGTAGGAGAGCACATGGTCAATTTCGTCATGCTCCACTTTGTAGTAGGCAGGGCTGTCAAAGGCAAAGTCAGCGTTTGTGACCTCGGCTTCTATTTTCATTTTGACCGTATCTTTTCCCCGCAGGAGAGGGGCTTTAATCTGGTCCCATTCCCGCACGAAGAGGAGGTCGAAATAAGTGCCTTCGACCATGCCTCGGTTGCCTTTCCTGGACTCGTGGCGCATGAATTCATCAAAAGAAATCTCAGGGATTCTTTTCCTGTAGATCCTCTGCCACATCGCCTCATCGATCTCTTCGATAGGGCCCTCCTGCTGTTTTGCAATGGCTATGGCATCCCTTGCCCTGAACCACATGGGACCGTAGACAACAAAATCAACATCAGAACTCTCATTCTGCAGGCCTGCAAGCATAGAACCCGTAACCCCCATACTTGTCCTGGGAATTCCGGCAACATCAAGCACCTTTACGATCGCCCTTACCCGGCTGTCGGAATTTACAAGCTTGGGAATAACTTCAGAGGGGTGCAGCACCTTTTTTACTTCGGATTCAGGGACAACATGCACGTCCTGGACCCACTCGGGCCTGTTTTGTTTCATGAATTCGAAAGCAGGGCCGAAATCGTATTTTTTGTACCTTTTCCCGTTTAACTCCCTTTCCCCGGTTTCATCCGGAACGTAGCGGAGTGTGGCTCTGATTCCATCACTACGGAAGTAGTCCGAAACCGCAAAAAGCCAGTCATCTTTTGTAAGAAGAAAATCTCTCAGGCGTGTTTTGAGCATTTGTACCATCCCTGTAAATATGAAGAGTACTTGTGTCTACTGAAACTTAACTGCTGCAGATTATCGTTCAGTTAAGAACACTTTTAATTTCAATTAAGAGCACTGTTTTTAAGTTAGAATACTGTTGATTTCAATCAAAAACACTATTAATGTAGCTAAGAACACTTTATAATAACATTACAATGACTTCATAATGACAGTAATAACGTACTTAAAAAGACAGGTTAATACCCTTTAACTGCCAATCCTTTAACTGCCGTTATTTTAAAATTAGCAGCAGGATAAAATGTATTGTGCCATTAATGTATTTAACTGTCAGTGTTTTGATTCCGGATTCATGGGGAAGAAAATGTAGTAATGCATACCTGGACTAATATATACATGGATCAATATATACGGAAGAAGTAAAAAGAAAAATATCGAATATATCGAAAATAAACAGAAGAAACCGCATATGCAGAAAATCCGAGGTAATACGTTTGAGAGAGGACCCGAGCACAGAAACGTTTGAAACCTGGATTATCCGGCTGAGGCGAGAATTTCACCGATACCCGGAACTCAGTTTCGAAGAATATGAAACCCAGAAACGAATCCTGAAAATCCTTGAAGAACTGGGGATAGAAGCCAGGAAGATTGCGGACACAGGCGTGCTTGCAAGCATCAGGGGCACGAGACCCGGGCCCTGCATTGCCCTGAGGACGGATACTGACGGCCTGCAGGTGCAAGAAGGGCTCACAGAGAGAAACGGGGACTATATTTCCAGAAACGACGGGGTAATGCATGCCTGCGGGCATGACGGGCATATGGCAATGCTTTTTGGGGCTGCAAGACTCTTTGTAGAAAATCGGGACTTTCCTGGAGAAGTCCGCCTGATCTTCCAGCCTGCAGAAGAGATCCCTCCGGGTGGTTCGGAGAGAGTTATTGCCGAAGGAGGGCTAAAAGGCGTGGATGCGGTTATGGGCATGCACATTTTTACTAACCACGAATCCGGAAGCGTGGGTTTCCGTCCTGGACCCTTTATGGCAAGCACGAACCGTTTTGAAATCGCCTTTAAGGGAAAAGGAGGCCATATTTCAAAACCCGAAAGCTGCATTGACCCTGTCCGGATGGAAACGGACTTCATAAGCAGCGTGTACCCGGCCCTTGAAAAAAAACTTGAACCTGATAAGTATGTCCTGGGAGTAGGCAGGATTCGGGGGGGAGCCCAGTTCAACAGGACCCCTGACAGGGTAGAGATCCTCGGAAGCTACCGGACATTTGACAGCAGGACAACGGAAATTATCGACCTGACAATAAAAGAGTGTCTTGAGAAGATAAAGGAAAGATACGTAAAACCCGGAGAAGAGTTTGAAGGGCTTCCGGATTACGAACTTGACATCCTGCACGGGTATCCGGTCCTGGTAAATGACCCGGTTTTCACAGATGCGGTTAACTTAAAACTACAGGAAAGTTTCCCTGAGCTCACAACCTATCCGGAGCTTGTAAAAACCTTTGCTGCCGAAGATTTCGCAAGCTATCTGCAAGTAGTGCCAGGCATCTTTATTTCCCTTGGTACCCGGAACCGGGAAAAAAGGATCCTGGAGATAAACCATTCAAGCACATTCGATATTGATGAAAAAATCCTGCGTACGGGCACTGAAATTTTCTATACCGTTTCCCTGGATTTCCTGAAGCACCCCGAAAAATACCTCAGCCCTCAATCGAAGGAGAAAACAAATGATAATCCGGAGCTATGAAGAATCCAGAAAGAAAGAAGTCCGTGACGTCGTTCTGGAAGTCCTGCTGGAACACGGTTTCGCGTATGACAGGCTTAAAGATTCAGACCTTAATGACATCAACGGCTACTATTTTGCAAAAGGAGGAACCTTTTTTGTAGGCCTGGCCGACGGCAGGGTGGTGGGTACGGCAGGAGTGCGCAAACTTGAGGGTAACCGCTGTGAAATCAGGCGCATCTACCTCAAAAAGGGCTTCAGGGGCAAAGGGAACGGAAAAAAGCTTTTTCTGGCAGCCCTGGATTTCGCCGAAAAAAACTGTTCAGGCGTCGTGCTCAAAACCGATTCGACCCTTAAAAAAGCAATAGGTATGTATCTCAAGCACGGCTTCACTTTTTTAAAAGAAGAAAAAGGGTACCTGTACTATGAGAAACAGTTTTAAAAAAACTTTTCTGATAACGCAGGTTTAAAAAAACTGTTTTATTTTCCCGGCAAGCCGCAAACCCCTCCTTCCCTTTTCTCAAGGGCTTGCAGATATTCAAGAACGGCAAGCACGAAAGCTGAATGGGACCAGGCAAGAGGGAGAACGGAAAGGGGCCTGCCTCTATCGTCCACCTGTTCTGACATGAGACCTGTCGGATGAGTATGAGCCGCGCACCATTCCAGAAGTTCAAGGGCTCTTTCCAGGTTTCCGATTGCAGAGTACCACTGGGACAGCCAGAGAGTACAGATTATCCAGCTGTTCATGTAGCCGTAGTAACTGTCATGGAGATATCTGGCGATTCCGCCCGAGGGGCGCAGTAATTCACGCTCAATTGCTTCCATTGTCCGAACAACCCTGGGATCATCTGGGGGAAGGACCCCAAAGTACCAGACTGCAAATAAGGAGGAATCAAGGGTTGCTTCTTCCAGGGAACGCCGGAAACGTTTGAGTTTATTGTCATAAAGCCTCTTAATAATTGACTCTTTTACCCGATCCGCAGCCCTTTTCCAGATGTCTGCATTGCCGTAATCTCCAAGGGATCGAGCGAGTTCACAGGCGCCCCTGAGCCCTGCATAGACCGTGCAGGCACTGTATGTATGCACACCTTTTCGCTCTTCCCAGAGATCAAAACTGGGGATAGGAAGGCCTGTATCCTTTTCAATTGCTTTTGTCAGGTAATTCGCTGCAGGAATTACAAGGCATCTATAATACCTGCCTGTAGTCCATACACTCCTTGCAATCTCCCAGTTGCTGTAGAGGGCATAGAGGGGAAGCCCTGTTTCATCAATCTGAATCATGGGTACAGGATGCCAGGTGCTCCCGAAGTCTCCTGCAGGCGTATATTTGTGAAGGAAGTTACCCCTGGGAGTTATGGTTTTTGAAAAGAATTCAAATGTCTCGGCACTTAGATGGTGATACCGTGCTCGGTCGAGAGCCAGGCAGACCCAGGCAGCATCTCTGGGCCAGCAGTATGTATAGAGGTCTGCTCCAAACTGCTTAATATCCGAATCGCAGGACGCGATCACCGAACCCTTGATATCCATATGTGCTACAGCCGTGAGGAGACTTCTATAGAAGCATTTTACAACCTTTTCCGGAAGCTGTGGCATCCAGGCGTATTCGGGAAGCACGGATACCCGTTCGATAAAAGAGTGCCAGAAGTTGAAATTGTAGTGGAAAAGGTCCCTTTTTCCTGATTCTTTTACCCTCTTATGGACTTTAAGTACACTGCAGTAATTCTTCCCGAAAACGATCCAGTAATGAACCTTTGTTGCTTCCCCCGGTTTTAGTTCGGGCAAGGTCCATCCCAGGGTGGAATCCACAGAGCCGTGCGCCACGGGGTTTCCACTCAGGTTAGCATCAATTTCCATGTCTTTCCAGGTACCTTCAAGCCCTTTCCACTCTGCGGTTCCTACAGCATGCTGGTCAAAAACAGGTTCGCTTGCGTGCAGGAAATAGCGATTGCGTTTGTAATGGATAAGGGCATGCTTGTCAATTACAGCAGTTTCTCCTATCTTATGTTCAAGGATCCTGTAGTTCTGGTTGGAAAAAAGGCGGAGGCGCCTTGAGGAATTGGAGATATTCCTGACTTCAAATGTCCTGCAGAAAATATTCACAGATGGATGGACAGTCTCCCATACAGTGACTCTGAGTCCCAGCTCCGAGTTCTCAAAAACAGTTTCCCCGATATTTGAGACTGATCTTTTGCAGGCTTCAGGTATTCCTTCAATGCTTTTATCCTTTGCATAACCTTCCCCGGCTTTGGCTTCGTCATGATCTCCTGAGCTTTCAAGAATCCTGCTGCAGAACTCCTCCCCAAACTCTGATTTATACCGCTGCCGGATTTTCCAGTTTTCAAGCCAGCTGCAGTAAAGGGTATCAAGGTCACATACACCTACCTTTATCGAGTTCCCGTGGTTCTCAAGACCTACATATGGGAAATAAAGATCCCTTATAGTCCCTTTCTCATCTTCACAAATCAGGATTTTTCCATTCCCGAAAATCAACGGCCTAATCCCGGACACCTCCGACTCTGTATTTATATCTTATTTTGTATTTTAGTTTGTAATTTCGAATGATATTCTGCACTTCAAATTATATTCACAATTTCAAGCTAGATTCCATGGGTTCAAGTTACATTATGAACTTTTCTTTGATTAAGTAATATCATAAGTAAGCAATGCAAACGTGATATGGTTATCAACGGAAGTTTGAAAAATACATTTTTTTGTCTAAGTTGACCATTAAGTTAGGATCGATTTTCAAACTTAAGTTCCTATAAGAATTGAATATATTGCTAAATCATTTAAGGGAAAGAAAGGTCAGGAAGAATAATTACTTTAGCTATAAAATTGTTTTCTCCAGGAGTAACAGTATGAAAAAGAAGGAATTGATAATCAGAGAGCAGAAGAAATATACAGTTAATGTTCACGATTGTGTTAAGCATTATTGGATCAACCTGTTGAAATGAATTTAATTTCTTACTAAGGATATATACAAACTTCATACGAAAGTTTATATTTGGTTGAGTTCTTGTTAGTATGGCTTATAAGACTAAGTCTTTAAAGGAAGTATCCTCATACAAAAATTTGCGTGTCTACTATGGTTTACGTAAAAAAAATATGCCCCGTTTGCGGGAAAGAATTCTTTGTCCTTAAGAGTGCTGAAGAAAAGGGAATATACTGCACTCTGGCATGCCTGGCAACAGCTCAGGAAAGATTTGAGCGCAGAGGCAGAGCCTTACCAAACTTTAGCTGAGCATCCTAATTTCAGGCAAAAAAACTCTAAAAACTGAGAAAGGGAAAACACCCCCGCAGAAGGGAACGTTTTTCCGTCCTTTTTTATTTCAAAGATTTTTATTTTCAGCAAGTTTTTTCGCAATCTGAGTTACGTGCCTTCCCTGGTAACGTGCCATTTCAAGTTCGTTTTCTGATGGTTGGCGACTTCCTCCCTGTCCGGCGATCGTTGATGCTCCATATGGGCTGCCACCTGTAATTTCGTCCATTCTTCTCTGCCGCTTTTCCGAGTACGGAAGACCCACGATAATCATTCCGAGGTGAAGCAGGGTGACATGAAACGTGAGGATTGTGGACTCCTGCCCCCCGTGCTGGGTATTGCTTGAGGTAAAAACACTTCCTACCTTTCCTACAAAGGCATCCTCGCTCCACAGCCCTCCAACACCGTCAAGGACCGCACGCATCTGGGCAGTCATATTTCCGTAACGTGTGGGAGTGCCAAAAATAAGCGCATCTGCCCCTGCGAGTATTTCCTCATGCATGCCCCTGGTCATCACGGGGATATGGGCAAAAAGCTTTTTCGTTTCTATTGCTCCCATCTTTTCGAGGACTTCTTCAGGAAGGGTTTCAGGTACCTGATATATCCCTACTTCAGCTCCTTCAACTTCCCTTGCCCCGGCAGCGACGGCTTCTGCCATCCTGTAGACGTGGCCGTACATACTGTGAAATATTATATTCACTTTAACCATGCGATCCCTCTGTCAAAAATCAGTTAAAAGTATAAACAGGCTGCTTGAATTCCAACGCCATACTGTTTGAGTCCCTAATATCAAACCTTTATTTCCCTAAATTTATTTAAATGACCTGTGAGTTACGGAAAACTCAAAAATCCTTCATAAAAAGAGTTTGCTGATATATTATATAGATTACTAACAGAAACTGAAGCTTGTTAATAGTCTGGATACTTTTCTTTACTTTGTGTTTCAACTCTTCCAATCCCCGGCTTCAAACAGAACTGGAGGGAATAGCCGGGAAGAATTAACTCCTGCTGCATGAGAAGTATCAAAATAGTTATTAGTATCTATGCTGTATAAGCAGGACATGCCTTCCCTTTCTGTCGTAATGCCTTCTATGAACGAGGAAGAAACTATCCGTATTTGCATACAGAAAGCTCAGACCATATTCAAAAAATATGGTATAGAAGGGGAAATAATCATTGCTGATAATTCATCGGACAGAACCGCTGAGATTGCAGCGTCCATGGGTGCAAAGGTAATAGGCCCGATAAAAGGTTACGGGAATGCTTACCTCAAAGGGCTTGCCGAAGCAAAAGGGGATTATATCGCTATTGCAGATGCGGACAATACATACGACCTCCTCGAGCTTGATAAATTTCTGGACCCTCTTATGGCAGGAGAAGCAGATTTCATAATGGGTACACGGCTTAAAGGAGAAATAAAAAAAGGAGCTATGCCCTGGCTGCACCAGTATATCGGAAACCCCATACTGACTTCAATGCTCAATTTTCTTTTCAAAACAAAAATATCGGATGCACACTGCGGGATGAGGGCTTTTACTAAAGAAGCCCTTGAAAAAATGAACCTTAAAACTCACGGCATGGAACTTGCATCCGAGATGATAATCGAAGCTGCAAGATGCGGGCTGAGGATAAAAGAAGTTCCCATAACCTATTACTCCCGCAAAGCTCCCTCCAAGCTGCGCTCGTTTCAGGACGGCTGGCGGCATGTAAGGTTTATGATGCTATACAGGCCGGGCCCTTTCCTTTATATTCCCGGCGCTTTTGTGTTTGTCCTGGGTTTTCTCATAACTGCCTCCCTTTTGCTTACGAAAAATGCTGCATATAACCGGCTGCATTCATTTATTTTGGGCAGTATGCTCTTAATCATTGGCGGGCAAATCCTGGCAACCGGCGGATATATGAAAACTTATGGCCTGATCCACGGCATGTATCGGGATGAAAAGGCAGGCAAGAAGCTACTTAGCTACCACTCCCTTGAAAAAGAACTGCTCGGAGGCTCCTTTATTCTGGCTTTAGGGCTCGTTATCGGGCTGAAAGTCGCCTATACATGGGTCATTTCCGGATACGGCTCCCTTGAAGAAGTGGAATCTGCAGTTATTTCAATGGTCCTGGCAGCAGTCGGGCTCCAGCTGATTTTCTCTGCAGTCTTTGTAAGCGTAATGCTTCTCGAGGTTGATACTGATTGGTAAAGTGATGCAATGAAAATTGCCTTCGTATATGATGCTGTCTATCCCTGGGTCAAAGGGGGCGCAGAAATACGCATCCATGAACTGGGGAAGCAACTCTCTTCAGAGGGGCACAATGTGCACCTTTTCGGAATTAAATGGTGGGAAGGCGAAGACGTTATTCGGCACGAAAACATGACCCTTCATGGCGTCTGTCAAGCCCGGGAACTGTATGTAGACGGCAGGCGCTCAATTCCCGAAGCGCTTGTGTTTGCTGCAAAGCTGTTTTCACCCCTTATGAAAGAGAAATTTGACCTTATTGACGTAAGCGTATTTCCCTATTTTTCCTGTTTTACCGTAAAAGCCGTTTCATTCCTGAAAAAGACTCCTGCAGTTTTCACCTGGCATGAGGTATGGGGAGATTACTGGTATGAATACCTTGGAAAAACGAAGGGTCTCCTTGGACTCTTAATCGAAAAAACGGTTGCAAGAATCTCTAAGAATGATATTGCGGTTTCGGAATGGACAAAGGACAGGCTTGAAGCCCTTAAGGGAACGAACAGCAAGATAGCAGTCTTGCCTAACGGAGTTGACCTGAAGTTAATATCGGAGATCAAGCCGGCAGGGAAGGGAGCGTCGGAGGCGCCGGGAGGTAAGATTTACGATGTTATCTTCGCAGGCCGGCTCATAAAAGAAAAAAATGTTGACGTTCTGATAAAAGCTGTTTCCCTGTTAAAAGAGGATTTTCCCGAAATCTGCTGCTGTGTTGTCGGAGACGGCCCCGAAAGGAAAGCTCTGGAGAAACTCACCCGTGAGCTTGGGGTGCGGGAAAATGTGATATTTGAAGGGTTTCAGGAGTACAGGGCATTGATCGGGAAAATCAAGGCTTCAAAGGTGCTTGTGCTGCCCTCTTCAAGGGAGGGTTTCGGGATGGTCTTAATCGAAGCTTTTGCCTGTGGGGTGCCTGTAGTGACGGTGAAACAAAAATATAATGCAGCGCAGGGGCTTGTTGAAGATGGGGTCGACGGGTTTGTTGTGAGGCTGGAAGGGAGGGAAATTGCGGGAGGGGTGGGAAAGATACTTGAAAATGAAAATTATTATGAGAAAATGGCTGCTTCTGCGTATAAAAAAGCTGAAAAGTATGAATGGGAGAAGGTATTTGAACAACTTCTTTTGCAGTACATGGAAATAGAGATATAAAACATTGAAGAAAAATGAGTTTTGATTTTTGTAAACAGCCGGGAAGTTATATGAAAATTTTACACCTTACAAAAAAATATTATCCTATGATAGGAGGAGACGCTTATACTGTTAATAGTCTGAAAAAACAGCAAATAAGAATCGGACATACAGTTTATATCTTAACTTCCAACTGTGATGAAATTGCCCGGGATGAAAAAGTTTTCAAATTCGGTCTGAAAGATAACTCTGCTAATCTGGACAAAATTACACTTCAAAGATTGATATCTCTAACTTTTTTATTTTTTTGGGGCTTCAGAAAACTTAGAAACCTGAAACCCGACATCATCCATTCCCATTCCGCAGACATGGGTTTTTTTATTTCCTTTGCAGCCAGATTTTACGGGATACCGCTCGTCAACACCTGCCACGGGATCAGTTTTGATGATAAGCAATACTTTTTCTTGAAAAGATTGGCTGAAAATTTTTTCCTTAGATATTCTGGTTTTAAGAAGATCATAGTCGTGGATAAAAACGGGCTTGAAATTCTGGAAAAAGCCGGAATTAAAAAAGGAATTTATGTGCCTAATGGGGTGGACATTCATAAATTTGAAAGGAAGCCAGGGGAAAAGTCTGACGGAAAGACAAGCTTCCTGTTTGCAGGCAGGCTTGAAAAGCAAAAAGGTCTGGAATACCTGATACAGGCAGCAAAATTTCTTAAAGGGAAAAATGATTTCGAAATTATCATAGTAGGGGATGGAGAAGAAGCAGAGAATCTCAAAAAAACTGCAACAGAATTTGGAGTTGACTACATAATCAAATTCACCGGAAAACTCAGCGAACATTCCCTAATTGAACAGTACACAGGATGTGATATTTTCGTATTGCCTTCGTTATGGGAAGGATTACCACTGACATTGTTGGAAGCTGCCGCTGCCGGACTACCGATAATAGCTACTGATGTAGGAGGCATATCTTCCGTTTTTACTCACGGAGAGAATGCACTGCTGGTAAAGGCCCGAAATAGCAGGGAATTGGCAGGGAAAATGCAGGAACTTATGAGTGATAAAGAGCTCCAGAAAACCCTGAGTACCAGTGCCAGAAAGCTTGCAGAAAAATATTCATGGGAAAATTCGGCAAAACAATTAGAAAATATATATAAAGATGTATGAACTGTGATTAATACCGTCCTGAAGCGGTAAATTTGCGTTTCAGGGAAAGAGGAAGCCGATCAAAATGCAAGCCTAACCAGAAACCTATCGCTTCTACGAAATGCCTTACAAAAGCTTCCGGCACCCACTTAACGATCTCGATTGGCTTGTAGGCATGACCCAGCATAAACCTCAGATCTAAAAAAATAACAGCCACCACAAAGAACGGGATTAAAGGCAAGTATACATTATTTCTGTTTTTGAATATTTTCATGTGTGCCGTACCGGCATCAAAGTATTTTTTAAATAAGACTTCCAGAGAATTGTTGTGTGAGTGGATGACAATCGAATCGGGATCGTAAACAATCTTGTACCCGGCTTCAAGAACTTCCTTTGACCAGGCCTGATCTTCAGTCTGGACCAGCGAATCATCAAAAGGAAATTTATCCCAGACGTCCTTTCGGAGGCAAGAGCTTGTATTGGAGAAAAATACAAGTTTTTTGTAGTTTTTATAGTCCCGAATACTCTTTACTTCCCTTGTTGGCCCCCAGCCTGTTGAGATATAGCGAGCTTCAAACGGATCGCAATCAGGGCGAGGAATATTTCGACTGTATACCCCTGCAACATCCTTATCTTTAAAATTTCGGATTAAGTTTTCAAGCCATTTGTCATTAAGAGGAATGGCATCCTGGGTTAAATAAATTAGATACTTTCCTTTTGCAAGTCTTGCCCCAAAATTTCTGGTTTTGCCGTGCCCGAAGGCTTTTACATTAATATTAAAAAGTTTTACAGGAAAAGCACTAACGATTTCCAGCGTCCGGTCTGTCGAAACCGAATCGATAACTATCACTTCAAAATTCGTGTAGTTTTGTGCATACACATGTTCCAGGCATTCCCTGAGAGTGCTTTCTCCGTTTCGAGTTAAAATGATTATTGAAGCTTCTGGATCGGACATTTTAAAAGTACCTATCTATATTTTTAAAAATACATATCTAACATTTTAAGAATACCTGTCTGAGATACTAAGAGTACCTGATACTAAGAGTACCTGATACTAAGAGTACCTGATACTAAGAGTACCTGATACTGTTCACAATATATAAGTTTAGATCTTGTAAGTGTAGATATATTGAACAATAGAGGTGCAGATCTCAGAAATGTAAATATATCGAACAATATAACCTATCAAAGATAATTTATAAAACTATTAGGATCTTGCTTTTACCATAGAAGATAAATAAATTAGAATGTATAGAGATTAAATCATTATATATATCCTGAAAAAGATGAAGCAGTATTGAAATATAACCTGAAAAAAGATCTGGCGGTATTGAAATTTTTGAAGCCTTCCCGGTTAATTGTTACAGGATCTCCATTATGGAACCTGATTTATGCTTCATCAAATAAGTGATAAAATGAAAACCATCGAAGGGGTAAAGCTGAAAAATCTAAGGGTTATCCCGGATGGAAGAGGGTGACTGATGGAAGTATTGCGTTGCGATGACGAAATATTCGACAAATTTGGGCAGGTTTACCCGACCACTGCTTTTCCGGGAGTGGTCAAAGGCTGGCATTACCATAAGATTCAGACCGACAATTTTACATGTATCCGTAGCATGATGAAAGTTGTGCTCTATGACTCCAGAGAAAATTCTACTGCATATGGAAACATCATGAAGCTTTTTGTAGGAGAAAAAAAATCCTTTAATTATGAGTGTACCTCCACTTGTGTACCACGGATTTAAAGGAATCGGAACCGGGACCGAATATTTCCTGAGTGTTCCAACCGAACCTTATAATTACTCCGAGCCTGATAAATACAGGCTTTCTCCTGATACTGACCAGATTCCTTATGATACTGACCAGATTCCTTATGATACTGACCAGATTCCTTATGATACTGACCAGATTCCTTATGATTGGGTACTTACCCCGGGCTTGAAACACGGATAATGAAAAAGGACGTGATATCTTGAAACTCCTGGTTACCGGTGGCTGTGGTTTTATCGGAAGCAATTTTATCCTTCATATAATGAAAAAATATCCGGATTACAAAATAGTCAACCTGGATAAACTCACTTATGCAGGAAATCCGGACAACCTCAAAGAAGTTGAGAACAAACAAAACTATTCTTTTGTTAGAGGAGACATTTGTGACTCCCATTTAGTACATGAAATTATGAAAGATGTTGACCATGTAGTTCATTTTGCAGCGGAAAGCCACGTAGACCGTTCAATTGAAGACGGATCGGTTTTTGTAAAAACCAATGTTCTGGGCACCCATACACTTCTTCAAAGTGCACTTGAATGCAAAGTCAAAAGGTTTATTCATATCTCAACCGACGAAGTATATGGAAGCATAAAATCGGGCTCATTCAAAGAGACAGATATCCTGACCCCTTCGAGCCCCTATTCTTCAAGCAAAGCAGGATCCGACCTGCTAGTCCAATCATATTACATAACCTACGGACTCCCTGTTATTATCACAAGATGCACCAACAACTTCGGGCCTTATCAGTACCCTGAAAAACTGATGCCTCTTTTTACCACAAACCTGATTGAGGGCAAAAAAGTCCCGGTTTACGGAACCGGAACGAATATCCGTGACTGGATTTATGTACTTGACCACTGCAAAGCCGTAGATTTCATCCTCCACTCCGGAACTGACGGCGAGATGTATAATGTAGGCGGAGGGAATGAAAAAACCAATATTGAAATTACACATAAAATCCTCGAATTACTTGGAAAAGATGAATCTATGATAGAATACGTAAAAGACCGTCCGGGCCATGATTTCAGGTATTCTCTGGACTGTTCCAAATTAAAGGAATTAGGCTGGGAGCCGGAATATTCATTCGAGGAAGCTCTTGAAGAAACCGTAAAATGGTATATTGAAAACAAATGGTGGTGGGAGAAATTAAAACACTGATCCTCGGGGCAGGGGGGATGCTGGGAAAAGAACTTAGCAAGGTCTTTCCCGACGCTATAAAATTTACACGTTCAGAGCTTGACATCACCGATGAAGCACAGGTTCTCAGAACGATCGAAAAAATTAAACCGGATGTTGTGATTAACGCTGCGGCGTATACCAACGTTGACGGGTGCGAAGACGAAAAAGAACTTGCATTTAAGGTCAACGGCAGCGCTCTTGAATACCTTGCGAGAGGCTGTTCGAATGCAGGAGCAATCCTTGTGCATTACAGCACCGATTATGTTTTCAATGGTTCGAGAAAAGAATACTTCGAATCCGACGAAACGGATCCCATTAATATCTATGGCCAGTCGAAGCTGCTGGGAGAAAAAAATATAATTGAGAACATGAAAGATTACCGGATCATAAGGACTTCCTGGCTCTTTGGCCTGCAAGGCAAGAACTTTGTTGAAACAATGCTCAGGTTGTCCGAAGATATGAGTACTGTAAGAGTAGTAAATGACCAGTTCGGAAAGCCAACCTATGCTGCAGACCTTGCCCTTAAAACCGGTGAAATCATCAAACTCTCCCCGGGAATTTACCACATCACGAACGAAGGTACATGTTCCTGGTATGAATTTGCAAAGGCAATCATAGGAAATGTTGCACCCTGTACAACAGATGAATTCCCGAGAAAAGCAAAACGCCCTAAATATTCGGTTCTTGTTAATACCAAAACGAAACCCATGAGGCACTGGAAAGAAGCCCTTAAAGCATATCTGGAGGAAAGATCAACATGAAAGGAGTTATTCTCGCAGGCGGGACAGGAAGCCGACTCTACCCCCTGACCAAAGTGACGAACAAGCATCTTTTACCCGTCTATGACAAGCCAATGATTTATTACCCACTGCAGACCCTCATCAGTGCAGGAATCAAAGAAATAATGATAGTTTCAGGCCGGGGGCATGCCGGGCATTTCCTTGAACTCCTGGGCTCCGGCTCGGAATTTGGGGTTCACTTTACTTACGAAATCCAGGAAGAAGCGGGAGGAATAGCTCAGGCTCTTTCCTTTGCAGAAGATTTTGCAGACGGGGATGACATAACCGTTATTCTGGGGGATAATATTTTCCAGGATAGTATCAAAGGAGAGGTCTCGGCTTTTAAGGGTGGCGCAAAGATCTTCCTCAAAAAAGTAACCGACGCCCACAGGTTCGGGGTTGCTGAACTGGAAGGGAACAGGGTAATTGGTATCGAAGAAAAACCTGCAAACCCAAAGAGCAATTTTGCAGTTACGGGCCTCTATATATACGACTATGAAGTTTTTGATGCCATAAAGACCCTCAGACCTTCGGGAAGAGGCGAACTTGAGATCACGGATGTAAACAACTATTATATAAATAAGGATACAATGGGATACAGAGTTCTTGAAGGGTTCTGGAGCGATGCAGGGACATTTGAGTCCTTATTCAGGGCAAGTGAGCTGGTAAGAAACCTGCATAAGGAATAACGGAAAAATAAGTATGTACCTATTCGAATATAGCGAATTAATCAAGAATCTTGTAATAAGCGACCTTAAGGTTAAGTACCAGAGCTCTGTTCTCGGTTTCGCATGGTCTATGCTAAATCCACTGCTCATGATGCTGGTTCTATACGTAGTGTTTAGCAACATCTTCAGGTTTGAACAGGAACACTTCGATCTGTATCTTTTGATCGGAATAATAGCCTGGCGTTTTCTGGCAAACGGAACCATGACCGCAATGACCTCGATAGTAGGAAAGCCCAGCCTTGTAACTAAAATATATATCCCGAGAGAAATCCTTACTTTCAGCCTGACAATGTCGGCATTCATAAGTTCGATTCTGGAATTCGCGGTATTGATTCCTTTATTATTAATCCTGGGAGCTTCACTCTCACTAACGATTCTGTTGTTCCCTGTAATTCATATTTTATATTTCTTAATAGTATACGGAATCAGCCTTGCGCTTGCATCTCTGTACGTGTATTTCCGGGATTTGAACCAGATATGGGACATCGTCCTTCAGGTCGGTTTTTACACTGCCCCTATTATATACCCTCTGTCTCTTGTGCCTGAAAAATATCTGGATTATTACATGCTAAGTCCGATTACTCGATTAATGATGATGTACAGAGATGTATTGTTATACGGCACTATTCCACACATATATGATTTCATGTTTGTTGCCGGATTTGGGCTGGCATTTTTAGCATTTGGATCTCTGATGTTCAGGAAATTGTCTCCCAGATTTGCAGAGGAGGTGTAAAACTGTTCAAAACTAACAATAATACATCTAAGCCTGAGAAGCCATATGCAATAGAAGTTTATGGTGTGTCCAAGTGCTTCAAGATACCACATGAAAAAAGAGTAACAGTATATGATAACATAATCGGGAAGATTACAGGCAAATCATACACTTATGAAGTTTTTGAAGCTCTGAAAGATGTCACATTCAATGTCAAGAAGGGAGAAACTTTAGGGATCATCGGAGAAAACGGATCCGGGAAAAGTACAATCCTCAAGATAATTTCGGGAGTCCTTGTGGCGGATACGGGTTCCGTAAAGGTAAAAGGAAAAATGGCACCTTTTCTGGAATTGGGAGTTGGGTTTCAACCAGAACTCACAGCTATTGAAAATGTGTACCTTTACGGTGCAATAATGGGCATGAACCACGCAGAAATGGACGAGAAACTTAATTCAATTTTTGAATTTGCAGAACTGGATAAGTTCAGGGATACGAAATTAAAAAATTACTCCTCGGGAATGTATGCGAGATTAGCTTTTGCAACAGCGATATCTATTGACCCGGATGTCCTTTTGATTGATGAGGTTCTGTCAGTTGGCGACCAATCTTTTCAAACGAAATGCCACGACAAAATAAATGAGTACAAACGGAATGGAAAAACAATTATCTTTGTATCTCATTCGATGGAAGAGGTCAAGAAAATATGTAATAATTGTTTAATGCTTAGCAATGGAAATATTGTATCAATAGGACCTACTGAAAATGTCATAAGCGACTACCTGAATGCTGTAAACAAAAAAGAAGTCGAGAGACTATTGAACAAGTATAATGATGTGCAGAGTGCTATTGAAAAAAATAATGCGGACCCCTCAATTAACTGGGGTTCAAAAGAGGCAAAAATAGTAGATATAAAGTTTTTAAATAATCATAGTGAGTCTTATATTTTCCAAACCGGAGAAAAATTTCTTGCAAAAATAAAATACAAAACCAATCAACGAATTGAAAAACCGGTTTTTGGAGTCGCGATCTATAGAGATGACGTTCATATTGCAGGACCAAATACTAAATTTTGCGAAATGGCCATAGATTATATAGACGATGAAGGTGAAATTGATTTTATAATTGACGAGCTACCTCTATTGGACGGATCTTATCAATTTTCTGCAGCAATATATGATAACTCATGCCAGCATCCTTATGACCATCTTCACTGTGCACATGGATTTAGTATAAAAAACCTATCAGTTAAAAACTATGGGATATTCGACATACGGGGGCGGTGGGTACTCAAATGAATTCGGACTTTGACTTGACGGATCTTCCATTTGATCTATACACAAGAAACTACATAATAAAAAAAATAATAGACTCAGTCCGAAATGATTGCAACAACTCTTTTAAGATATTGGATGCTGGTGGTAGAAATGGTAATTTATCTTCTTTTTTAAATGATGATGAAATACATATAATTGACATAAGACCGGGTGACGAAAACAACTACGTAATCGGAGATGTCACAAAAGCTCCTTATAAAGACAGATCTTTTGATATTGTGGTTTCTTCTGACGTATATGAACATGTTTCAGCAAGCGAAAGATTAAACTTCATCTCGGAATTGCTTAGAGTCAGCAAAGATTTTGTTATCCTGGGAGCTCCTTTTGATTCTAAAGATGTTAAAGACGCTGAAGTGAAAGCATGCAATTATTTTAAAGAAATAACTGGAGAACCACATCCGTGGCTACTAGAGCATATTGAAAATGGATTACCTTCCAAAGATGAATTGGAAAATTTCTTGAAAGACAATGATTTTGGATATTTAACTATCAAAACAAACAATATTTCAAACTGGTTTTTGATGCAACTTTTGATTTTTTATACTTCAAAATATAAAGATTTCATGGAAAATGTAAGCAAAGTGCATAGATATTATAATGAGAATTTTTTAGATCTTGGGGACCTATTGGAGCCTTCATATAGAACCATATATCTGATCAGTAAAAATTTAGGGATTCCGGAACTAAATTTAAAATTTGAATATTATAATGACCTTTCAAAACATCGTACACTAGAGAGGTTAATTTTTGAAATTGTTGAGAAACCGATATCTGACTCCACGAATTTAATTACAGAACTAAGTGAAGAGATCCAGAACAAGGATTCGTATATACAGGGACTGGATAATTTTATTAATGAATTCAAAGAAGAAATCCAGAACAAGGACTCGTATATACAGGGACTGAATAATTATATTAACGAATTCAAAGAAGAAATCCAGAACAAGGACTCGTATATACAGCAAATAAATACCTCTGTGGAAGAACTTAAAAAAGAAATTCGTAATAAAGATGATTTAATTAGTCAAAATAGAAAAGAAATGGATGATATATATGAAAGTACTTTTTGGAAAATTTATCTTATATATCGAAGAATAATAAATGTATTATTACCAGCTAATACAAAAAGAAGACAGGCATTTGATATTGGAGTCCTTGGAATTCAGACGTTTAAAATGCAAGGTTTTAAAGCATTATTCCATAAGATGAAGAATCAGAATCGAATCTACCAAAAACTTAGAAAGTCTTCGGTCCCTGTTATTGAGACAGATATTATTTCGTCTAATATTGCAAATTCACCTAAAGTTGCTTTACCTCTCCTAAAAACATTAAAAGGAAAATTCACGTTCCCTGCAAATAACTTAAATGAGTTAAAATTCTTTACAGCTACATATGGAAGAACAAATTCGGATCTTGAACTTCACATTATAAACGATTCCAGAAAAATTATAAGGAATTCAGTGGCAAAAGGATACGAAATTCTGGATAATGATTATACCCCTTTCAAATTTAAACCAGTAAAAGATTGCAAAGGGAAGGTTTTTTCATTTGAATTAATGTCAAAAGGTGATCCCTCCGCAGCAATATGGTTTAATGATTCTGGGGACTTGCAAGAATTAACGCTGTTTTACGATGATAAAGCATTAAATGGAAGTATTGGTTTTCAGGCATGTTCTAGTCTTGAGATAGAAGAGGAATATGATTTCTGGGTACTAAAAAACAGTTTAACCATATCAAAAAAAAAGAAATATAAAGCAAAAATAAAAGAATTTAGTTATAAACCTAAAATCAGCATAATAATGCCGGTTTATAATGTAGATAAAATTTGGCTTGAAAAAGCTATCGATTCGGTCAGAAACCAATTATATGAAAACTGGGAATTGTGTATAGCAGACGATGCTTCCACAAAGGAGCATATCAGCAAAACTTTAAAAGAATATTTAAATATAGACTGCCGAATTAAGGTAAAATATTTAAATAATAATCTGGGCATTTCGGGGGCCTCAAATGAAGCCCTGTCCTTAGCTACTGGTGAGTTTATAGGATTGCTTGATAACGATGATGAATTAAGCATTGATGCCCTTTACGAAGTTGTAAAAATTCTAAATAAAAAACCTGAAACAGACATGGTATATAGTGATGAAGACAAGATCACTATGGAAGGAAAACGTTGCAATCCTTTTTTTAAACCGGATTGGTCTCCAGATTTATTATTGGCGGTGAATTATATTTGCCACTTTACGGTAATAAGAAAAAAATTAGTAGAAGATATTGGCCAATTTAACGTTGGTTTTGAGGGGAGTCAGGATTACGATCTATTCTTAAGAGTTATAGAAAAGACTAATAATATAGAACATATCCCAAAAATATTGTATCACTGGCGAATGATACCTACTTCAACTGCTTCAAACATCGACGTAAAAGACAACGCACATACGAATGGTGTAAAGGCATTGCAAAATTATCTAACACGTCAAAGAATAGAGGGAAATGTAGTAAATAGCCTGAATAGGACTAATTATCTAATAGATTATGCAATTAAAGAGGACTCCTTAGTCTCGATAATAATTCCCTTTAAAGATAAAGTAGATTATTTAAAGAGATGCATTAACAGTATTATAAAAAATACAAAAGAAATTAGATATGAACTTCTATTAGTATCAAATAATAGTATAGAAAAAGAAACTTTTGAATATTTGGAATCTTTAAAAAAATACCCAAATATAAAAATAATAACATACGATTATCCTTTTAACTTCGCTGCAATTAACAACTTTGCTGCAAAAAAAACTAGTGGCACATATCTTTTGTTCTTAAATAACGACACTGAAGTCATAACCGAGAATTGGCTCCATTATATGTTAATGAATGCTCAAAGAGAAGAAATCGGTTGTGTCGGCGCTAAACTTCTATATCCCAATGGCACAATTCAGCATGCTGGTGTAGTATTAGGATTGACAGGAATGGCAGGTCATGTTTTTGCCGGATTTCCTGAAAACCAATGGACTAATTTTGGTTTGGATTCGTGGCCTAGAAATTATCTTGCAGTTACTGCAGCATGTTTAATGATCAGCAAAGAGAAATTTAATCAAGTTGGGGGTTTTGATGAAAATTTCAAAATTTGCGGAAATGATATTGACTTATGCTTAAGGGTTTATGGAGAAGGATATAGAAATCTTTACATCCCGAATGTAAGACTATATCATTTTGAATCGATCTCAAGAGGAAAAGAAATCCCAGCTGGAGATTTCCAAGAGTCTTGGAAGTCATATAAATATTACTTGGGAAAAGGGGACCCATTTTACAATCCGAACTTAACATTGGAAAACACATCATGCAGCCTTAATAAGTATTCTAAACCAAGTTTTGAAGTCAATTTTAATCAAATTCAAAATGTTTTATTAGAAATGGGTTGTAAAATAGAGAAAAAAAGAGATTAAATCATATATATTATATTCTCAGTCTTTAGAATTTGGGACATTTTAATTCGAAACTGAAATACTGCATTCAAAGTAATTCCAAGGAATAAATCTGGTGATATAAATAGAAAAGATATTGTGTTCTGATAATATGATGAGTAAGGCCAGAAAAGTATATGAGATTTACAAAAATTCAGGATCAATTGAAGTGCTGTACAACATCATTTTGAAAATAAAGGAAGAAGACAAAAAAAGATGTATGGAAGGCAATAAATGTGTTGATGGTAGTTACTATTCAATACCTGAAATAACTTCCCTTACTCCAAAGGAAACTAATTTCAAAGGTAAGAGGTTGAATCTTCTTGTACCTTCATTAGAGAAAGAACATATTTTTGGTGGGATCTCAACAGCTTTGAATTTATTTGAATATATGACCGAAAATTATGAATTCCAAAGAATAATCGTAACAGACAGCAAAGTTGATAACATTGACATCGAACGTTTCAAAGAATATGAAATTGACAACAAATCAAATAAGAATCGGACAAAATCAATCTGTCCGATGGCCAATCGTTTTGGTAGAACAATAGATGTGGGAGAAAACGATTATTTTGTCTCAACTGCATGGTGGACTGCATATATTTTACAACCTATTCTCGAATGGCAACAGAAGACATATGATATAGAACCGGTATTTTATTACATAATCCAAGACTTTGAACCAGGGTTTTATCAATGGTCAAGCAGATATTCCCTCGCTGAAAGTACTTATAAAAGTAAATTTAAAACAAAAGCTATTTTGAATACCAAGATATTATATGATTTTTTTGTAGAAAAGGGATACTCATTTTATCAACAAGCATATTTTAACCCTCCTTTAAACAGATCTTTGGCTAACAGGGCATCTTTAGCTTCAAAACAGGCAAGAAGAGAACCATTTAAGATCTTAGTCTACGGGCGTCCGGGTGTAGGAAGAAATTGTTTTGAGATATGTATCGAAAGTTTACAAAAATTTGCATCCCAATATGAAAATTTGCATAAGTGGGAACTTTATTCTGTGGGAGAAAAACATCAAGATATAATATTGAGCCCCGATTGTAAATTAAAATCTCTAGGAAAGCTTCCTTTGGATCAATACCAGAATATACTTGAAAGTTCTTCCGTAGGACTCTCCTTAATGGTCTCACCACATCCGAGTTATCCACCGATTGAAATGGCCTCTTATGGATTGGAAGTCATAACTAATAGATATGAAAACAAGAACTTATCTAATTTTTTTACTAATATACATTCTTTGGAGAAACTAACACCAAATGATGTTATGGAAACTTTGATTCAGGTTTGTCGCGAAGTAGAGAAAAGAAGTGGAAAGCCTTCGGATGGAAAAAATAGTTATCTAGCAGAAGAGTCATGGGAAAAAGTTTTTATTTCATTAGGAAACATTTTGAGAGAGAAATAGTATTCAAAATTGCAGAAATAGTATGATATATTATAGATTGAGCAAAAATAAAATTTTTAGCCTCCCAGGGAACCTTTCATCCCACTTTCCACAGTAAATTTTCGCATATTCACATTTTTCCTGCTATCGATTTTCAATAAAACGTAGATTTATTGGACTTTTATGCAGGAGGTAAAGTAGCTATATGGTGTATCATAGAGACCAAAAAACGATATCATTCAATTTTCATCAAGTTACATCCAGAGTCAAAATTAATTTAATCTATTTCAAAAACGCTATCATGAAATATATTGATTTTTGAAAAAACACTGCAGAATGTGGGTTTCATGGATCAACGCATGTATTTCTCGCTACATTCAATGATACTCACAAACAACAAACTCTCTTGATATCATTGAACTTTAATTACGTAGATTATTTCTTTGTGGGTCATAAGTTGGAAAAGTAAACGGACATTGATGCTTTAAGAGATTGAAGTTATTTTTTTGTTTTGTCCTAAAATTATTTCGCATATAAAAAACTTTTAACATTTTAATCTTTAATACAATAACAGACGGCTCAAAGATTAAAAAATAGGGGAATTTAGGTTATATTGTGGCTCAAGAAAATAAATTTCAGTTATGAAACCAATTTGAAATTGTAGTGTGGTTTAAGTCATCTGTAGCTGATTATAAATGGAATCTAAAATTTTCAAAAAGCGAAATATTTTCGGGATAAAATAGTGAAAATGGTTCTGAAAATCTTATTGACGTGAAAGTAAAATTGGTTCTGGGATGAGCTCATAAAATAAAGGTGAGATAATTTTGTTTTGCCAAACTGAATGACCATGAAAAATAATGATTAAGTTGGTGGTTATTTGAGAATTAATCTCATAAACTCATTGAATCATTTTGGAAATAAAATCGTACAAATCATTCCACAGGTTTACAGAGATGATTACAACACAATTAATACATTGTATAAGTGGACTTTGATTGGTATAATAATAAGGCTTATTTTTATGCCATTTGCCGCACATGGCGATCTGATATCTACATATCATAGATCATACCTGATATTAAATGGTCCTACCTCAGTTACTCTCTACACATTAACTCAAATAATACAGTCTCTTTTCTTATCGGTATATCAATATTTTATACCGCTAAACGAACTCCTAATGTATCAGGGGAGCACAAGTTGTAGTACATCACATTGGCTAGATACTTTTGTTCAAAATCGGACGGTATTTAGAACATTATTTTTGTTTAAAATTCCCTACCTCTTATTTGATTTTGCGTCTGGAATCACTCTTTTACACATATTAAATGAAAAAAGTAAAGGTATTCTAGCTTACAAATTTTGGATGGTAAATCCGATCATTATTTTTTCGGTGTACATATTCGGAAGGTATGAAACGATTCCAATTTTTTTCGTATTGTTGAGTTTGTATTTTGCTGAGAGGGAGAAACCTTATTTATCAGTATTTATGCTTAGCATAGCCATAACGGAAAGAGCATACCCCCTCTTCTTTTTGCCATTTTATGTTCTCGGTATGGGCAAAAATTTTTATGAAAAAATAAAACTAAGTTTCACAGGAATTTTTTTATTCTTACTTCAGAGCGTCATATTCAAAATTTATTCAATATTAACTAATATTCCTTCAGAAAATATAGTTGAATCACACTTCTCTGACTATCTTTTATCGATGAACTTTGAAATAGGTTATGGCCAAACTATCTACATATTCATAGCAATGTATGCGTTTCTGGGCATATATTTCCTGGGGATCCAACACAAAAATTTTGAAAAAATATGGGAGTTTTCTTTAGCTACATTGTTAGTGCTTTATGCCACTAGTTTCTTTCACCCACATTATTTTTCATGGTTCACACCATTTATTGCAATTGCCATTACAAAATATCAAAGATTTTTAGGAATACATTTTATTCAGGTATTTTGTTTTATATTTTATACATTTTATTGGAGAGAAGCAATGGCCGGATGGCTATTTGCTTCAATATCACCCCAATACATTGTGCATCTGATCAGTCCATTTGACCTTATCAATAAATTATACCCAGCTGTAAAAGTAGTCAACATCTTTAGAAGTATTTTAACCGGGTCTCTGATTTATATGTTTTTTGAAATACTGGCGCACAAAAGTGAGGGAGACAATGAATAATAAAAGATATTTACCTATTATTTTATTGATATTAATTTCAGCATTATTTTATGCAATTCCCCTCAATATTATCGATGTAAATCAGAACGTTAACGACAAACCTATTGGAGAGATAAAGAACGGCAGTAACGTTGGCCAAAGTTTCACGTCCAATGAAGATAAACTCTGTGAAATTGATGTTTCATTAGCTACTTATGCCAGGACAAACACTGAAGAAATAATATTTCACTTAAAGAATCAATCAGGTTCAGGCACAGACCTGGTTACCATCAAGATAAACGCCAAAAACGTTAAAGATAATTCATACTATCCATTTAAATTTAAACCTATTGAAAATTCCAAAGGAAAACACTACTATTTTTATTTGGAGTCTCCAGATTCTGTGCCCGGAAATGCCATCACGGCATGGTACTCTCAAAATGATAAGTATGAAGAAGGAACAGCTTATTTAAACCATGAAAAAATCGATGGCGACCTCAAATTCAGAACATTGTACGAAATTCATGGATCTGAAATACTAAAAAATTTCCATGAAAGAATCTTACAGGATATTCCCTTCTTTGTGTTTTATCTACCATCCATCTTTATATTATTATTTTTACTGTATAGGACACAAAGACATGAGAATTAGTCTGAAAAAATGAAGTGGCTATAGCAAACATACAAACGTTGGCAATTTGCTTAATTAAACGATTTTTCACTATTATTGGCCACACTTCTAAAACCGACTTTCCGCAGATGTCTTTTCAATTTTCATAAGTTTTCTTGCTATCGTTTTTCTGAAAAACTCCATACTTAACCAAACGTATGTTTTTGATATTTTTCCAAAATTTTTGTCTTTTTGCCTTCGTCGAAAGCCCCAAGAAGCCATTTCCCTGGGATTCAGTTGAGATAATAGCTGTAATTTTTCGAATAATTATCCAAAAACGATTGCAGAAAAAATGTTGTTTTTTTGAAGACATCTGCAGAAAGTCAGCTAAAACGTGAATAGTTACGTTTTTGATTACAAAAAGCCTTTGGAGATGCCTATGATCGTCTATGAATTAGGAAGTCCGTTAAATCTTTAGACCTACTGGGTAGTCCTCACGGTCGCCTTTAATGCAATTAAACCATATGATCCGATAAACAGATAATACATTATAAGTATAATATGATAGCTAAATCCAGAAATTATGGCAGCTTCCAATGACATTCCTAAAGGTACAAATACCAGCGTCCAGACAGTTTCACTTGTGCCAAAACCTCCAACACCCTGAATCGGCAATACTGTAGTTAGCAAACAAAAAGTCGCACCTAATATCACATTTTGTAATGGTATATGAATAGTCATGCCCTGTAACAGGAAAAAAACCATCGAATAATTCAGAAGCCATATCAATATCGAAGAGAGGATTAATAAATAAATACCATTTCCAATATTTGTTTTTTCAAGGCTATCGACTGTTTCTTCACCTATTTTCAATAAATAATTACCAGGCTTTCTTTGATCCAGATTATATTTTCCAAAAAATCTTTTGGTAATCCCAAAAAAAGACCTTCCAGAGTATAGTAAAACTATTAGATAAATAAGCATTATGACCATAAATAATGCAACAGTCCCGATAGTATTCATAAAGATTTCAGGTAAATCTTTAACTATCAACACGGAAATAAGGAAGAGTAGAGACAGGGCAATAATATCAAAAATTCTTGCGACCATCAATGACGCAACTCCTTCCCCGGTTGTCTTTTTATGCACCTTCTTAAGCAAGTAGATATAAGACAACTCTCCCGTCCTTGCTGGCAGGATGTTATTTACCATATTGTGCACACATATTATATTGAATAGATCTTTTAGCTCAATTTCTCGATGTAGTAAAATATAAAATCGAAATGCTCTAAGAAAATATGAGCAGATATATAATGCAAATCCTGCAAGTATATAAGCGGGATTAATGCTTGTAAGTGTGGTAACAATTTCATCAAATTGGACGCGTGAGAGCAATATATACAGGAGCCCGATAGAGAGTGCAACGGCAGATAATTTTGCTATGGTTTTGTTTTTCATAATGTTCCAGCTCTTTTTGTCATGATCTGAAATCACACCTATTCTGAAATCACACCTATTATTCCTGCTTTTGGCTTGTTTAGCCATATTATTGGTTTTATTTTCCTATTATAAGTTCTACATTCAGCAGGTGCTTTGTATTTTCGAACTAATTTGGATTCAAGATGAAAGCAGAGAGCTCCCTATATAGCATATTTAATTCACCTCACTTATCGTATACAAATACTTCCCACTTTTACTTGGTGCGATCACGTCCACAAAATCAAAACGAACTTCGCAGTCATCACCCATAACTTTTTTGATGGATGTATCTATTTTTGCAAGCATTTTTTCATCTTTCTTGTCTTTCAAAACAATTTTTACTAAAATAACTGTAAAACTTTTTTGAATTACCTGAAATTGCTTGATAAATCCGGTATTATAAACCACGCCGACTATATGGATGAAAAATTCAGGAGGAACATATTTACCATCCTTTGTTTTAAATATGCCAGTTTCCCTGCCCACAACATTTTTCAGCTTAACATAATTTGAGTTGCTATTACTGCTGTCAATAAAACCTTCAGAAATATCCCCAATCTTGTACCTGATGAAAGGAAAAGAATAGTTATTTAATGATGTTACTATAATGTCACCAAAATCTGAATTATCCCTATTAATAACTTCCAGATAATGACTATGCTGGAAAACGCTCAAACCTTGACCTTCGACATCCTCGTAAGCCATATCCCCCATTTCCCTTGAGCCATAAACATTCAAAACCTTACAATTAAAAGCTTGTTTTATCTCAGACCTGATATCTTCTGTCAATGTGCCAGCAGCAGAGATAACGGCTCTTGGACTTTTGATTACCAAATTATTTTCATTGATATACCTGGAAAGAATTAGCAAGGAATTAACATATCCCCAAATTAGATCTGGTTGCTCAGAGTTTATATTTTGAATAATTTTATTTGTTTGTTCTGTATCAAGGTTGAAACTATTTTCAAAAAGCCGATTATATAACCAAAAAGTTAGCCTGGACTTGATACTGGAAGTCCCTTCCACAAGATCTTTTTCAGAACCCCAAATTTTCATTTCTTTTTTACCAATATCTTTACCTGCTAATCCACAGAAAAAAATCTTATTGGCAAAATTTTGATCCTCATAGTATTTGTCCTGCAAAAAGATTAAAGGTTGACCTGTAGAACCACCAGTGTGATTTTCATAAAATGTTCTGGTCTTTAAATTTCGACTTTTCAAGTCCTCAAAATTGGACCCTATAATTTCTTTTGTCAAAATGGGAATTTTACCAAAGTTTTTGAGATGGACTTCACCATCGATGATCACACCCGCTTCAGGCAGAATCTTGTGGTAATAAGGAACATTCTGGTAAGAATGGAGTAATAATTTTTCTAATTTTTTATCCTGGTATTTTTTGATTTCATCCTGTGGAAGCTTGGAAACTCTTTTAATTTCCTCCAAATAGAAGGGTATTTTGCTACCTGTTAAATGAAGCCCCGCAAAAATCAAAGGTTTTCTCCAGTTCATCCGAGTTCCTCGTACAATTTCAAATATGCCTCTCCAACCCTCATCCAATCCATCTCTTCAGCAATCTCCCTGCTCCTCAATCCCATATGTCGAAACTTCCCGGGATTATCAACAAAACTACGAATAGCCTGTGCAATCGCATCCGAATTACCCATAGGTACAAGCGCACCATTTCCATCCAGAAGCTCAGAAGTCCCACCGGTATCCGTGACAATAACAGGCAATCCTGCAGCCAAAGCTTCCAGTAAAGCATTACTCATTCCTTCGTTTAAGGATGGCAAAACAAAAATATCGCTGTTTCGATATATTTCAGCAATCTGGCCATGGCCTACGTAACCTTTAAAATCTACCCTGTCCGAGATTTTAAGGTCATCAACCAATTTTCTCAGTTCTTCTTCCTGGTTTCCTTCACCAACAAGGGTTAATTGTATCTGTTTATCTTTTAATTTCCCAACCGCTTCTATTAGATAATTGATTCCTTTTCTCTTGATTAATCTTGAAACACAAACAATCTTTATTTCACTCCCATCTTCTCTACTAAAATCCGGCTCGAACTCTGAAATATCAACCCCATTGTAGATTACTCCAATCTCCTGAGACGGTGATGTTTTCAAAGCAAGTTCCTTTAACCCCTGACTGTTAGCAACCACAACTCCAGCATTATCCCATACTTTTTTGATGAGAGGTTTCAAGAATATATACTGAAAACCAAACCTGTTGTTAAAACCTGGAACATCAGATCCTCTTAAAGAAACAATATATGGTATTTTTTTTCTGAACAGATAAGCTATTGCACCACAAGGTACACCGAAAAAAGCATGGCATAAATCATATTTATTTTCATTCAGCAAATTATTAATAAAGTTCTTTGCTTTCCAGCTGTAGCTTAGAATTTCTCTTTGTGTCCAATAGTGGACGTCCTTTTTATTTACAGGTAGTTTGTAAATGCTTACAGTATCCCCAATCGTTTCAGTTTCAAATATATTAGATGGGGAGGATGTAACCAGATCTACCTCTATTGCTTTATTTGCCATCTCTCTTAAGAGGTATTTACAAGCATTACTTCCACCCCCTCCCAGCGGAGGATACTCATAATTCAGCATCAGTACCTTCATTATACCACATATATGCCTTTTACAATCCTAAAATATTCTACACTTTTCAGGAACATGCCCTTTTAAATCAGGTAGTTCTTCCTCCCATTCTGACCGTAATATATCTTAAGCAGAATATCTGCAAGGACACCGGTTGCAAGAAACTGCACCCCAACAATAATCAAAAGAATTCCCACAAGGAAAAGGGGCCTGTCACTTAATCCCCTACCATAAACAAGTCTCATAATTCCAAGGTACATAGATATAATAAAACCCAAAAATCCAAAAACCAAACCTGCACCACCAAATACATGCATGGGCCTGACTGAATACCTTTCCCAGAAGGCAACCACGAGAAGATCCAGAAAACCCCTGAACAACCGTTTCCAGTTGTACTTTGTTTTACCATACTGTCTTTCCCTGTGGTTGATCTTGATTTCCCCTATCCGGTATCCTTTCCAGCCGAGCATTGCAGGAATATAACGGTGAAGTTCCCCGTAAAGTTCCAAATTATTTACGCATTCTTTTTTATAGGCGCGGAGGGTACAGCCGGAGTCGTGAATCTGTTCATGGGTCAGTTTTTTTCGGAGGTAGTTGGCGAACTTTGAGTAGACTTTTTTTGAAAAAGTATCTTTTCGGGAATAACGCCAACCACAGACCACATCAAAGTCTTCTGATTCCAGCTTTTGTAGAAGGAGCGGAATGTCATGAGGGTCGTTCTGGAGGTCTGCATCCATGGTTATAATGTACCTGCCTTCGGCATGGTCGAAACCGGCTCTCAACGCGGCGCTCTGTCCAAAATTTTTTCTTAATTTTAGGACTCTTAATCGATTGTCGGTTTTGCTTAATTCATTAAGCTTTTCAAAAGTTGAATCCGTAGATCCGTCATCCAAAAAAATGATTTCATAGCTTTTGCCTAGAGGCTTAAGGGCTTCTATTACTTCCCAGTAACAGGGAACGACACTTTCCTCTTCATTATAAGCCGGGATCACAATTGAGAGTTCGACACTCACTCCGCATACCTCCTAAGGCCTTCTTCCACAGTAATTTCAGATTTCCATCCAATTTCTTTCCTAGCTATTTCCAGAACTTGCGAGAGAGTGCTTTGCATCACCTTTCACAGGATTCATGTAGATTATTTTCAATTCATTTTCATTTATTTCAATAATTTTTTGGGCAAGGTCATTGATGCTGAAAGAATTTCCGCGTCGATATTATAGACCCCACTTCCTTTTTCCATGCAGAAAAGGTTTGCCCTTACTATATCATCTACATAGGTAAAGTCCCTTGTATTCTCTCTATCCCCGAAATGATAATGTGTTCATTTTTCAAGTCAGCTTTCGTAAATATATTGATCGCAAAGTCCGGTCTCATCCTCGGGCCGTAGACCGTAAAATAGCATAAGGAAACATTTTTCAATCCGTAGTCTTCTTCAAAGACCCTGCAGTAGTGTTTTGCGAGAAGTCTGGAAACGCCGTAAGGGGAAAGCTGCTCAGGAAGAAACTCGTCAAAGGGGAGATATTCTACTCTACCATAAACAGAAGAAGAAGCATTTCTAAATTTTCTGATGTCCGAATCAAGCACAGATTCGAGAAGATTTAATGTGCCCGTAGCGTTAACTTCATGAGGTTTCATGGGGATTTCAACAGAGGTCCTGACCTCAGCCTGAGCAGCTTCATGAAAAATATATTCGACCCCTTCAAAAGTCCGGTTTAAAGGGACCTTATCACGGATATCGTCTTTAACAAGTTTAAAACGATCATATTTCCTGAAAGGCTCTGTATTTTTTCCCTTTAACCGTGGAGAGTAATAGGCATCAAAGTTGTCAAGGCAAACAACCTCCTGCCCAGGATTCAGTAAGTTCTCGATAATGTGAGAGCCTATAAATCCCGCTCCACCCGTTATCAAGCATTTTGTCATTTTCATATTTTACAACATTTCATAAAGTTCAATATTTATAACTATTTTGAAAAGAATGTGTAAATTATACTGCGCAGAAGTTATACTGCATACATTAAAGTATAGATGATCATATTCTATGAAACTTTCCGATACAGCTTCTAATAAATTCCGGAACTTATTAACATTGAGAATAATTTCCATAGACAAGCATCTATCAACAGGAACGAACCGAATTCAACAAACCCATCAAAGCCATATTTAAATCAAAGGAAAATACTTTATAGATAGGGAATAACAAGACCACAAACAAAAATCACTCTATTTAAAAAATGTTACCGAAAAAACCTGGCAAAAGTAATAAAATACAACCGAGTTGATCATTACGAATAAAATCACGATGCCTCCAAAGTCAAAACAGCTAACTTCCAACTACAAACTCGGAATAATCTCTATCCTTGCGATTATAGCAGTTGCATTTCTCATCCGTATGCTCACCTATGCTTCGCTCACTGCAGATGGGGGCATAACTTTCACGGGATATGATGACTATTATCATATGCGGCGCATTCTATACACGGTCTCCAGTTTTCCTCATTCCCTTAACTTTGATACCTATCTTAACTACCCATATGGTTTTGAGGTTGGATGGCCGCCATTCTTTGACCTCTTAGGCGCCCTGCTTGCAATAATTATAGGAGGAGGACAGCCTGATACGCATACTGTAGAATTTGCAGGGGCGCTTTTGCCAGTACTGCTCGGAGTCCTGACCGTAATTCCTGTTTATGTAGTGGCAGCTTCGGTCTTTGACAAAAAAACAGGGCTTCTTGGAGCTTTCGTCTTTGCTACTCTCCCGGCCCATGTATACATATCCCGCTTTGGGGCAGCCGACCATCACGTAGCTGAAGTACTCCTCTCAACGGCAGCCTATGCACTATTCATACTTGCCATAAAACTGGCAGGGGAAAAAAACCTCACATTAAGTTCACTCAAAAACATATCTTCCGATAAAAACCTCATAAATCCCCTGGGACTTGCAGCAGCCTCAGGAATCTTTTTTTCACTCATTATCTTTACCTGGGTGGGGGGCCCGGTCTTTATCAGTTTTATTGGCCTTTACGCGCTGGTTCAGAGAACAATAGACCTTAAAGCAGGAAAAGAATCGGATTACCTCTTCATCTGCTCGGTTATAACTCTGCTTGCCACGCTTTTGTTCACAATTCCTTTCGCAGCAGGAGAAATCCGGCCCGGGCTTGAAATGAGTGCGATGTATCTTTCCTGGTTCCAGGTCGTATATGTACTGATTATGCTCGCAGGTTTATTCCTTTTATGGGGCTTTTCAATATATGTCTCAAAGAAAGAAATGGACTGGAAGTACTACCCCGGCGTTTTAATACTAATCTTAGTCTCAGGGCTTTTTCTCGTCAGGATATTTTCCGTCGAATACTATGGTTTCATTGTTGAAGGCCTGAGGTTTTTTTCGGGGAAAGGAGAATACATAGGCACAATTTCCGAAGCAGTGCCCCTCTTTTTGACTTCGCAGGGAAAGCTTACCTTCTCATCGGTGCTGGGAAGTTTCGGGCTTACTTTTCTGGCGGCACTGGCAGGACTTTTCCTGTTCGTCCTTGAGTTAAAAGGAGAAAAGGCAAAACCTGAAGGGGTATTTTTCCTTTTATGGACACTTTTTTATGCATATCTTGCTCTTTCACAAAGACGTTTTACCTATCTTTTTGCAGTGAATATCTCAATCCTTACAGCATACATCCTCTGGGTACTGCTGGAATCCCTTGATTTCGAAACAGAAGCTAAAAAGCTGGTAAAACCCGAAAATAAAACGGAGAAGGTACCGGATTCCTCACTTAAAAGAGGAAAAAAAGCAGGATCAAAAACGAAATTTAAAAACAGACAAGCAACAGAATCAAAAAACACGTCAGCCGAACCTGATTACTTCAAACTGGTTTCAGGAGTGGCTTTGATAGGACTTGTCTTTGTACCCTCCATATGGTTTGGGGTCTCTTTTTCTAAGGATCCGGCTTCAATTGATCCTGAATGGAAAGACTCTCTCAACTGGCTTGAAGCCTCAACCCCTGCAACTTCCTATTATCTTGACCCCACAGAAACCCCCGAATACGGGGTCCTTAGCTGGTGGGACTACGGGAACTGGATTGTATATATAGGAAAACGGCCCGCAGTTTCCAATAACTTCCAGACAGGGGTAGAAGATTCTGCAAATTTCTTTATTTCCAATTCCGAAGAAGAAGCTAAAACAATAATGGACAAGCTTAATGTAAAATATGTAATAACCGACACACAAATGGCAAAAGGTAAGTTCGGATCTATTGTTGAACTCGCAGGAAAAGAGATAGGAGACTATTACAACGTCTCAACTGTTCAGGAAAAAACAGGCCTCAGGACCGTTGCAACTGCCAAACAGGCCTATATGGATACAGAGATATACAAACTCTACGAAATTGACGGGATAGGGCTTGGAAACCTCAGGCTGGTCCATGAAAGCTCG
Organism: Methanosarcina siciliae T4/M; assembly: GCF_000970085.1. Classification (NCBI taxonomy): domain Archaea; kingdom Methanobacteriati; phylum Methanobacteriota; class Methanomicrobia; order Methanosarcinales; family Methanosarcinaceae; genus Methanosarcina; species Methanosarcina siciliae. The sequence goes on along the minus strand of NZ_CP009506.1, from coordinate 3,657,743 downwards.
CCGAACACCACAGAGGATGAAAACAGTAGCGGAAACACCGTAAAGGTATTCGAATATGTTAAAGGGGCCATACTTTCAGGTACCACAGCTCCTAACGCGACCGTGATTGCAAAACTTGAGGTCAGCTCGAATACGGGGAGGGAATTCTTATACCAGAACGGGGCCATGGCAGACGAAAATGGTTCATTTGAAATAACCGTGCCCTATTCTACCGAAAATACCGGAGAAGGGGTTCATGCAACATCTGCTTATTCCCTGACCGCAGGGGAGAACTCAACCATTGAAGGGATTCAGGTAACTGAAAACGATATTCAGAACGGAACCAGAATAGAGGTAAACATTCCCCAAAATGAAGCCGAAAATGAAGAATAAGGTTTTAAAAGTAGAAAAACAAGGGAATGAAAAATATTGGGAATAAAAAAAATCCAGAGAATAAAAAACACACGAAGAATAGATGGAAAGAGAAAAATCTTTCCTTCTTTTCTCCTTTTGGAAGATAAATGATGGGTTTTCGGCTGAAAACACTACTTTTCCGATTACTAATTTTTCCGGCTTATTCTGCCGTACTTTCAACTCCAACTGCATTCAGGAATCTCTTGACGACTGCTTCGTTAACGAGCCTCAATAGGGTCTGCCGGTCTTTTGTGGCACTGAAAACTCCGAGGGGAATCTGGGCACCTGCTGCATTTGCATGCCCTCCTGCGTCTTCTCCGAAAGCCTGACGCATAATTTCTCCAAGGTTGACTCTGATATCCGTGCTGCGGCCCGAGATATAGATGCGGTCCTCAGTGACTCCGAAGACAATGGTTGTGGAGATCCCTTCAAGGCTAAGGAGATAATCTGCAGCTTGAGGGAGAGTATCCCTATCCCGGATGTTCCCGACATTTGAAAGGAGGTAGCTCCCGATTACCTGCCGGTTCCTTATGGCTTCCCCGAGCACTTCGAGGGTTTCGGTAGCCATTGAAGGCTGCTCGAGCTGGTCAAGAATCCCATGATTTGAAAGAGGATAGAGGTACGAAGCAGCTGAGAGGTCTGCAGGATCGGTTTTTCGTTTGAAGTCCTGAGTGTCCGTCCTGATCCCGTAAAGCAGAGCCGTTGCAAGAGTCTTTGAGATGTTGATATTCAGTTGCTGCAGGTACTTTGTCATTATAGTGGCTGTTGCCCCGAAGTTCGGCCGGATGTCTATGTAATCAGCCTTTATTTCGGTCTCTCCGGGAGGGTGGTGATCTATCACGATTCCCACATAGGAGTTGAGAGGTACCATATTATTAACACCGGGGATAGAACAGTCTATCAGGGCAATTTCATCGAAGTTCTTCAGATCATGCTCTTCCATCTTGCTGAGGTCAATCCCGAGAAGATTTACAAAAGCCTTGTTTTCCTGATGCCCGATCTTGCCGTGGTAAAGAATATTGGCTTCGACTCCCAGGCTTGTTGCAATTTCCTTTAACGCAAGCCCGCTAGAGATCGCATCAGGGTCAGGGTTGTCGTGGATTACGATAGCAAGTTTTTTGTCTCTTATCCCTTTCAGCCACCTGGCAAGCCTGTTACCTCTGTGGACTGACTCAGCCCTCTCAAGGGAACGTGAAAGGGAACTTGCAACAAGCTTCGAGGGCATGAAAACGTAATCTGCCCCCAGGTCTTCCATCTTTTCTTTGTTGATTATATCCGAAGAACGGGAAAAGATCTGGATATCAGGGTTTAATACTTTCTTGAAGTTTTCAATTCCTTTCCTGTTAGCCTCATTGTTAGAACTCAGGAAGAGTATTGCAACTACATTTTTAAGGTCAATATTATTAATCAGCTCGGGGTCAGAGATATCCCCGAGAATGGTTTCAAAACCTTCCTCTCTGAGGGTCTCAACCTTGGCTTCGTCCTTATCTACAATAATTACAAGTTTATTACTTTCCCTGAGCTCTTTTGCAAGCGCAAAACCAATACTTCCGCTCCCCAGAATAAGATACCTGGGTTTAACAGTGCTCTTAAGGCTGCTATCCGCATCTTTTGAAGAATTAGACAAAAGTTATCCTCCTGCTCTCCTGTAAGTCCAGACATGTGAAAAGGAAAGCAAACATTTAACAAATCCCTGCCTGGTTACAATATTTCACATTCTCTTAATTTGAATCACGATTAGAAGTAAAACATTAATTGTTAGACATAAGGCTATTTAAGATTATTTTTCAATACTAATTTGACTATATGAAATAACTTTGATATTTAACTCAATTTTCGTTTTTAGAATTTAAATACTAAATATTAATCCGTTTTTAGAGGGTGAATAAGATATTTCCTTAAATCTGCTAACTTTAGTTCTTAGTTCCTCTTACTATACATTTGTTACCATTAATGAAGTTACTTATTCCGGGTAAGGGTGAAATCAAGACTCAAGAGAAGAATCCTGCTTAAATCTCTGTATGATCCTGCTGAGGTCACTGTATAAACTTCTTTCCTGCAGAGTAGCCCGGTTTTTTGAAGTATTTAACAGGTCCCTACCCGGTATACATGTTATATTTGAATGTAGCGTATATACTTAATGACACTATACTTAATGACACCGGATGAATTTTGTTTACTTAAAAAGATTTCAGTATAAAAGCGATCATGAAATTCAGGTAATATAGAGAAGTTATAGAGAATTCGGATTTTGTGAAATAATAACATATTAAAAGACCTGCAGGCAACCAGCATGAAATATATAAGTTCTTTACGGATGAAGGCGATCGATACCAACTGTTCATATCTGGGACTGTCTCCGCTTCAATTAATGGAAAATGCGGGTGCAGCTATTGCACAGAGTGTAAAGGAAAAACTTGGCAGTGGAAAGGTACTGTTTGTGGCAGGCAGAGGAAATAACGGTGGCGACGCTTTTGTTGCTGCCAGGCACCTTGCAGGCACTCCCGGATATGTGGTAAGGGTGATACTGCTCGGAAAAGACCGGGATATAGGAACTGAAGAAGCGTTTCGCAATTATTCCCTGTTAAAGTTCAGCAGGGTACAGACCCTTGAAACCAGAGATTCGGGCCAGCTTGCAGTTTCCGGGTGGTTTTCGGAAGCCGACCTGCTTGTTGATGCCATCTTTGGCACCGGGGTTAAGGGAAGTATAAAAGAGCCCGAGTCAACTGCAATAGACCTTATGAATAGCGAAGGGAAAGCCGGAAAAACCGTAATTGCCATCGACGTCCCGTCGGGGCTTGACCCTGACAAAGGAAATTTTGGAAAAGCCGTATATGCAGACCTTACAGTAACTTTTCATCGCATGAAAGCCGGGCTCATGAATGAGCAGGCAAAAGAGTATACAGGCACGATAAAGGTTGCAGAGATCGGAGTCTGCGCGGATGCGGAACACTATGTAGGGCCTGGAGACTTGCAGATGCTTCAGAAGAGAAAGCTTGAAGCACACAAAGGAAATGCCGGAAAGGTCCTGATTATAGGGGGAGGCCCTTACTCCGGAGCGCCGGCGCTTGCAGCCCTTGCAGCCCTCAGGACAGGAGCGGATCTGGTAACAGTAGCAGTGCCCGGATCCGTATCCGGAATTGTAGCTTCTTACTCTCCGGACCTTATTGTCAGGAAACTCATTTCAAACGTACTCTGCCCCGAAGACCTGTCCGTCCTCCCGGACCTTATCAACTCCCATGATGTGGTTGTAATGGGAATGGGGCTTGGAAGAGCAACAGAGACCCTTGAAACCGTTCGAAAGCTTCTACCCTTCTGCCGGAAAGTAGTCCTGGATGCCGATGCCCTTGCAGCCCTTTCAGGCCCTCTCTTTGAAACCCTTGCAGGAAATTGTGAAATAATAGTGACCCCGCATGCAGGAGAATTTGAACGCCTGAGAGACATGGAAACTCCGGACTCCCTTGCAGCCCGCGAAAAAGCTATCAGGGAATTTGCGGAGGAAAAAGGTGTGGTGACTCTCCTGAAGGGAAAGATAGACATTATTTCTGACGGAAAAAAGACCCTCCTGAACAGGACAGGAAATCCGGGCATGACCGTAGGAGGAACCGGAGACGTACTGGCAGGCATTACAGGATCGCTATTTTCCAGAAACCCGGCGTTCCTTGCCGCAGCCTGTGCAGCTTACATCAATGGGGCAGCCGGAGACCTGGCCTTCAATAAAACGGGAAATTCACTGCTTGCAACTGACGTGATTGAGAGGATTCCTGAAATAGTCAAAGAAGCAGGAATCGGATAAAACTGAAGTAATGCAAAAGTAATAATTCTGTGTTGAAACATAAATTCTATACCATGAAGGGGGAACAGAGTATGACACACGATTTTGAGAGGAAAATAGATGTGGAAATCGAAAGGACAAGAATAAGGCTTACGATTTTCCACGGGGAAGATGAAGAAGTTGTAAAGCTTAACCTTGAAGAAGCCGAGGAACTGGTGGAGAAACTGGGGCAGGCAATTAAGGACTACTCACAGCGGAAACAAATCAGGATTGATTGAACAGAAAAAAGAGAAGAAATTACAAAAAGATTAAAAGTTCTATAGCCTTCCAGATAGCTGTGTAGAATTCCAGAGAGATAAAAAACGCGGTGATTTTGTGGAAAAGTCATTTACTCATATTGAAGCCGGTAGGGCGCGAATGGTCGATATAAGCGAAAAAGGCAATGTTTCCAGGATGGCAAGGGTTGCAGGAGAAATCGTACTTTCCGCTGAAACCATCGAAAAAATAAGGACAGGGGCCGTGGAGAAAGGAAATGTGTTTGCAACTGCAAGGGTTGCAGCCGTGCTTGCAGTTAAAAAAACTCCCGAGACCATTCCCATGTGCCATCAGATCCCGATAACCGGGATAGATGTGGACTTCGAGATAGGAGAAGACGCGGTTTCTGCAGTTGTGGAGGTAAGGACCGTCGGGAAAACAGGAGTTGAAATGGAAGCTCTGACAGGAGTTTCGGTTGCGCTGCTTACAGTCTGGGACATGGTGAAATCTGCCGAAAAGGATGAAACCGGGAACTACCCGCATACAATGATAAGAAATATCAGGGTACTTGAAAAGCTCAAAGGGTAAAGATTCGAGGGATGAAAACCGGAAAAATAAGGGTCCATTAAAAATAAGATTTTTAAAGGATGGAATATATCAAGACGGCAAACTGAGGTATGAATCTTGAAGATCATAGGTGGACCAGCATCACAGTTACTTGCCAGCCGCACGGCCAGGGCTCTCGGGACAGAGCCTGTACTCTGCGAGTTTAACCGTTTTCCTGACGGAGAACTTTACCTTCGAATCGCAGACGAAATAGAAAACGAAAAAGTGACCCTGATCCAGAGCACGCCCACGGATTCGGATCTTGTTGCCCTGCTCCAGCTTATCGATGCCTGTGAGGCGGCAGCCGAAATCAATGTTGTGATCCCCTATATGGGATATGCCAGGCAGGACAAGAAGTTCAAGCCCGGCGAGCCTATAAGTGCCCGCGCTATTGCCCACTGCATTAACACCGACCGGGTTTTTACGATAAACATTCACGAAAGAAGCGTACTGGAACACTTTCCCTGCCCTGCCGTAAATCTTGATGCGGCAAGACTTGTGGGTGAATACATTTCAGGTTCGGGCCTCGAAAACCCCATGCTGGTAGCCCCCGATGAAGGTGCCCGGGGACTTGTAAAGAATGTAGCTGCAGAGCATGGTTTTGACCATGACCACCTCCAGAAAACAAGGCTCAGCGGGGATACCGTTGTGATCAAGACAAAAAACCTTGATGTAACCGGCAGGCACGTTGTCCTGGTAGACGACATGATTGCAACTGGGGGGACAATGGCAGAGTCAATCCGGATGCTCAAAGCCCAGGGAGCAATTGATGTACACCTTGCCTGTGTGCACCCGGTCCTTACAAGAAATGCAGCTTTAAGGCTGTTCAACGCAGGAGTGAAAGATATAATCGCAACCGATACCCTCGAAAAGGCCGAAAGCCTGCTGAGTGTTTCCCCTCTTATTGCAGAAGCCCTGAGAGGGATGTGAACTCTGAGTTTAGAGCCCATATAGAATAGATTAAAAAACGTCAAATTACTAAACTTTCAGTTCTATTTTTACCCTCCTCACGAAGGGGAAGGATAGACATAGTACAGATGTCTGCGATCCGGACCTGGACATTGTGATAATTATTACTCCCACAAACCGGACACTTTGATTTTATATACATTTTCAATCCCCACTTAAAGAAAAGATAGTAAATGTACAATATATTAAAAAAACTCAAGCTTGGTGAAAGTAATAAAAACATCTATGAAACAAGCCAGCTTCAAGGGAAAAATCCTATAAGGGAGTACACATGGATTTTAAACTGGCAGTGTATTATTGAAGCTGGCAATTAATCAATAGCGTTCAATTATTAAATATCTTTCTAATTATAGTACGTAAGTATAAAACGAGAGACACTACTATCTAAAAATATTTAAACACTAGACAGATATAAAATGAAATAGAACAGAATGCTAAGAGCCTATCCGAAAAGTCCTGCTGCTCTGAAAGTTATCCATGCGCATGCGAAATGTAGCATTGCTAGATAATTCTCAATCTTCTTTTCCCATCTAATCAGCAGCCTTCTGAATCTATTCAGCCAAGAATGTGTCCTTTCCACGACCCACCTTCTTGCCCTGTAACCTGGTTATCTATTCTTATGTTTTGAAGATATGGATTATTTTGAAGATATTGTAGATTCTATCAAACAATTCCAAGATTTCTACTTTGAATTTGAAGATTATTTACAACATAAACGAGATTGACATCATCGTAAAAGAATGTCTACTGTTAAATTTTTATGGTGGCGTTTACTGTTTTATTTTTCTTGTTTTCTTCATAATATGCTTTTCCAAACTCATCCATTAAATAGGAATATAAGATATTTGGCCGATAATCTTTGAAAAATTTGAAAATAATCAACTCTTTTATTTAATTCGTATTTTAGAAACGGAGTGAATTTGAATTAAGGCAACTTTATGAAATCTGTATGGTGAATTTATTTCAGTAGCGTACAAGAAATTCGAGATACCTATATCACCCAACAAAAGTTCGAGAGATGTAATTCGAAACCATGAAATCTTGATGTGCTAAATTTCCAACCCTATATCTGAACGATATACTTACTCGAGTATGTACTCGCGCGGATAATCTTCATCAGATTTTGAATTTTTAGTATCAGAACCTTCTAATTTTGCCTTTGCAAAACACTCTTTTGCTTATTCATAGCGGCCAGCTTCAATATTTAAAAAAGATGTGGGGTATGGGGGGTTAAGAGTTCGTTTTGAAGCTAGCCAACTAAATGATAGTAGTTACTTAGTAATAAAATTATCTACTAAAATATGAATAAGTAAGAACAACTAAAGGAAATTTAAGGATTTAGTAAGACCTCATCGATGATCTCTATAAAAGAGAACCAAAACATCGTATGATAGATATAGTAGCGACGATAGGGAAAGCTGTGGGGGATCTGCTTGGCAATTGATCCCGAGGTCCTGGACAGGAACATCGACAAGCAGGTTAAAACTATCAACGCTGCCCAGGCTGCAGCTCTGACTATCAAGATATCGGGGGATTTGTCGCAGGCCTGCAGGCAGGGGAGAAGAAAACAAGTTTCCTCCGTGGAAGTAGTTCCTCAGATTTTCGGAGCTACTTCCAAAGCTCTTCCGAAGAACTCACGGAGGTCCAGAAGGAAACGATCGAGAAGCTGTCAGCTGAATACTTCGGGTACATTGCCGAGTTCAACGAGACGGCCGGTGCGCAGTTGAAAGACCGGGCCTGGGTATCATCAGACAAGAAGGTCCGGAGCAGGACCCTCAAGGACGAGATCCGGAAGTGTGCAGAGGATATCTGGGGCGGCTCTGAAACTGTCACCATTGGCCGCACAGGCCAAATAAGGACATTAATCGATGTAGGCAAGGATAGGAAACTCAAGAAGGTAGAAAAAGAGATCACTAGAGCCTATAAAACAAACGTGGAAGCCTATGCCGATATGCTTGCCAGGACCTCTACGCACGGAGCATATAAGAGGGCAGAGGAGCTGCATATCAAGAGGAAGGGCAGAACATGTGGAGGTTTGTCGGGCCCGTAGATGAGAGGTACCAAGCCTGACCATTCTGCAATCGTGGGAGAGTATTTCACTTATGGAACTCCTGAGTCTGATATGGCCCTGCAGCTGCTGCATAAACCTAACTTCCGACATCTAGCTGTTGTATTCTTTGATGATCCGGATCTTGATACACCACGAAGAGTATGAGAAGCAGAAGGAGAAAGCCGGGTTGTATTGGGATGAGGAAAAGAGGGAGTGGGCTTTCAAAGAATCTGGAAAGACCATAAAGAAGACTGAAACAAAGAAGAAAACTAACAAGACAGAGACTAAGACTGAAAAGAAGAAGGAAGAGAAACAGGAGAAGAAAACTGAAGTAAAAAGATCGATTTTGAAGAGATATTCCGGGAGCATGAGAAAGATATCAAGGATAATGACTTTGAAACTGCCACAGTCCTCGACAAAAAAGGAGATATTATCTTCTCCAAGAAAGGACAAAAAGTTCAGTATCATTCAATGCGGGAGAACTTGAAAAAACCAGGGGCAACAGTTTCGCTCACAACCATCCACATGGCACGTCTTTCTCCCTGCCCGACATAAAACTTGCATCAACTTATAGAGTGGGTGAAGCCTGAGCCTGTGGAAAAAAATACATTTACTCGATGAGACCTGGGAAATCCGGGTGGAATAAGAAGTACTTTGATGAAAAGATAAAACCTTTATATAAAAAATATGATGAGGAAGTATAATGTAGAGTTGGCTCCTCGAGTTATCTCTGGAGAACTATCAAATGAAGAGTGGAACATGCTTCATAACCATATGGTATGGGAGCGTGTCTCACGGGACCTCGGACTTGACTATAAACGAATGGAGTGGTAAACACGGCTGAAGAATAATTCGTTTTAGATGACTCCTCTGACGCAGAAATCATCTATAGTCCTGTCTGCTCATATTGCAAGCATTTTCATATCCAGAGTGAAATTAAATTTGATGGCCTGAAAGCTATTCATAAACATAAGTGTGATGCCTTCCCAGACAGGATCCCTGACGAGATCTGGAGAGGCGACAACGATAACAAAAAATCATATCCTGGTGATCATGAGACCCAGTTTGATCACGTGTGATTCGACATAAATAGGAATTATTTGTGAGTTTTTTATTTATTGAATGGCACATCCATCTTTCTTAAATTTTTATACACATTTTCTCCCAATAGAGATCCGAAAAAAAATCAAATATGAATTTAAACTTGCCGATTTTTTATAGTAGTTGCCAAAACAAAAGCTTGGAGTTGACAATATATAAGAAAATATATGGAACTGAGATTGTTAAAGACTATGGACAGAAAACTTATAAGGAATTAGATAAAAGATATTTATGGAGTTCAACATGATTAAAAAATTATATTACGCATGATTTATTGAAATTAATAGAATTTTGTCAACTTTAACAGTACTTATCCATTCTATATCAAGTTTTGTAATCCCTTGTTAAATAAAGAATTGTTAACCTTAACTCTGCCTATTTATAGGGACTATATCCTCTAATTTGCTTATTTTTTCTCATTTTTAATATCAGTAGAACGATTTCAAATCGAAACTTATATATGCCTATATTCCCTACATAATAGGGATTATGGAACCCTGGGCAAGATGCTGGCTTGAAGATCAGCGTAAAGCTGGAGAAAAATGTCTTGAAATCAAAGTTCGAGGCGCTTGTCATTATGTTTATCGCTCTACGAGTGAATATGACAAAAAAATTAAGAAGGGTCGTAAAGTTTCAGTTTACATTGGTAGACTCGACAAAGATTACGGCTTTATACCTAAAGGTGAGAAACCTAAAACTAATGTGATACCTGTGCCTCACTCTGTCACTGACTATGGAAATTCAATGATTTTACATAATATGATGGGAGAGCTCAAACCTTTTCTCATGAAAAATTTTCCGGAATATTGGGAAGAACTCTATGCAATGTCAATTGTTCGTGTAAATGGATATGTCCCCCTCAAACGAATTAAAGATACTTGGGAAGATCTCTATAATCTTGAAGGTATAAAACCAAATCTTAATCCATCCAATCTTTCAAAAGTGTTAAGGGAAGTAGGTTGTGATAGGTTTGGGCAGAATGAGCTATTCAATCATCTCAAAAATGCAGACACTCAACTCGTCTATGACTTAAGTTCCTGTTTCTCTCGATCTATGAATATTCTACAGGCTGAAAAAGGCTACAACAAAGACTGTATTCAAGTTCCCCAAATCAACTTTGCCCTTCTTTGTGGTCTTGATAGTGAAATGCCTACTATGATCAAATCAGTTCCAGGCAGTGTGAAGGACATAAAGACATTATACAAAACAATAGAAGAGTTGGATATCAGCGATAAGATACTTCTTCTTGATCGTGGTTTTTTCTCAGAGAACATCCTTAACTGCTTAGAAGAAAACCATATCAAATTTGTGTTACCAACAAAAAGGAACAGCCACTATTATGACACAAGAATACACCTTAATGAAGAATTCATCTATCATGATAGACTCATCAAATGTGGTAAAAGAAAGTTAGGAAATAGGTTCCTATATTTATATGAAGACCTGGATCTAAGACTTGAAGAACAGAAGACGATCTTCAGAAAGAGAGAGGAAGGGAAGATCAGCGATGAAGAGTACTCTTTAAAACAAAATAGAGCAGGGAAGTTCTTGATTATCTCCAATTACGACATAGGAAAAAAGGAGATGTATGAACTCTACAAAAAAAGAGACTCGATTGAAAAGTTGTTTGATGCATACAAAACAACATTAGACGCTGACAAATTGTATCTTCATGATGATGAGAGCGTTTATGGGCATGTGTTTGTGGCATTTCTTTCATTATATGCGTACTGTAAATTGTTGAAGGCAATTAAAAAAGCAGAGATAAATGACAAGGTCTCACCCATTGATATCCTATTGAAGTTTAGAAAAGTGAAAAGTATAAACTTTGGTGAAAAAAGTATCATTACTGAAGTTCCTAAGAAAGTAAGAGAATTAGATAAAACTCTCAAATTCAACATATTCCCTACAAAAAATGGGAGTTAAGGTGTTAAATAAAGAACATAGTGATACCATGGCTATAAGCTCTAATGCAATAATGATTTATGGAATACCTGCAATACATATCGTGATCTTCGCTGTTTTAATGATAGTGCTTATATACTTAATATATAGAACAAAGAAAAAATAATATGACTAAAAAAACGAAGATTATTCTATTATTACAGATTGAATAATTTGTATAAAATTACACGAGATATATAATCACACAAATTGCTTGTAAAAGCTTCCTTTGAGTAGTGATTGAAACGACTTTCCACAGATGTCCTTTCAATTTTCACAATTTTTCTTGCTATTGTTTTTTCTGAACACTCAATGTTTACTCAAACGAGTATTGTTTATATTTTCCAAAGTTTTTGGCCTTTTGCCTTCATTGCAAGTTTCCAGTAGCTATTTCCCTAAGCTTCAGTAGAGATAAGTAGAGATAATAACTGCAAATGTTTCGAATAATTCCCCAAAAACGATCATAGAACCCGAAGGGCGCAAAATTCGACTTTCCTTTAAACACTCCTTTCTCAAACCCTCCTCCGTGGGGCTCTGCAAAAAGAAAGTTCTCAAAAAGCAATATGAGGTTTTTGTTTTCCTCGTGATACTCCGCTTCTCGAATTCTGAGTTCAGCTCGTTTGAGGGAGTTATCTTTATAATTGTGTATCCCCATTTTATACTCACTTCAGTCAATCTATCATCTGACTTTATAATATCGGTTTTCTAAGCCTGGTGAAAGTAACGGTTCTAAACTCAGAACTCGCCACCCTGAAAGGGGCTCGAATCATTTTACTCCAAATTTATTACCGTTAACTATTTTTTATATTCTGCGTATTCATAGTATTATGACCCTCCCAGAAGTTTGCCCACTTGATGAAAACCAGACATGTAAAGGGCGGGAATGCCACCTCTTCTGCCTGGAATGGAGAACAAGAGAACCTACCTGCCTTATAGGCTACAATGCAACAAGTAAAGTAAGGTCCGGCAGAGATGACCGGAATAAAGATACCTACGCTGAAGACACCTTCCGTAAGTTAGGGAGACAGCCTCTGCCCCGAATGAACATCTCCGGGAAAGGAGATTGGACCCCTACAAGACCGGTAGAAAGACCTCCAGAAGGACATCTTGAAAGAAGGGAGGTAAAACTTTCTCAGGAAAAAGATGCCCGGAAATGTTTCTTTGGACGCCATGAAGCAATTGTGGACGAAAAAGCGGAGAAACACCCTGAAGAAGATCCCGAGAAAAAGCTGCAGGACAGGCAGGTTTCCAGTGAGGCTGAGAAAGCTTCCCTCAGGCTGGAATCCAGGTTGAAAAAAGACCCTGTCGAAGAAGACACGATTATATATGCAAAGCTTCAGCCAAAAACTCAGGAAAAACCAAAAGTTCAGGAGAAAATAATCTCCAGGGATAAGCATTCAACAATATTTTCCTCCTATGACGAAGAAGAAAAGAAAAATATTTATCCTTCCGGGGGGGAAGAAAGACCGGGAAAAGCAGCTGAAAAAAGGGACAAACGTAAAAAACTTGATGAATTTATGGATATAGACCTCCCTGATAATTACGAAGAGGAGTTCTGGAGTTAAAAAATTCCTCTCTGAGAAAATAGGTAAACTTGGAACAAGTCAAAATTAACTTATAAGAGCAGAATTAATTTAGGGTAACTTTGCAAACTCAAAATTAACGGAGTGAACAGAAGTTTTCTGAAATGATTAGAGGCAATATAGAATTAACCTCCAGAATTAACCTCCAGAATTAACCTGGAGTAAACTTATCGTTATCCGGAATTGTTCAAATTAATTTAAAAAGGAGTCGCAGGCCGGAGTTATGGAAAAAACGTATAGAGCCCAAAAATGAGAAAAATGCTTTCTTCGTTTCCTGAGTTTCCAGACAGGCCTGCAGAACCGGCCTGACGAATGTCTTTCGGCATTGTGGCTTGACTCCGATTTATTACCTTAGCTCGCTTTTCGTTCATGTTATTCGATTTCATTTTCTATGTTAAAACAAGAAAAGGACTATGATGATTGAGGATGGACCGCCAGACATACCAGAAGATATACGGCTCCCTGCACAACTTTGGAGACGTTTTTCGCCTTTCAGAAGAATATTCCAGACCTGCGGGCATGCTTGCTACCATTCTTAACCAGAAGATCGTGAAAATGACAAGGTTCAAGCACAGGAGGATCTATTTCAGGGAAAAGGAGCTCTTTATGAGGTGGAAGCAGGGCAGGTCCATTCTTGAACTTGCGGAGTATACATTTTTCCCTCCGACACTCATGGCTTCCCTGATTCTCAAGAACTGCGACTTCTCCCGAAAAAGCATTAATTGGCTCTTCAAGCACCTCGACTGCATAGAAAACCGCCGCCTGAGAAAAGAGGTCAGAAAAGCCCTTGATGCCGATTATTTCTTTTCCCCCCGTGCCCATGAGATGCAGTGCAAAAAAGGCGAAATGGGGGAGGAGATCATCCGTAAATGGCTTGACGACAGGGAGATTCCCTACTGCACCGAAGCTGAAATCCGGGCTAAGGGAGACGGAAAAACCCCGGATTTCGTCCTTTCAACCCCTATCTGCATAGAAGACCGTATGGTCAGCTGGATTGAAAGCAAAGCCCTCTTCGGGGACGATTTCGAACACAAACATTACTCAAAGAAACAGTTCCGGGAGTATGCCAACATTTTCGGAGAAGGCATGGTTGTCTACTGGTACGGCTTCCTTGAAGACCTCTCCTCCGAAGACGAAGGCTACCTGATAAAAGACTACAGCTTTTTTGAGGGATACCAGGAGCAGACTGACGAATTGTTCAACTACCTTGTGTACTGGTAATAAAAGCCAAATAATGAAAGCCTTTTTACAGCCTTGTAATTGAGGACATGTTGGTAAGAGGGTCTTTTTCTACCTGGAAGACGTGGTCTGCGGAATCGATGAGGGAGTCGTCGTGGGAGACCACTATGATCTGGCCGACTCCGATGCTGCGCATCATGTCTATGAGTTTCAAGAGCTGCCTGATGTGCCCGCGGTCAAGAAAAACGGTGGGTTCGTCAAGGATCATGGGAGGGAGCCCATCGGCTTTATCTCCGCCAAAGCCCAGGGCAAGGAGCCTGTAGATGGCACAGCGCAGGACAAGGTTGAAGATTGCACGCTCGCCTCCGCTGAGGAGTTTGGGTTCAAGAGGTGTGCCGTCTTTTCTGTAGACGGTCAGGTTGTATTCGGGGTCAAGCTCGATATGGGAGTAAGCGTTGTTTGTGTACATGAAAGCAAACATCTCATTTAAGAGGACGGAAAGGGCGCCTATGTTCCTTGCCCGCATATCTGCCCGGACGCGCAGATAGGTATCTTCAAGCTCTTCGGCATTGCTGTAGACGGCTTCAAGGTAGAGCTGCCTGTTTTCAAGAGACTTGAATTCCTCTTTGAGTTCCCTGAGGCGTTTCAAGCTATTTTCAAGCATGCCGATTTCTTTGAGCAGGGTGTCTTTTTCTTCGGTTTTTTCCCGGATGTTCTCGGTGATTTTTGCCTGCGCCTGTTCAAACTGGGCTCGCTTCTGCTGGAGTTCGGAAAGCCTGTTTCCTTCCAGTTTTTCTCCCAGCTGCCTTGCCCTCTCACTGCGTTCAAGGATTTCACGGTCAAAGAAACCCACTTTTTCTGCAAGGTTCCTTATAGCAGCCTCAAGTTCGGAGATTTTATGTTTGATGTTTTCTATGCGGAGCAGGTTAACCTGGAGCTTTTTGGCCTGTACCAGGAGTTTTTCACTTTCAGCGTGGGCTATTTTGGCCTCATTTTCCATTTTCCGCGCAGCTTCGAGGGCAAGTTCAAGAGCCTTGAGTTTTTCTTTTGAGAGGTTTTCCTTTTCTGCAAGTGCCTTTAACTTATCATTTAGCTCCCCAAGTCTCTCTCCATAATTTTCGATAAGGGCAAGGGAAGTCCGGATTTTTCCGTTCAGGGCTTCGATTTCGGCGGTGTTTTCGGCAAACTTCCTGTCAAGAGCTTTTGCCTCACGGAGGGCATTTTCGCCTTCATTATGAGCTTTTTGAGCTTCGGCTTCCTTGGCCTGCAGGGCTTTAATGTCCGAAAGGAGCTGAGTCCCTGAGCTTTCAAGTTCCTGTTTTCGCTTATCAAGGTTCTCAAGTTTGAGGGAGTCTTCCTCTATCCGGGCCCTGTGTGTCTCAATCAGTTTGCCGGAAGCTTTTGCCTTCTCCTGAAGTTTTTCAATTTCAATATCATAATCCGAAATTCGCTTTTCCAGCTTCTTTGCATCCTTGAGCCGGGTGAGTTTTTTCTCAAGCTCCGCGTGCTGGAGTTTTATGTCCGCAAGTTCGGAGCTAAGTTTTTCCATTTTATCTTCGCATTCCTCGGCTGTACAGGCAATTTCTGACCCTTTGAGTTCCTGCCCGCAGGTGGGGCACTTCCCCGCAGCAAGCAGCTCCCGGTTTTTACGGAGGCTGTTTTCAAGTTCCCTTAGAGTAGCCTCAAGCTCTTTTTCTTTTCCATGAAGCCTGTTTTTGTTTTCCAGCAGGAGCTCGTTGAAATCTTCAAGGTTTTCGAGCTGGTCTGCGGCAAAACCAAGTCCCTGAAGCTCTGCCAAAACCTCGGACTTCTGCTCCTGGATATCCAGTACAGCTTTTGAGTTCTCCCTGAGTTCTTTTTCAAGAGCCTCGATTTCCGTGCTTCCTTTCCGGACTGCAGCCCCGGAGTTTTGAAGCTCCTTTTCGAGCTCGGCAAGGTTCAGGTCACAGGTTTCTTTTTCCTTAAAAGTAAGCCCGAGTTTTGTTGATACCTCGTTTTTCCGGTCCCTGAGAAGGCTTTCCTTTTCTTCAAATTCCTTTATCAACAGGGCAATTTCATCCGCGGCGCCTGAGCCTGCTTTAAAACCTGCTTTTTCTCCGAGCCCTTTGCTCTCCTCTTCAAGCTTCCTTATGTTTTCCCTGTACCCTTCAATTTCCTTATTTGCAGCCCCGATGCTGGTCCTGCACTCAAGCAGGGTGCGCTCAGCTTCAGTTTTTTCTTTTTCAAGCTCGCATAAGGCCTGCGAACCTGTTTCTTCTTCTTTCAGGAGGAGAGCAAGATCCTTTGACAAGGCATTTACCTTTTCCCTGGCAGAAGACTCCTCTTTTTCCTGCCGCAACAAAAGGGCTTCAATTTCAAGGTCTCCAAAACCGCAATCTTCTCTTAAACCGGCGTTTTCTTCCCCAAGTTCAAGCAAAACGCGCCTCTGACCCTGGACTTCTCCGGAAAAAGCTTCTTTTTCCTTAAAACAGCCGGCTTTATCTTCCTGAGTCTTCCGGATAGCCTCTTTCAAAACCTCAATTTCCTGCAGGCGTTCCCTGTACTCGGCAATCCTGAGGTCAAGTTCTCCTTTACGGGCAGCAGCATAATCTTTTTTCTCGTTAAGTTCTTTTAATGAGCCATCAGTTTCTTTCACCTTTTGCTTGAGTCCGTTTAGGGCTTTAACTGGCTCCGTACTCTCAATCCCTTCGATTTCGGCTTTCACACCCGAAAAGCTATTTTTTGTGTCCCTTTCAAGCCTTCGGACAGCTGTCTTTGCATACCCTGCCCTTTCGCGATATTCCTCAAGCTTTCCGAGCTGGAGCAGGTCGTCGATCATGCGCTGCCTGTCCTTTGGCTTTGCATTGATAAGCACGTCAATTTCCCCCTGCCGGATGTAGGCGCAGTTCCGGTATGCCTCTTCATCCATGTTCAGGAGGGCACAGACCTCTTCATAGGTGCGGGTTGCCTGGTCAACAATATTTTCTCCGTCAGCATAGAGCACACATTTTGAACTGGAAGCGTTTTCACTTTTTGAAGAGTACCTGAAAGCCTGCTCAATAAGATACTCCTTCCCGAGATGTTCGAAGCCCAGGTTGATTTTTGCATCCTCAGCTCCTTTGAAGATCATATCTGCAAGCACAAAGTCCTTTGAGAGGATCTTGCTCCCGAAAAGCCCCATAAAGCAGGCTTCGAGCAGGCTTGATTTCCCGCTCCCGTTTACCCCGGAAATGACTGTCACTCCGTCTTCGAAAGCGAAGTCCAGCTTTTTGTAGCTCCGGATGTTTTCTATGGACAGGTTTTTCAGCTTCACAGGTAATCACCAAGGTTATACTGTCTGGGTACGGCAGACTTTCCTTTTCCTTTTCTCTGGCTCTGTTTTACCGGTTTTGCAGCTTTATCCGGATCATGAGCAGGTTTTTCAACTCTATCCATGCCCTCTTTTTCAGAATCTGCCTCTACCCCACTCTTTTCAGGGATTTCTGATGAAACAATCTTCTCACACGACCCAAAGGTTTCAGGGGAGCCGGTATTTTCAAATGCCGGAAGGGGCTCAGGAAGTTCAGGGTTCACATCAGGGGCTTCACGGACCTTATCAGGAGCTTCATAACTCTTCTTGAGTGCTTCGTTAAGAGATTCAGAGTTTTTAATTCTGACAGGAGCCCGCAAGGTTTCGGTTTTGCCGGCAATTCCCGCCGCAAATTCAGTTTCTCCGGCAGGGTCAAGAGTTTCAACCTTTTCAGCCTCAACTGCCGGAATAGATTTTTCATGATTTTCAATTATGACAGAGCTTACATGGTCAGTAGAGCTTTCAGGACTAACAGCGCTGACCGGGTCAGCAGAACTTACGGTGTTTATAGGACTGACAGGATCAATAGAGTCTGTAGGACTTACAGGGCTGGCAGGGATCTCTATCCTGAAATCCGGGTCTTTGAAATCTATCGCTTCAATCAATCTCGAAAGCCGGTTCTCGGTTTCTTCGTCCACCCTTGACCTTGAAACGTCCGGGCTCCGGATGATCTCATCGACTATCAGCCCTCCGTCGTTTAAGCTCATCCTGCGTATCTCTTCGGCAACTGCATGGTCCGGGTCGGAAAATGCGACTTTCACAACCTCTTCGGGAAGGTTCTCTTTTATCCTGGCATCTTTCACCTTTGACACAAGAGCTCCTTTGCTTAACAGGTATTCTTCGATCTCGCTGAAAGAAAGAACTGAGTCTGAATCTCCTGAGATGTCCAGAAACACGACAGATTCGGGAATCTCTTCAAGATGTTCATTTATTGCAGAAAAGATCTGTTCGTAAGGCTTTTCTCCCCCATCGATTTTTGCCGTGATAAAAAGGAAATTACGGGTAGGGATGGTCCTCCTGCTGATCTCCGGCCCTTCCCCGGAAAGAGTGATAATATTGTAAGAACGGGGCTCGTTTTCAGACGCACTGTTGCGTTCGGTGCTTCCCGAGTACGTAGCCCAGGTCTCCCCTTCCCCTACCTTTATTTTCTCATATTTGTGGTAGTCCCCAAGGAGAATTGCATCAACCTTAAAGGGCAGGTTTTCAAGCACCTCGGCGCAGTCCCAGTCAGCATACGGGAAGGGCTGTACGATCTGGTGCATCACAAGGAGCTTCCTGCAGTTTTCCGGCAGGGACTCCGGTACTTCAAATCCTGAATAATCGTAAAGAGGAATTTTTGACTTGGGGACGCTGTCAATCCCGTAGATTGCCGTATCCCCGACAAGCTTCGGTGTTTTCCCGAGCCTTCCCGCAAGCCCCATCTCTTCAAAGAGGTCCAGCCACTGGGTAGTTTGCTTGCTCTCGTGGTTCCCGACAATTCCGAAAAAAGGTATGTTTGCAGCCTTCAACCGGGAGAGAATGTTCATAGTCTCAAGGAGGTCTTCAAGGGTCGGATTCCTCGAATCAAAAAGGTCTCCCGCATGCACAACAGCATCAACCTGCATGTCAACCGCATCCTGAATGACCAACTCAAAAGCCTTAAAAAAGTCCTGCCTCCGTACCTCGCTGTGGTACTGCCGGTATCCCAGGTGCGTGTCTGCAGTGTGGAGTATCCTTATTTCCCGGTCCATAATATCAGTCTCCAGTTTTTACGGTATAGGGATTTGTATATTAGTATTTAACTGATTTCCACAGACTCGTGGTTAAGAGTTCATGTTGATCCAGCGAAGCCTGAACATTGTTCTTATCATTTCGACCAACGCGCTGGAGTGGTTAGAACCGGAGAGCTACAAATAGATAAAAAACATTCACTTACACAGGAAAAATTAGACAATCAAATATTAGCTATGTTATCAATTCACTTCTTGCCAGCAAATTGTTTCTTGTACCTCATCATATAAAGCGCATCTATGTGATTCAAATCTACTCGTTATATAAAACATCATGGATTTTCAAATAAAAAAACACATATTACATAAATAATGTAAAGCGTTATTATAATCTGTCATTTCTATTATTAAATAAAAAAATTAAAAACAAATTTATTGCTTTTGACTGCAAAAATCAGGGCGAATAGCAAAAAATCAGAAACAGTCATGGTGATTAAAAGGTGGAAGAAAGATGATTCCGAACTACAGGTATAAACCCAGAACCTATTATATTATGGTTTATATTATAACCTATGCTCTCTGGTTTCCAGCGGCATATTTAAGTTTTCATGATGATAGTGGACTGTATATGTTATTAGCGTTACTAGGACTGATGGTACCTTTTTTTGTTGCACTATTTATGATATTTACATCCAAAAATTCGTATTTAAAAAAGGATTTTATCAATCGGTTTATTAATCTCAGGTTAATAAACCCAAAAGTGTTACTGGCATTTATGTTACTAATGCCACTCACTGTTCTGGCATCTATTTTTCTTTCTCTTCCATTTGGTGGATCGACTTCTCAATTTCAATTTGCTGAAGGATACTCTTTTTCATCAGGGTTTGTCCCCGCGTTTCTTACTCTTATCCTGGCTTCGATTTTTGAAGAGCTCGGATGGAGAGGATACGGCTTTGAAAGTCTGCAAAGCCGGCACACTTTCTTTACGGCATCGGTTGTTTTCAGTATACTCTGGTCGCTCTGGCACTTCCCGCTGATCTTTGTCAATGACATGTATCAGTACGTGATTTTCCACGAAAACATCTGGTATGCGGTGAATTTTTTTGTCAGCATCGTCCCTATTGGAGTGATTGTCAGCTGGATCTACATCAAAAACGGAAAAAGTGTTCTGGCAGCGATTCTCGTTCACATTTCCATCAATTTCTTGCAGGAAGCTCTGCAAATGACCCAATTTGCAAAGTGCATTGAAACAGTGCTTATTACTGTCGTTGCTGCAATTATTATCATATTAGACAAAGAGATGGCTTTTTCGAAAGAACATCTTACTACTGGGGTTGACGAGTTACCGAAAATGACAGGACCACGGGAGTTAACTGAGTGACAAATAATTCTACAGATCACTATTCCAAATTCCTTTTTATCTGGTTTGGACAATTCATCTCAATAATAGGTAGTGGCCTTACTATTTTTTCCTTAGGAGTATATGTATACCAACAAACCGGTACGGCTTCAAGCTATGTCTTTATACTCATGTGTGCTTTTTTGCCACCTTTTTTGCTAAAGCCCTATGGAGGTATACTGGCAGACCGTTATGATAGACGTTTAATGATGGTCTTCGGGGATTCAGGATCAACGCTCGGGCTTCTCTTCATATTTGTTATGATGCTGAAAGGCAATATTGAACTCTGGCAAATTTATCTTGGGATTGCAATCAGTTCAATTTTTTCAGCTTTTCAGGAACCAGCCTATAAGGCCCTGATTACGGATCTCCTGCCTGAAAATCAATATGCCAAAGCAAGTGGATTGGTGCAGTTAGCAAGTTCGGCTCAATACTTAATTTCTCCTTTTTTAGCCGGGATTATACTCACAATAATGGATATCAAATTTGTTTTTTTAATTGATGTTACCACTTTCTTAATTGCCAGCTCCATTGTTATATGGATAAGAAATACCCTGGGCAGAACACAAATTACGAAATCGGAACAAAACAACTTGGCTGACCTTAGAGAAGGTATTCAGGAATTTTCGAAAAATAGAGGCGTGGTTAATCTGATTATTACTATTATGCTCGTGCTCTTTTTTGTCGGATTGCTTCAATCTCTTATTATTCCGATGCTGCTAAATTTAACAACAGTAAAAGCGGCAGGGATCACTCAATCGATCTGCGCATCAGGCATACTGATCGGAAGCCTGTTTATCGGGGTATTTGGCAGCAAAAACAAACATGTAAAAACTTTATCTATCTCACTATTCATGTCAGGCTTATTTTTTGCCAATCTCGGACTTTCAACAAATATAGCTTTTGTCACTTTAGCAGGATTTATGTTTTTTGCCACATTGCCTTTTATTAATACATCTCTTGAAGTTTTAATTCGAAAAAATATTGATAACAGTAAACAGGGGCGTGTGTGGTCGATTATTTCTATGATTACTTATCTTGGCTACATCATAGCTTATGCAGTAGCAGGTTTTTTAGCAGACAAAATATTCAATCCGCTTTTAGAACCTGAGGGTTTATTGTCTGAAACAGCTGGTTCTATTATTGGAGTAGGAGAAGGCAGAGGAATTGCCTTAATGTTTATAATTTCCGGCTTAATGATTTCGGTGGTTGCTCTGTTGATCTGGCAAAATAAAAGAATAAAACAATTAGAAGATTTTGAAGGTAAGGGTGGTGAGCTATCCCAAAATAGATATTATGTTGAAACGTAAATTTAGAATTATCAGAAATCGGATACTAAATCCGTCAGAGTAAACCTATAAATTGAATTCATAGTATTTTTTTAGCTAATACCGCCTTCAGAATAGAATTCCTCACCCAACGCCAACTGTATAAAATAATTTAGCAGATTAAAAAGACTTTTATTCTCTAAATTCAAATAAAGCGTGAACTCAGACTTACACAGTTAAACAGAAGAGATAGCATGAAATTTCAAAAGGTCTCATAAGAATTTCTGTGACAGACCTGCCCACACTTTATTTTACTTCTAAAATACGTAAGTCCTGAGGATATAAACCATCGAATTTTATAATAAAGGGGTTATTAAAATGAGAAAAATGACAGAACAGCATCTGATCAATGCATTTGGTGGGGAAAGCCAGGCCCATATGAGGTATTTGCATTTTGCAAACCAGGCCGAAAAAGAAAAATTCACAAACGTAGCCCGCTTATTCCGGGCAATCTCCCATGCCGAATACGTACATGCAGGCGACCATTATAAAGCGTTGAAACACCTCAACGGGGGTTTTGTCGCAAACAGCATGGCAGCCTTTGGACCGGGGGATACCCTGAAAAACCTTCAACTTGCAATCGACGGTGAGACATTCGAAATAGAAGAAATGTACCCCGTCTACATAGAAGTAGCAAAGTTCCAGGAAGAAAAACTCGCGCAGAGAAGTTTCGAATGGTCCTATGCCACTGAAAAACTGCACAAACAGCTCTTTGAAAAAGCATTCGATGCGGTTAATGCAGGAAATGACGTCGACCTCGGGCCTGTCCACATCTGCGAAGTATGTGGGTACACTCTCGAAGGGGAAGCTCCAGATAGGTGTCCTGTGTGCGGTGCCGTGAAAGAGAAGTTTACTGCATTTAGATAAGAGCTTCTTACATTAGCTATTGGTTCCAGCTGAACCAAAAATAGAAGAAAGGGATTTTTGCCAGCCCCGGGCTGACCCCTCATTACCTTTTTTCAGGCATAGTCGGGATCTGCGCTCAAGCGGACTAAATAATAGATCTATCTGAGCCTTACAACCATATTCGCTATATTGAGTCGTTCCTGTTCCGCTCGACGAAGGAGAGCGGTCTTTCCCGAAAAGACAAAAAAGAGACCGAAAAATAAAGAGAGAGTGCCACTAAGTAAAGGTTACTAAAGATGTTTGTGAGTAAAAAAGAAGCATAAAAGGCTAAAACTGTATAAATTTCACTATCATTTCCCTTTCAAATCCGTTTTTTCTGTTTTTTGTGAAGGGCCGCCAGACAAGCTGGCGGAGGTGCTTATATGTATCTATAAATTTGAATGAGGTTCTCCGGCAAGATATGAATCCGTTTGTTTCTTTTTTATGTTGCAGTCGAGACAAGTTCATCTGCAAGGATAGAATTAATAAAACAAAAGATCCCAGTTTCGGATATTCGGATAATATCAACCGATAAATAAGGGACCACCTAAAACTCAAAAATCTCTCTTTTGAAGCTGGATTTTAAGCAACCAAGAAACTCAAACCTGAAAACAACCCTGAAAATGTCTATGCTTAAGAAAAAAAATGGATCTGGAGATAAGCCCAAAAATAAGTCTCCAAGCAGGATTTTCACCTGCGGAAAAGGGCAAAAGCCAATACGAGAAAAGAAAGCGCACCGGCAAGTGTAAAGGCTGGAGCGGATGCGGATGTGGAGGCAGGCTCTGTTTCTGAGGCTGGTTGCTCTTCAGAGGTGGGAGGTTCGCCTTCATAGTATTCGTTGGAAATATATGGATAAGCAACGGTGAATCCGCTGTTAACTAAAATTTTCCCCGTTTCAAAATCATTAATTTGATAAACAAAGTTAACTGGTATAGAACCACCAGCCCAATTTTCAGTAGGAATTACCGTCCATTCAAATACTTTAGAGGAGTCTTTTTCCATGACTTTTGAGCCATATTTATTCATTTCTTTCGTGAATCCATTCAAAATTACAAAATCTCCATCACCAATTTCACTTAACATTACCGAAACTTCTGATTTTTGGTAAACAGTGAGATTTATACTCACATTAAATGGCTCCCCTATTTTTAAAGTAGGTTTTGCAACTTCAGAGCCAGGCAATAATCTGTCATTGTAATAAACCTGCATTTCTCCATATGGACTGCTTGCAGAAGATACGTTTGGAAATACCACCAAACATATAAGGAATCCTAAAAATAGAGTTTTTATTTTCATTTTATCCACCAATCTTGTTTATAGCTCAACAAATCCAACTGATTTTTCTGAATAGCCCCCTTCTTTATCACCGACACCTTTAGGGCCAGTTCCAACAATGGTAGACGCATATCCATTTATTTGGAATTGTATCCTTGAATTTTCACCTAACCAAATGCTACTTCCATCTGGATTCTTTTTATAAGGATGGCTTATGTGTTCATACTTTCTAACATATTTCTGCCCTTTATGCCCAAAGTAAGGCTTTGGGATCACTTCATTATCATTATCGACAAGAGTAAACGTCTCGTACTCTCCTTTTACCTCATATGTCCACACATTAACCGTAAAAACCCAATGCGGTGGCAATACCGGAAGCCCACAAGGAACAGCTGCCATTGTCCTGTCCAGCCTTTTTGTAACTCTGTCAGCTACCTCTCCCGAATACATGTCCACGGTTTCGTTTGTCAGGCTTTTCAGTTCACCATCAATATGTTCAAAAAGAATATCAATTGTTTCCCCTTTGCTGGCCGTAACCGCACAGATGCCGTTTGCAACACCGATTCTAACATCCGTATCGACTCTGTTCAGGGTGGCTTCAAGCTCGTCAGGTTCGATCGGAGGATTTGAGTTCCGAATATCGGTTTTTACGATGGAGGCAAGTTCGGTTGCTAACTGGTCCGTGGTAGATTTTTCAATAATCTCTTCATCGGAGAGGCTGTTAAGATAGCCAGCTGTGACTGCACGGACGCGGGTTTCTTCTATCCAGCCGGAAACAACAGGATTTGAACTCACCTCAGCGACTACCTCTTCAGTAATCTGATATCTCATTTCCCGAGCATAGACCAGTTTCAGGTTGTAGACCTCTGTGTTAAGGCGGGCTGTGTCCAGAGAAACTCCCTGTTCGCTGAGGTTCTGCTCCAGCAGGTTAACTTCCGTGTTCAGGGTGGAAATACTCCGGCTGATCTGCTGGGAAGTTTCGGTTTTTACGTATTCACCGCTTGAAGAGATGGCATCTGCAATTTCTTCGGAGACGTTGGCCGTAAAAATGCAGGTGTTCCGGACACCGAGGGGGTAGGTGATTTTCCCGTCCATGGAATCAGCCCATTCGTATTCTCCTCTCAGGTCGAAGTCAGGGTCATGGTAGAGGTAGTTCGGCTTCTGGTCAACGATGAGGGTCAGGTTTTCGGTCCAGTTGTATTTACTTTCGGGCTGGCCGGTGACTTTCATTGTAGAGATTATGCCCATGTCCTGCCCGAGAGCAGAAGCAGCCTTTTCCATTGCAGGGTTATCGAAAAGGGTCATGGGACCTGAGGTCACGCTGTCAAACGCACCCGTGCTGAGGCCTTTTTTCCCAAGGGCATCGAGAATATAGGAGTTGAGGTCAGAGTCCAGTTTTTTGTTTTTCTGCTCGATATCTTTAAGCAGCCTGTTGTAGGCTTCGTTTCTTGCAATATAACGGGCAGAGTCGCTGCAGACGTACATCTTTCCGGTGGGGGTGAGGTGCTGTGCTTTGTTTACGTAGGTTTCCCGGCTTGCTTCAAGGTCATGAAGGAGTTTTTCGGCAGTTTCCACCTGGAGGTCGGTCGGGTCTTCTCCGGGGGATTCGAGGAGCGAGTAGCTGAAGTTCAGTTTGTCTTTTTCGATGGCATCAAGCATTGCCAGCACTTCTTCAGCCATTACCCTGTGCAGCCAGGGTGGGATATCGCAGTTGACGGCACGCTCTGAGAGATACATTCTGTCGGGATAAGTCAGGAAAGTGCTTTCGAGCGTCCTGATATCCACATAGGCGGCCCTGTACTTGTCTGCAGCATCGGAACAGCAGGGGTCAAACTTTTCTTCACCGGCAGTATACAACAGGGTTGTTTTTCTGTATTCTCTTTCTACAGGGTCGGTATAGGTTGACAGCCCGGTATAGCCTCCGGTGGGAGGTCGCTGGTGATAAATTACTGTAAGGTTTTCGGATTCGGTTTCTGTATGGTAGAAAGACTCCGGATCGGTTTTGCTAACGGTTTCGGAGTCCGAGCCTCTCGATGTGCCGTAATTTGCTTCTATGGACGTACTGCCGTCCTCATTATGGCTGACAGTATGCCAGACATACGTGTATTTGTAGTCGTAATCGATTTCCCACTTAGTCCTGATGCTGTAATATATATCATAACGGATGCCCCAATCAAAGATGTGATCCTCACTACTGAGATATCCGTCATCAGTCCTGTGTTCGGCAACAAGCTGGTCATTAGCCCTGTACTCGTAGTGAGGCTCAACTCTCAGGTCGGACATCTCCACAGACTTCAGGTTTACAGAGGCGTCGGTAACCTGCCAGCTTTTCAGCTTTCCTTTTGGAGGGTCGATTGATGGGTTCACTGCCTCAGAATAGGAGTTTGTAACAGAGTCATTCCAGGAGTAAGAGGGAACACGCGACCCTTCATGCGTGCCTGATACAAAATAGTCGGATTCCCAGCTGACAGTGTGCCCGCTGTATGATACCGAATTTCGGTCAAAATCCTTTGTAATTGCTGAAGTCAGAGGGACAGGAGAATTGAAGCCGTCCCTCAGGATCTGGCCCTGGACAGGAGCTGTGTAAACGCTGTCGGCAACATCGTGGATAAGGTCAGGGGTTTCCTCGGCCCACACATGGTCATTGAAGACCCAGCCATCGAGAACTCCTTCCGTATAGTCTGAGGCTGAAACTGTTATTTCCGAATATTCGGAAAGCTCGTCATAGGAGATGTTCACCTCTTCAAGAGACTGTTCTATGCCTTTCTCCACATCCAGGGAAAAAGACCTGTTTGCTGCAAGGGAAGAGTATGCAGTCGTAAGGTTTACTCCTTCATCTGCCTCATAGAAGGACACAGAAGCGCTCGACTCAGCCGTATTTAAACCGGTCGTATTAAAACCGGTTGTATTCAAATTGGTAGAATCCAACAGGCTTGGACTGGTTTTTGAATTGCTGGAAGCACAGACGTCTTCATACAGGACCTTTCCGTTGTAGTAGGTTGTATATGTAAGGGCCAGGGGGTCAACCGAGTCAAAAACCCGTTTTTGAGTGTAGAGCGTGGCCCCGTTAACCGAACTTGCAAGGGCAGGATTGGTCAGGATGTTCAGAGGCCCGTTTGCATAGTGCTGCCAGGGGCCGTAGATAAAAGTCCTCAGGTTTGTCGCCCCGAGCACGATATTTGAAGTAGAGTCCAGGCTTGAGGAGGTTCCGAGGGCGGTTTCATATTCCCTTACAAGTTCTTCAAGCAGAGGTTCCCTTGAGGGGATAAGGGTAGAGAGGTTCATACTCAGATTGTACGTTTCTCCGGATTCGAGATCCACAAGGGTGTAATTCAAAACAGGGACTTCGAAGATGTAGTAGATCGTGTATTTTTTGTTCGTGTATTTTTTATCATCAGAGGAAATTTCCCTCTGCAGGGTCCCGTTAACTTTTCTGACCTTTATCTCTTCGGGGGTTATGTCAGGTTTGACATTAATGGCATATTCCAGGAAAGTGTGGCTGTTGCTCTGGTAATTTGCCAGAAGCAGTTGATTAAAGGCCTCTGCAGTAATGTCCTTTATGGGACTTGCTTCGATCCGGAACCAGTCCGAAGCTTTGAGTTCGTCCCCGTAATAAAGTTCGATGGATGCGTATCCGGCTTTTGCACTTTCCGGGACTTCCAGGTATTCTTCAAAGGAAACTTTCTGAAAAAAACCGGTAGCCTTCCCATAGTTCACACGTTTGATTTCCCGTCCTGCGGAGTCGTTTACGATCAGAACAACGTCCCTGTTTTTCCAGAGGGATTCGATTTCACCCCAGACATCCGAAGGCAGGTTTATGGAAATTTGAAGAGTATCCCCTTTCTCAAGGTTCTGGTTTTGCGGGGTTACCATAAAGTTGTCTTCAGAAAACCTCTCAACCGGAGAGCCCTCGGGCAGGATAACGGGGTGTTCGCCCTGCCATTCCAGAGCCTCCATTCCTGCATAGTTAAGGCAGCGAGCAAGGTCGGATGCCGCAAGGGATATCGCTGTCTGTCGGGGGTCGCTTTTCTCGGTAGTATAGATTGTTTCGGCAACCTCACTGTCCATTTTCAGAAGATACACAGAGGTGAAGGTTGCGGCAAGGACAATGAAAATCCCGATTATGGAATAAGGAATATAGGCGCGGGTATCCTGAAAAAAGTAGGAACATTTGAGAGATCTTTCTCCAGCTATATGCTTCACCCCGGAAAAATAAACGAACAAATAATTGAGATTTTTAAAGTAAAAAAATATTACATAGTTAGATGCATAAATACTTTACTTTAGATTGGAAAGAATTAAAATTAAAAGAAAAGATTTTGATGGTTAAAAACCAGCAGAGAACCAAAAACTAAGTAACATAAAAACATCTGAAACAAAACATTTAAACAGGGAAAAAGCAGAATAAAGAAAAGATTGACCATTTTTATTTGCTAATTTTTTTAGTTGAGATTTTCCATCTTTTATTGAAACCATCTTTTATTGAAACCATCTTTTATTGAAACCATCTTTTATTGAAACCATCTTTTATTGAAACCATCTTTTATTGAAACCATCTTTTATTGAAACCATCCTTTATTGAAACTATCTTTGCTTCTGCTGATATTTTCCTGCCTTCGCCGGCACCCTTATCCTTTACTTAGCTTTGCAACCTTAATCAGTTCAGCCTTAACCAATAAGCTTCCCCATAAAATAACCTGGCTTTGCACCCGTAATTTCTACATTAGCGTACTCCCCGGGCTTGAGGCCGGAGCCGCTGATCACAACAGGCCGGTAGGCGTCCGTGCGTGTGAGGACATCTCCCATTTCCGTGTATTTCGAGACAAAAACCCTGCCTTTCCAGCCGATCATCTCCTGCTTGGACCCGAGCTTTATCTGCTCGCAGACTTTGTGCAGAGCATGGGACCTCTGTACGGAAATCCGGGA
The DNA here is from genome assembly GCF_000970085.1 of Methanosarcina siciliae T4/M. Taxonomy (NCBI): domain Archaea; kingdom Methanobacteriati; phylum Methanobacteriota; class Methanomicrobia; order Methanosarcinales; family Methanosarcinaceae; genus Methanosarcina; species Methanosarcina siciliae. The sequence goes on along the minus strand of NZ_CP009506.1, from coordinate 3,629,038 downwards.
ATCGAGGTTCCGGAAAGAAAAGGCTTTAGTGTGAGGGCGGGGAGAGTATCTGGAGATATTGATCTTTTCCGGGCGGTATTTTTTTACCCACTCCACCGTTTCTTCAAAATCCTCATCGGTTTCATCACAGAAACCAACAATGATGTCAGTAAAAAGAGAAAGGTCTTCGAAGCGGGTGCGGAATTTCGTAATGATTTCATCCACAGCATCCATTTTATGCAGGCGGTTCATTCTTTTCAGGACGGAGTGGGAGGCAGACTGGATAGGGAGATGCAGGAGTTTGAAAACTTTATCGGAGTCGAAGGCGTCCACAAGCTCGTCCAGGATGGGAAGGACGGAAAAGGGGTTCATCATCCCTACCCTCACCTTAAAGTCTCCGGGGATTTCCGAGATCATGCACAGAAGCTCGGGGAGTTTGACACCCGTATCCATCCCGTACTGGCTGTCGTCCTGGGAAGTGAGCCAGATTTCCCGGCAGCCTTCTGCAACTGCGGAGCGTATATCTTTTACGATGTCTTCTGGAGGAAAAGAGCGGAGCTTTCCCCGGGCATTCTTTACGATACAGTAAGAGCAGGCGAAATTGCATCCCTGGGAGATCTGGCATATATGGATATTGGGGTTGGAGCGCTCGCGAGGCACATTAAGGAAGCCCAGGGGTTCGGAAGTCCGCAGTTCAAGGTAACCTCCTGCCGGCAGCCCTTCCGCCATCCTTCTTTCAATTAAGGAGAGGAGTTCACCCAGGCGGGAAATCGCATTTACTCCAAGGATATGGGCTTCAGGGTTTGCATGGAGGATGTCTTCAAGCTGGACTTCGGGCATGCACCCTGAGACTATCACCTGCACACCTTTTTCGCCCATACTGCGGACCTTATAGAGGATTTTTTGTTCTGTTGTGTACTTGACCGTGCAGGAGTTGCAGATATAAACCTCTGCCTCCGCGGCAGCAGCTGGACCCAATAATTCATGCCCGAGCCTCTCAACGCTTGCTTTCATGATTTCGGCTGACGCAAGGCTTGCAGAACAGCCAAAACTCTCAAGATATACCTTCATATTTTAACTCGAAATTTTTGAGGTTTGTGTTTCAAAAGAGAGGAAGGAAAATGGATGAAAAAAGTGAAAAAAAGATTTACAGGTAAAGTGGAGTCTCCCGCTTATCCTTAATATAGATACTGTCCGTGAACCTGATAGCTCCTGATGCTCCCATGGAGATCGTGTGTACTCTGGCATCCCCGCCTCCGAAAAGATTGACTTCGCGCAGGAAGTGGCCCGGAGTTACGGCTGTTGCGGAAAAAATGACATCCTTACCCGGAACAAGTTTTTCAGTATCAAGAATATCATTAATGTTCTCAAGGGTAATTCCCATCGCTTCGAGCCTGGGCATCTTTTCCTCTATTTCTTCATCGATCTTTTCCTTGGTTTTACCGTTTGCAACGGTTGGCAGGACAAGCCTTGCAAGGATTTTTCCACCCAGGATCTTGATTGCAGCAGCAGTCAGAACCGCTTCTCCCGAACCGCCTGCCCCCATGACCATGTGAATGCCTGAGCCGCGAACTGCAGTTGCAACACCCGGCATGAGATCTCCATCGGTAACCAGCCTTACACGGGCTCCCGCTTCCCGGATTTCGGTTATCTTCTGGGCATGCCTTGGGCGGTCAAGGATCACGACTACAAGTTCCTCAACCTTTCTTCCAAGGGCTTTTGCAACGATTTCGAGGTTATGACTGACAGGAGCATCAAGGTAGATCCTTTCGCCAGGATGCTCTTCTTCATACCTGACGACATCGGGTCCTACAACAATCTTGTCCATATAGATATCAGGGCCGTGGAAGATTCCTCCCCTTTCAGCCATTGCCATGACCGCAACCGAGCCCGGGCAACCGTCTGCCGTAAGGTTTGTGCCTTCCAGGGGGTCGACTGCAATATCAACCTCGAGATCTCCGTACCCTGTCCCGACCTCTTCTCCTATATAAAGCATGGGAGCCTCGTCCCTCTCTCCTTCCCCTATTTTAATTATGCCTTTCATATCAAGCTTGTTCAGCATTCTTCGCATGGAGGCGACTGCTACCTGGTCGGCAAAGTGCTTGTCCCCGCGTCCCATCTGATAGGCTGCGGCAATTGCAGCAGCTTCGGTTACATGAATGAGCCTGGGCAGTAACCTGTATTCAATCGGCCCGGCAGACTCAAACATCTCTTCTACGGTCTTTGGATGAGGCATGATGATCGACTCTTATTTTTTGCTTCCTGATAATATCAAGATAATAAAAACTTTTTCTAACTATTCCCTTTGTCTGTTAATGTGATCTGTTGACACAATACTATATTAATGAATCTATTAGAAAGACCTTAATAAATCTATTAGAAGGACCTGAAAGCAGATATTTATCTTATGAAATGTTTATCGAAGGAAACCCTATAAAAAACAATAATAAAATAGCATCTGGTTGAGTTGAACCTCTATCGAATATGAAAAACTAAACACTAAAACTTATTATTCCGTATGACTGAAGTAAAAACTTAGAGAACCGAATAGGTGAAAAATATATGAGAATCCATTGCCTGCAACACCTTAAAAATGATACCCTTGGAAGCATAGGGGTCTGTGTGTCCCTGAAAGGGCACAGGCTTACAAAAACCCTGCTCTACGAAGACCCTGTCTTTCCTGAACCCGAAGAGTTCGATATGCTCCTGATAATGGGTGGCACCATGAGTGTCTATCAGGAAGAAGAGTTCCTGTGGCTGAAGCCTGAAAAAGAGTTTGTGAAAAAAGTGATCGATGCAGGCAAACCCGTGCTTGGGAGCTGTTTTGGGGCACAGCTGATTGCCGAAGTCCTGGGTGGAAAGGTTACCAGGAACAGGTTCAAGGAAATAGGCTGGCACAGGGTAAAAGCTTCAGCAGGCGAAAACCTGAACAGCGAAGCAGGGTTAAACTCAGAACTTCCTTCATGCCTGTTTCCCGAATTTACCGCATTCATGTGGCATGGAGACACTTTTGAAATCCCGACAGACGCAGTAAGACTTTTCGAAAGCGAAGCCTGCCCGAACCAGGGTTTTATTTACAGGGGAAACATACTCGGGCTGCAGTTTCACCCTGAAGCTGACAGGCAATGGATAAGAAATCTTATTAAGGACTCGGGGCATGAGCTGGTTGAGGGAAAGTTCATTCAGCCCGAAAAAGAAATACTCAGGCACGAACACCTTCTTGAAGATTCTCAGAGTATTGCCTTTTCTTTAATGGACTGGTTTGAGGAAAAGTGTGGTAAATTGAAGTTAAATAAGCAACTGAAATAACCGGGCAAATCCGTATTACTTTAAAGCCTGCTCATTTTAAGAAATCTGCCAGCGCAACCCTCTCAATCACAAGTTCCGGGATATGTTCTTCTCCGGAAGCCTCTATTTCTGCATCTGTAATTCTGAAGAGAGAAAGGATTCCCTGCCTTTTGGAATCGGAATAAGCAAGCAGTTCGGAACAGGGTTTTTCTTCAAGGACCTTCCGAAGTTCGGAGAAAGCAAGAAGCAATTTGTCCATTGTTCCAAGCAGCACGAAAACCACATTATTTTCTCCTTCGTGCAGTCCTATAGAAAAACTCCTTTCAATTTGCCTCTCTCCGGCTGCATAACGCATAATCTCGATTCCCGGATCTTTTGCCACATTTGTGCCTGTCGCGACAGCTTTGAGAGCTTTTCCCACTGCAAAATGAAGATGCCTTTCGCCTGCGATCAGGTCGGTGTTCAGGCCCTGAACTATTACCTCGTTTTCGGAAGCGATTTTGTTTATTGTTTTTAGAAAACCGGGAAGGTCCGGTATTCTCACCGCTCCGCAAATAAGCTGGATTTCCCTTTGCATTTCCATACTCCTGCCATATCCCGGGCTTTACAATAAGGATTTCGGTCGGAAAAAATGCGTGAGGAAAGGAACAGGCACTTTGAACCCTTATATAAATTTTTTTATGCTTCAAAGTAACAAATATAATCAAGAATAAAATTTATTAAGTGTGTATATATATAGTATGGGAGTTAATAAAATGATTTACACTTAAGAGGGGATGGGAACTGAGTTCATCTTTTCCGGGAAGGTGTTAGAAATCCTGAAGAAAAAAGTAAAGTCGGAGTTCTGTTTCTGTTCGACTATTCCAGTCAATGGCCTTACTGCGATCTATAAGGAGACCGAAGAAAGGACGGAACTTATAACAGCCTATATAAAAGCAGGCCTGCAACAAAACGAGCATTGCATCTGGATTGTCCCGGACCCAGAGAGTGCGGAATTAGCAAAAGAGTTACTTTCAAACTCAGAGCTTGATATCGAAAACTATATGGAGAAATCCAGGCTTAAGATTATTCCCCTGCAGAAAACAGAAACCATTTCTGCCAAACAGCCCGAAGGCTCAGGGATCTATTTTGATTGGAACGCAGGGGTTCCTCAGAAAGAGATTCTTAAATTTATTCACACCGGAAACTGGCGACACCTGCGCATCAATCTTGAAGTAAAACCCTTCAGAAAATCAATTTCCGGCTCCCTTAAGGAACTGAGGAGCATCCTTGACGAAGACATACCTGAAAAGAAAATCAGGCCGCTTTTTACGATTAAAGAGGAAGAACTTTTACCCGGAGAGGTTTTTGACATCATAGAAGCCGGGGAGAAATTGCTGGTCAACAGGGACGGTAAATGGAAATATCTCAAAATAAAACATGAAAGTAGAGATAAAAAATTTAATACATTAATTGAGAGTTCAAATGACTCTATTCTCATATATGATATGAAAGGCAGGGTCATGGAAGCAAACCATGTAGCCTGCGAAATTTTGGGGTATACACGCAGCAAAATGCTCGGAAAACACATCAAGGATTTGCGGACCGGCATCCACCTCACTGAGTTTGGAAAGCATATCGAGAAACTAAAGCAAACCGGATATTTTATTTTTGAGATGGATTCCCTTAGGAAAGATGGAACGGTTACCCCTCAAGAAATCAATAACAGGCTAATCGAGTACGAAGGAAAAGCCGCGGTACTGTCCATAGGAAGGGATATCAGTGAACGGAAAAAGAACGAAGAAGCCCTGAGGGCTTCGGAAAGAAAATACAGAACTCTTTTTGAAGAGTTTCCCGGAGGAATAGCCCAGTTCGATGCAGGCGGAGTTATTGCCCTCTGCAACGAGAGTTTTGTAAACCTCACCGGAAACCGTGAAAATGAAAAAATCAGCTTTAGTTTGCTGAGCCTTTTAGATGGGGGGAAACCGGATGGAAAAAGTGGAACATGCCTCCCCGAAGTTTCTGTTCACCATGATCTGAAGCACATCTCCGGAAACGGGAAAGGGGAGATACCTGTTACGATAACATACAAGCCACTAATGTCTGAAAACTCCGGACTTGCCGGCGGAATTGTGCTTGTTGAGGATCTCACAGAAATAAAGAGACTGGAAACTGTACGGCTTCAACAGACAGAATGTCTTCGAAAACTGGTGGATTCTGTACCTGTCCCCGCATTTTGTAAGGACAGAAGTGGAATATATATTGCCTGCAACGCAGCTTTTGAAACTTTTATGAGGATGCAAAAAGAAGAAATCCTCGGGAAGTCCATGCATAATTTTACCCCCTCCGAAATTGCCGAAAAATGCCACGCAATGGATATAGAATTGTTAAAACATAAAAAAACCCGGGTCTATGAAACTTCTATTAAGTTTGCTGACGGTTCTATGCATCAGATAATGTTCAATAAGTTAGTGTTCAGCGGTGTGACCGAAGAAGACTCGATGCTTCTCGGCATTATGATTGACATAACCGAACGCAAGCAGGCCGAAGAGAAAATGCTTCAGGCAAAAATAGCTGCTGAAGCTGCAAACAGGGCGAAAACAACTTTCATTGTCAACATGAGCCATGAACTGAGGACTCCCCTGAACGCGGTCATAGGTTTCTCGGACCTTCTCTTAAGTGAAACTGTCGGACCCCTTAACGAGAAACAGAAGAGGTACACGGAAAATATTTCGAAAAGCGGGAGTCATCTGCTTGACGTGATCAATGATGTGCTGGACATCTCGAGGCTTGAACTCGGAAACATCGAACTTTACTATGAAACAGTGGACATATCAGGAGTAATTGAAGAGGTACAGAGAGTTCTCTCCTCCTTCGCCACGGAAAAAAATATCCTCATAGAATATAAGGTCGAGCAGGGCCTGAAAACCGTATATGCGGACAGAGTAAAGTTCAAACAGATCCTTTATAACCTCCTGAGCAATGCAATTAAATTCTCATCCGAAGGCGGAAAAGTAAACATTAATGCAAGATCTGAAGAAGACATGGTTGAAATCAGTGTAAAGGATGAAGGAATCGGCATCAATGAAGCTGACTATTCCAGAGTTTTCCTGCCGTTTGTGCAGATTGATGAGTCCATATCCAGGAAACAAGGGGGAATTGGGCTTGGCCTTGCGCTTGTAAAAAGATTTGTAGAACTCCACGGAGGACAGGCATGGGTTGAAGCCAGCCCCGGAAAAGGCAGTACCTTCGCCTTCAGAATTCCAAAAAGACCTGAAAAAGAAATCCGGGAAAAAGAAGTCACAAATCCTTTACAGACCCTGTACAGCCTTGAAATTGAAAAAGAAGAAGAAAAGCTTGGGGAAAAAAGATAAAATCAATATTAAGAGAGGAATTAAAAGTGTTTTATCCCGAAAATGAAAGTGAATTTGGAGCTCACAGAATCAATAAGGATGGTTCATGGATATGACTTTAAAGATGCATTGAAGAACTTGGAATCCAGCCAATACTTGCAAGGGTAAGACATCCTCAGAAAAACGGAAAATCGAAAAATGATTCGATACGGCACAATCGCTTCGGCAAGGCTCTGCTTTGGGTTGCCGTGGACTGCGGAGTGCATAAATTCACGAATTATTGCACCGTCTTTTGTAATGTAGGGTTCTACCATTTCATATCCTGTTTTTAGCTGCATTCAGAACTACTGAGGCTGGCAACTATATAACTATTTTTGAATTATAAAGAGGATGATACTTCGTCTTCCTGTAAAAGTTCTGAAAAAAACTCAGGGCAGTCCGGGATCAAGCTGGCATCTATCAGAATCAAAGTCAGGTAAAAAGGCCCTCCACCTTTAATTTCCACAGGAGAGGAATCCAGAAAATCCCGGATGTCAGTGGGGTGCTCAAGAAAAAACTTTTCAAGCTCAGGTTTGTTCAGATTTTCTTTGCCTGGGAGGCCTGCGGCATAGATTTTGGAAGCTAACGGGGTTCCGGCTCTTGCGTCCAGAACGAGGACAAAAAAGGAATACAGGCCGCGCGGAAGATCAAGCATGTATCTGGACTCTGCATCAAGCTTGGCTAATAAAAGGTTCCTGGTCTTTTTCCTGTAAACCCCCAAAAGCAGTACCTTATCTTCGGACAGAAGTTCCTGGATCGTGTCCGGCAGGAAAAAACTCCCGAAGACGAACGTTCCCACTTCATAAGTCGAAGTCACAAAATCGTTTCTGACAAACAGCATGCCGTCCTGGTCCGAGAACGAATACCCCATATTGCCCTGAAGATCGATTATCGGGTATTTGCCCGCAACAGCATCCTTCCAGAACCTTTCACGAGCTTTGTCCTCTATTCGGGACAAAAGGTGTATACATTCTTCAACAGTAATACCTTCCAATAGTAATCTCTCCCACTGATTCAGCGGTTGTTTCCAACCCGATTTCCCCATTCAAAAAAACCTTTGTAAAATAAGAGGTCACAGGAGATAAATCTCAATATAATATAGAAAACTTCATAATATAAATGCATAGACATGAAAACAGACCAAATAATTAAGAATCCGGGTAGAAATCCAGATCGATTCAGATAGAAATTCGATAGAAATCCGGATAGAGAAACATATAGAAATTCAGAAAAAATAAGGAAAAAATAAAGAAAAAAATAAGGAAAAAATAAGGAAAATTATCGAAAAAAAGAAAAAAACCTTGAATTTCACGGCATATAAGAAAACTGGATTTTACTCGATTTTTTCTATTCTCTCTTTCTTGACAAAGGGCTTACTGATTTTCGCTGGCATCCATTCAGGTCTGTTTTTTGGGGCTGCGACAGTTTGCTTCCATGCTTTGAAAACATGAATTTTCTTTGTCCCGCGCTCCCTGAGCCGGATTACATCCGGTTTTGATTTGGTCCCAGCGCTCCTGTTTGCAGCTTTAAGGGCGGCCTGCCGTGGCTGTTTACCAGTGAAAACTCCGTGTTCGTTGCCATCTACATCCCGTAGAACAAAATTTCTTGTGTCAGACATAAGGGTCATCTCCGAAAATATGTTATTAGAGACTAATAAAATCGAAAGTATATATAATTTTTCTTTAAATGTTGTCTTCAGTTCTTGGTTTACGAAAAATTCCCCTAAAATAAAGAATTGTGTATATATTAATTTGAGCTGCCCGGCGATGAAAAAACAAAATCAATAGCAGCATTATGAAAGTTTAATGAGGAATCCCGACGAGATGACTTTCGAAATGTTCCGGCTAATTTCTACAGGTCGATCAGGTAAAAAATTTTGAAACTCATCTTACCTTTTCCGCCTTTTTTTTAAGGGCGTTGTTCATATCCCCGAAACTGCGTACAGTACCTTTCTCTATAGACCATGAAACACTGATAAAAGGAATTGCAATTCCACTAAATTTTTCTTTCTGAATAAAACGTACCCTGTGGCCTGAAATTTCTTCCAGGAGAAAACTATGTTCCCCATCAAGAATCCCCGGGAGAAAAAAATTCCCTTTCCAGGTAAACTCTTTTTTTGGCTCCAGCCGGATGATCTTTGGGTGAAGAGTCACGCCTTTTTCCCATTCCGGCTTCATAAAGACTTTAATTTTGCTCCCAACTTTTGCTTCCCCGCTGATTTCCCTTATGTAAGGGTTCCACTGGGGATAGGCTACGAAATCCATAAGGATCTGCCAGACGCGGTCCGCAGAAGCGAAGATCTCAATTTCCGTGCTTATTTCTTTTTTGAACCCGATGGTTGCAACTCCTGTATCATTTTTCCTGATTTCTCATAGTCTATCAAAGGCAAACTTATTAACTCTGCTTATTTGAACCGGAAGCAAGGAAAATAAATTATGAAAAAGGGGACTCCGGTGATACTTTCAATTCGTGAATTCAGTTAATTTATTTAGTTATCCTGTGTGAAGTTGGCTGTTCAACCAACTCATTCAGAATCTATCTAAATCAGCCATTCTCAAGATAGGGATTTAGGATGTTTCTTTAAAGAGCAGAAGACCTGCTCAAAGACCATTTCACTAAAAAACATTCAGGACATGCCAAAGAGCTTTTTCTTCAACTTTCGCTTTGCACTCCCATACATCTGCTTCAGGATGATGGGCGTGGGGGTACTTTTCCCGGCAGGGGCAACTTTTCCTTCCCTGATCGCCCTGAGCACTACCTCGACTGTGTTTTCGGAAGCATCGATTTCAGTATATGCTTGCCCTACCATTTCCGGGACATGGGAGTCGCTCCCTGCAACGGCCGGGATTCCAAGCCTTTCTGCCTCGGCTAAGGCTTTCCTGTTGGCTCCGTTGAAAAGGCAGCGAGAATTGAAGACCTCAACCGCATCCGTATCAAGCCCTTCAAAACTTCCGATCCCGTGAGAGCTGCTCTTGAAAGGATGAGGGATGATGACCGTGCCTCCGAGTTTTCGAGCCCTGCGGATAGTTTCTTCCGGGCTCAGCCGGGGCTCGATATCCTCCTTAATTCCCAGAACCAGGATATGTCCTTTTGAGGAGCTGACCTCCACGCCGGGGATAACTGTGATTTCGAGGCCAAGCTCCAGGGCTTTTTTTGCACAGGCAAGCCCGCCTTCAACCGTATCATGGTCACAGATAGCAAAACCGTCAAGGCCTCTTTTGAGGGCATTCTGAAGGATATCCTCATGGCGTGACTCGCTATCTTTTGAATGCTCGGAATGTACGTGAAGATCGAATTTCATGATAATATAAAAATGCGAGTTGAAGTTATATAAATTTTGAAACTTTCGAATTACTTCTTAGAAAATATTTCTATGCGTTATACGAATCAACAAAAGTGATTATAGGAATGGAAATACAAAAACAGAATCCTGTAAACCGAATGTTGAAGAGATCACCGGAACAGATGGATCAGGGCAAGCAGACTGAAACAATGAAAAAAGGAGGAATCACGAACGGGCACTTGTATGTCAAAAATCTGGTGTAGGGGTAGTTTAGGATATAAGGAGGGTTTGGTGTCTTCAGTAGACGCCCGTTCGCAAATAAACAAACAACTTCAGGGTATAAATGTCTTTCGTAGGTATACGAACAGTATTCAGACTCTACAAAAGAATTTCCGAAATGAAAAAAATTAGTAAATGTGTCGTTAATATACAAAAGTTATTATATAATTAGAAAAGCTTTTAATTCATCAACATCGGGAAAAAATCAACAAAAACGACATACTGCATCATTCTTTCTGATTAAGCTCTAAAGCTTTGATCCTGTTGATTATCTCTGTCCGGGCTTCATAATCCACTGAAATTCGCTCTCCGTACTCAACTCTGTGCACAATACCTTCATCGTAGAGCCAGGAAAGGACTGACATCCCTTTTTCAGAGTTAGGGAGGGTAAAGGAGTAAGAAGACCAGGCAGGCAGGTGTTTAATGATCTCAGCTTTTAACTCCTTCATACCGATCTTCTCCTTTGAGGAAACGAACACCGGATTGGGAGCCATATAACCAATTTCCTCCATAACAGCTTCAAGTTCGGATGCTTCAAGCAGATCGGTCTTATTGAGCACGGTGATCACCGGAACTCCCTGGATACGGTCCCAGAGAGTGTCGTGAGAGGTGGAAAGTTTCTGCAGTATTGTCTCGGGTTTCTCGCTTACATCGACAACAAGCAGGATAAGGTCGGAAAGAAAGATCTCATCGAGGGTGGATTTGAAGGCATCGACCAGCCAGTGCGGGAGCTCCTCTATGAACCCCACAGTATCGGTCAGAAGAGCCTTTCTCCCACCCAGATCAAGAGCCCGGGTAGTCGGCACGAGGGTTGTAAAGAGCTTGTCCTGGGCTTCAACGCTTTCATTGACAATCGCATTGAAGAGCGTGCTTTTCCCGGCATTCGTATACCCTGCAAGGGAGACAAGAGAAAAGCCCTTCCTGTGCCGGAAAGCCCGCAGGGACTCATCGTCTTTTTCTGCAGACTCAAGTTCATTTTCAATCCTTGATATCCTTTTCTTCAGGTCCTGCTCGTAGGCGTCCTCATAGTCCCCGAGACCCATGAAACCGGCTCGTTCTTCCTTTTTCACAAGGGAAACAATGGCTCTTGCCCTCGGGACCTCATACCTGAGCCTTGCAAGCTCAACCTGCAGCTTGGCCCTGCGGGTAGTAGCTCTTTTTGCAAAGATCTCAAGGATAAGCTGGAACTTGTCCAGTATCTGGCACCCGCAGATTTCCGAGATATTGAAGAGCTGGATTGTAGAAAGCCTGTTATAAAAAATGACCTTGGAAGCCCTTTTTATCCTCGCAAGTTCGGCAAGCTCCTCTATTTTCCCTTTCCCGAGCTGGTACCTGGAATCCGGAAACCTTGTCTGCGTAAGCTCCCCGACAGGGATGTAACCTGCGGCCCTTGCAAGATCCCTGAGTTCTTCAAAGAGGTATTCTCCGCGCTCAGGGTCGGCCCGCGGATTGGTTCTTTTTATGAGTATTACCCTGTTTTCGGAATCTGTTTTTTCTGATGGAATTTTTACGCCTCGATATTAAGTTCTTTAATTAGTAAGTTTCGAGCGCTCAGAGAAATGTGGTGAGCAAGCTCTATAGCCCTTCTCTCAGCCAGGGACTCCTGGTACTTAAACGCCCCCGAAAACATACTTTCCGGTACCCAGAGGGGCTGGTTGTACATATCCCCCTTCTCGGACACAATCGTCCCCTCAAAGGAAAGCTGGTTAGCCGTGTCCTCAATAAGCTGCACGATATCAAGTAAACCGGGATCTCTTTTAAGCCAGAAAGGAAGGATTTTCACCTGCTTAACTTTTTCGATATGGTCCGCAGAAACAGTAAGAGCTACAGCTGCACAGACCATATAATAACCATCTTTGATCCTGTGCCTGCCCGAAATGTCCACTGCAATAATGTCCCACATTTATGTTTCACCTTCCTGTCCGGAAAATACCCTGTTTTTGCGAAACTTCAAGAAACAGCATCCGAATCTATAAAATGGCATACTCTATAATCACACCGTGCCCTATAATCGCATCATACCCTCTGACCCTATTATAAAACCGCATATGTAACCACGGTACAGAATCACATCTTGACCCTGCCGATGTCCAGGTACTCGACTTCTTCCCCTTTCTCAACTGCAAAGAGCATTCTTTTGCGCACGCTGTTTGCAAGCCTGACAGCCCCGGACAAAACCGGAAGCCTGAATTCGTAATCAGAGGGAATTACGTTTACGAGATACTCGGAGTGGGGAATTTTTTCTATGGACTCGACTTTCCTGTAGACCCTGAAATGGGTCCCGAACTTAAAGCCGGTCTTGACCACGTGCCCCGAGTCTCGCAGAGCTTTATATGCACAGTATTTCCGCAGGAAAGAACTTTCGATTTCCGAGGCTTTCTCAACAAATTCATCAAAGGAGAAGACCTTGCCTTTCCTGTCCCTGACGACTATAACCTTTCGCGAAAAGAGGAAGAGGGACTCAACAAGGGAGAGCTGCAACCTTTCAGGATCGAGCATTTTCCCGTAGAAACCCCTGGCATAAAGAGCCCCGGAAGTCTCAGCATCCCAGGCGATTACCCTGTCTTCGAGGAAAGTCGCATCGGTTTTGACTGAGGGGTAGGGTTCAGACATCTCTCCCTGAGGAGCAGCGGTTTTAATCTCGTAGAAGGTCAGGTCGCTTTCTTCATCCACGACGGCCAGGATAAACTGCTTGTGCACGTTTTCTGCCGAGATGACCGAATCCTGCAAGAGCTTTACGGGAAGGGGCTGCCTTTCCGACAGGACATGGACAAAGATTTTTGCCGCACTTTTCCCTGGATGGCTGCCTCTGGGGTAGACCCTGAAGTCCGCAGCCGAAGGCTGGACATAATATCCCCGCTCTTTGAGGTCTTTATATACGATATACTTCAGCTCGAAATTCGGCTGCCTCAGAGAAGCCTGCTCGAAAAAAGCCCTGAAATCAAGCTTTTTTCCTTCAAGCTCTATCTCGATTTTTCCTCTGGACTGGAGGTATGCGGCTTCCACAAGGGAGAGCTCAAGCCCGTCCTCCCTGGGCCGCCCGAAATAACCTGTTTTGTAAAGTTCGGCAACCGCTTCCTTTCCGGCAAGGATCCGGTCTCCTTCAAGTTGTGTTTTCAATAGGTTCACCTGAGAAGAAAATAGAATGAAAATAAGTTTTGCAGGAATCTATTTTGTAAGATTCCGGATTCTAACAGTCTGCTTTGTAACAATCTGGTTTATCTTTCTTACTTTGAATAATCCGACCTGTATAAGCCGGTCTTTAACCGCTGTGTAATAATCCGGCCTAATATAATATTGTTTTTTCGACCCGCCGGGGCAGAGCTGCAAATACGGGTGCAGGCTTTCAAGGCAGCCCCTGAGGTGCAAATTTGAAAGCGCAGGTATGAAAGCGCAGCCTTCAAGAGCAAGGCTTCAAGATAAGCCTGAGAGTTATATTTTTACCGGGATTTTTATCGGGGAGTCCTTGAAGCCCTGAACTTCCTGGCAGCTTCGACAAACGAACCTGCAAGTTCCCGGTATGCAACTCCGTGCAGGTGGGCATAAGAACCAAGGGTGTTTCCGACAATAAGCCCGTCCCTATCGCCTTTTATCCCGGTGCCCCGCAAAAGAGCTATTGCAAACTCCGCATCTTCGGGGATTTCCCGGATTTCGGAGTGGTGGAACTCATGTCCCTTGAAGCTGTTGCCTTTCTTTCCGATAAGGCAGTCCCGGTCAAGGGTCCCGATATTGTAGCTGACTACCCTTGTCTGCCCCATGATCGTATGCCCGGGAAGCGCCCCGACCATTGCATAGGTGGATTCGGGCATCGAAGCATCGTGGTATGTGCCTTTCCCGGGGACTCCGGTACTGATTTTTTCCGTAAGGTACATGAGCCCTCCGCACTCGGCATATATTGGCATCCCTGCAGCCGAAGCTTCTTTGATGCTTCTTCGCATGGACCCATTGGCTTCGATTTCGGCGGCAAAAAGTTCGGGGTAACCACCTCCGATATAAAGACCGTCCACATCAGGGATCTCAGGGTCATTTACCGGGCTGAAGTAAACTATCTCCGCACCTGCAAGTTCAAGCAGGTCGATATTGTCGCGGTAGTAAAAGTTGAAAGCTTCATCAAGGGCAATGCCGATTCTCGGCCTGAGAGAGCCTGCCCCGGCAGCAGGGAAAAAGATACTGTTTTCGGGGCTTGTCAGGGGTTTTGCACTCCCTGCAATTTCCAGGAAGCGGTCCACATCAATCCCTTTATTGATGATCTCTTCAATACCCCGGAGCCTGTCCTCAAACCCTCCGTCCCCAAGCCGCCTCCTGCCTTCAAGCGCAGGCATAAGTCCGAGGTGGCGCATGGAAATCTGCATGGAGGGGTCTCTGGGGATAATCCCTATAACCGGCACGCCAGTATAGTGTTCTATTGCCTCTTTTGCCTTCTGTGCGTGGCGGCGGCCTCCGATGTTATTCAGGATTACGCCTGCAATTTCCACATCAGGGTCGAAATTCTTATAGCCGCCTATAAGGGCTGCCGCGGAGCGGGTAATGCTGCGGGCATTGATTACGAAAACCACGGGGCATTTGAGGATTTTTGCAATCTGGGCAGTACTCCCGAGGTCGCTGAGGCCTTCAAAACCTTCGTAAAGCCCCCGAACGCCTTCGATAATTGCAATATCCGCCCCGCCACCGGTTTCACAGGCATGGGAGTAGACATCAAGAATTCCGTTCTCGTCCATCAGGTAGCCGTCAAGGTTCCGGCAGAACCGGCCCGTGATTTCTGTATGATAACTGGGATCGATATAGTCAAGCGCGACCTTGAAGGGCTGGACTTTGTACCCTCTTGAAACAAGGGCAGCCATAAGCCCCATGGAAATCGTGGTCTTGCCTGAAGAGGAACGGTCTGCGGAAATAAGGACTCTGGGAATTCTCCCCGCATCTTTTCCGCCGGGTTGTTTGCTGTGGGACATACTCTCAATACCCCTTATCTGTTTTCTCCGTTTACTGTAGCACAGGTAGTTATTCCGGTTTACTTTGTCATTTCCCTTAACCGCTCATCGCTCAGGTGGGATGCCATGACCTTCTTTTCGTTTGTAAGGATTGCTTTTCCGAGCTGGCGGTAGACCTCGGCAATGTCGGAGTCCGGAGCTTTTTCCATAACGGAATAACCATCCCTTTCGCAGTCCTGCACCACCTGCCGCTTCGGGATGAAAGCCATCAGCTGGCTTCCGATTTCCTCGGAAAACTTCCCGACAATCTCTTCTTCCCGGCTTGCATTCCTTGAGTTGCAGATAACCCCGCTAAGTGGCATCCCAATCTTGGAAAGCCCTTTGCAGATATTATTTGCCGCATAGAGGGGCATGTACTCTCCGGAGGTCAGGACGTAGGCCTCATTTACGTAACCCTTCCTGACAGGAGCAACAAAGCCACCGCAGACAATGTCTCCCGGCACATCGTAGATTATGAGGTCCTGTTCTTTAAGGAGGTCTCCGGAAATGCTCTTAAGTTTCTGGATTGCAACGATAATTCCGCGTCCTGCACAGCCTATCCCGGGTTCGGGACCTCCGGCTTCCACGCATTTAACCCCTGCATACCCTTCAAAGACCACATCTTTTTCCTGTATATCCACTCCCTCTCGGAGGAGGTCGAGGATTGTCGGGATTCTTCTGCCTCTGAGGAGGGTGATGGACGAATCGCTTTTGGGGTCACAGCCTATGATCATGACCTTCTTCCCCGTTTCCGCACAGGCAGCTGCAACGTTTGATGCCGTACTTGACTTGCCTATGCCGCCTTTTCCGTAAATTGCAACGATCTTTTGTTTTTTCAAAGGATCTTCCTCCCGTGATCTAAATTCTCCTGTATTGTTCCCTGATTTTATCCTGACGATTCTACTTTATCCGAATCCCGGCTTTTGCCCTGACACTTTTCCTTTCAGGTTTCCTTTGCAACTTCCCTTAATGTGGCTCCGAACTCGGATTCCACGATTTTGCTGACTCCGAGGGTTTTTGGGTGGAGGTCGATTTCAACCAGGACATGCTCGTGCCCCATCTCTTTTAAGGGCAGGACCTGTCTTGGCCCGTTAGTAACCGAGACCAGTTCCATGTGCTGCAGGTTCTCCATGGGGATTGCATGAGGAACGCCCGTGATAACCGCAAAATCGTAATCACTGTATTTTTCCTTGATAAGTTTGCTGACCTTTTCCCCGGCTATAGGATACTCATCCATGCCACCGATGATTTCATGGATCTCAACCCCGTGGGCTATGAAGTCCCGCATAATGAATTCGGCATGCTGCCTGACCCGCGGAAGCCCGAGTTCGGGGTCGATGTTTGCCATATTGACCAGGTTTTCCTTTTTCCCGAGCATGGATGCAACCTCATTTACCGCAAGGGTGATGTCTGCAAACATGTAGCCGGTTTCTTTCTTGGCGTTCATTATGACGAGCCCTTTCTTGCCTTCCCTAAGAAGCTCCACCAATCGCTTTGCAACCTTATATTTGAGATCGCCCCTGGAAGGGGCAAGGTACTCCTTGCTTGCAGCTCCATACCTCTTTTCGACCTCTGTGGCTTTCGAAAGTAGGTATTCCTGGCGTTCGAATTCTTTATAATCAATTATCCCGGCATCAAGGGCCGATTCGAGGGCAAAGAGCACGCCTCTTGTGTTGTTGTGGTAGCCTGCATGCACTTCGACTTCGATAACCGGGATGTCCGGATTTGCTTCAAGCACGGCGTCGTGCATTTCCTCTCCGATAATCATGCTGGCGCAGGTGCCGACAACCCCCAGGATTTTAGGGTTGAAGAGTTCGATTGACTTGTTGATAACTTCCACAAGCCGGTCATGCCCACCGAAAACAAAGCTGTTCTCGTCAAGCCCCGTGGTGACCACACGGATCCCGTCCTCTTCAAGCAGCCTTGCATGTTTAAAGGAGCAGCCGGGGGGACCGTGCAGGATTGCAACATCAACGTTTAAATCCCTTAGGGTATAAAGAGCCGCAACGATCGAACTCGGGCGGGGGTGAATGATTGAGATCTCTTTTTGAGCCATTACGAATCCTCTTTTTGATTATACGAATGTGATACGGGTTTTACCCGGGAGATTCCGGAATCTCGCAGGACTGTAAACCCCGCCTGAACTGGAAGAAGGTATCCGGAAGCGGGATAAGTTGAAAGTTAAACAAGCAATGGAAACGAATACAGATTGGAAGACCCTGTATAAAATTGTATCATAAATTTCCGGAGAAAAGTCCTCAGCCAGACCCGAAATTCTTGCCGGTATTTCAGAGCCGGAAAGAGGATTTTCGAAGGAACAAGATCATCGTTGGGGACATTACTTAACGGAAACATTTCACTGATGAGAGAATCATGTCTTCTGCGCCTGCAAGTTCCGAAGCCTTCTGGAGCCCTTCCTGAAGGCTGCCTGCATAAGAGACATTTTCAGCAGCTACTGCTTTCATTCTCTCACCCACCAGTATAATATGCCTGCACTTCGTACCGAACTTTTCTAAAAACCCCTGCACTGAGACAGGAGGCAGACCTTCACAAACCTGAGAGGCTTCTTCTCCCAGGACAAGGATTATACTTCCCTTTTTTTCGTCCTTTTTCTTCAGGAGAGCGTATTCAAGAGCTTTTTCTGCAGAAAGGATGTCCATTCCGGAATTGGAGTTATCAACCAGGGCAACCCCGTTAAGCTCCTTTTCCTGCATCCTGCCCGAAAGTCCCCTGAACTCTTCAAGCACCGAAACAACAGCTTCCCGGCAAACCCCTAGTTCGAGAGCGGCTGCAGATGCTGCAACAAAAGCTGTCCTGTATGCCGAACTGTTATATCCCGGACACAGGGAAACTGAAAAAAGCTCTTCCTCTCTGCGGAGAAAATGAAGGATCGAGTCTTTCTCAGTCCCGAATGCGGTTTCCAAAACAAAATCGGGAGCATCAGACAGCTTTACCTGAGTCTCTGCATAAAGAGGGTCCTTGAAGGTTAGAACTTTTGCCCGACTCCCTTTCGCAGCCTCAAGGGCTTTTTCTGCCCCGGCATTGAGAAGAAGGGTGCTCCCGGGCCTGGCGTTCAGGACAAGCTGAAGTTTTGCATCGCTTGCAAGGGAAGTGTTGTTTGCAATCCCGTAATCAGGGGAAAGGGTTGTCAGGATCCCAAGGTCAGCGGTACCCGTAGCTCCTATAGAAATTTCAAAGATGAAGAATTCAGGCCGGATTCCTGACTCAAAGCTTTTTTCAATGGCTGTCAGGATACTTCCCGGAGTAATGCTCAGGCCCCTGTGAATAAGAAAAGGAATGCCTTCTTTCCAGGCTTCAAGCCCGCGAGAGGTATGGAGCACGACCTTGAAGTTGCGGGAAAGCATGTCGGCGAGTAGAGACGCTGTGCTTGTTTTTGCTTTTACGCCTGTTATCTCAACTATTTTGATATCCGAAAGCCTGGGGTCGGCCTGCAGGATTTGTCCTACTGTTTCGTGGTGTGAGAGAACAGTTTTTCCTTCGGACCTGGCTTCCGTAAGCATGGGATAGGCAGGGTCCAGGTGTACGGGCGCTATCAGAAGATCGAACTCTGACACGGGGAGAGGAGTTTTTGAACAGCGTATGCCGTACTTTTCCTCAAGCTCCCCGAGCAGCGCCTGATCCACGGTTCCGTAAACGTCTACTCCGGAAACCTCATTTCCCAGAGCTGTGAGTTTTTTTGCGATAGGAATCCCGCCGTGGGTCAGGTCAAGCACGGCGAGCTTCTTCCGGAACAGGCCCATGATAATACCGGACCCTGAGCCTTAAATCACAGGGCTTCCTGAACCCTTTTGAAAACGAGGTCTGCAATCAGTTCGTCGGCGCCGAGGGGCTTTGCGTAACAGAGAGGAACGTCCTTTCCATCGATATTAAGAGTTCCACAGCCTTTTTCGTCCAGACTTAGGATTCCGGGGATATCCTTTGTGATGTGGACACCCGAGGCCAGGAAGACCGGTACTGCTGCAATCTTTGTTACACCTGTACCTGCAAAGCCTGAAATTGCTTCTTCCAGGGTCGGTTCACTGTTTTCCATAAACCCTGCTCTGACAACGACATCGCTGTGCTTCTGGGCGATGTAATCTGCGATCTGGCTGACTACTTCCTTGTTGTAAGGAAGCTTGCTCCCGTGGCCGATGGCCAGGATTCCGAGTTTCTCAGTCATTTTTAAAACCTCATTTTTAATCTAAACTTAAAGCGGTTATTCGGACTATGTTTATTCGGATTGTGTTTAACACAATTCTTCGAATTTGTAACATCTATGAGATTAACATAGTTAGGATTTATATGATATAACCTTTTTGAAAAAAAGAAACAACGGGAGAAAGTTTTGAGAGATCGGAACCAAATCCATAGTTGCTATAATTATTCCGATGTTAAGTATCCACAATCAAGCTAACTCTCAGTGTTCTGTTTTAATTTCCGCCTGAGCTTTCAGTTTTTCATTTCCGCCTGATACCCAGAGCTCACTGCAGGATATGTACAAACCAAAGTTGAGTTGACTTAACACAAATAAAGTTGATTTTTCATATTTAGTATTAAATCGCAATTGTTTTATGTTACCCATATTTATAGCTATTAAAATATCAGAATTTAATTTGTTTGGTAGATACAATGACGGAAAACGCTTACAAAAATTCAAAAGAAAAGAATATCCGGAGCCTTATTACCCGTTACCGGGATTTTTTACTTGATCCCGGAACGTTATTCACTATGGCAAGCGGGCTTATTCTGATAATAGCAATAGTTGCTTATCCGCAAAATATGCTTTCAGACAGCAATTCTACGGATGAGGGTAACTGGTTATATCTATTATCCGCATTGATCGGATCATCATTTATATGGTGGTCTGCTTACCAGGGGGTTAAAGAAAGAGACTTTACGGCTGATATCCCCGTTACCATCGCAACAATTGCTGCTATTGCCATCGGGCAGTATTCAGCTGCTGCTGTCGTAGCCGTGCTTTTGCTTCTGGGGGGTATGCTGGAAGAACTTGTTTCCGCGAGAGCAGGAAAGGCGCTTGAATCTCTGGCAAAACTATTGCCTGACAGAGTCACTGTCAGACGTGACGGACATGATATTGTAGTTTCGCTTGAAGATGTCCAGGTCGGAGATACGATTCTGGTAAAGTCCGGGGAACGGATTGCTGTTGACGGAACCATCCTTTCAGGTACTGCTTCGGTAAATCAGGCTGCTATTACCGGAGAAAGCCTGCCTGTTGAGAAACAATCCGGAGATACGGTTTTTGCAGGAACCCTTAACGAAACGGGAGCAATGGAAATACTGGCCACCAAAGTAGGAAAAGAAACGACTCTCGGACAAATCCACCGTTTGATTGAGGAAGCGCAGACTCAGAAGCCAAAAATAGAAAGGCTCCTGAATCGGCATGCTAAGGTCTACACCCCTACTGCAATTATCTTAGGCGGCCTGCTCTGGTGGTGGAGTGGGGACCTGACACGAGCAATAACCATGCTAATCGTCTTTTGCCCGTGCGTAATGGTACTTGCTACCCCTACGGCACTGGTAGCCTCGGTTGGTAACGCAGCGCTAAGGGGCAACCTCATTAAAAAAGGAGCTACCGTAGAATCCATGGCCGGGATAGATACCGTTATTTTTGATAAAACAGGGACACTGACCCACGGGGAACCAAAGCTTTCCGGAATCATACCCCTGAAAAACAACGATGAAAACGATCTGTTGTTATTGGCAGCTACCGCAGAAAAATTTAGCGAGCATCCGCTTGGAAAAGCTGTTGTAAGAGCCGCAGAAGAAAAGGGATTCCCGGTTCCGGACCCCGAATTTTTTGAATCCGTATCCGGCGTCGGTATAAACGTTAAAACCAGCGGAAAAAACATCTTCATAGGCAGCCCTAAACAAATATCCGGATTGGATTTCTCGATTTCCGACAAAGTCGAAGAAAACATTGCAAAGCAATCTCAATCGGGACACAATGCCGTTCTGATGGGAATCGACAATGAAATTGCCGGATTGTTAATATTTGAGGATAAAATCAGACCGGAATCAGAAAAGTCCGTTAAGGATCTTCACAAACTGGGAATCAAGACGATAATGGTCACCGGGGATAGCAAAGCGGTTGCGGAACGGATAGCTAAAATCCTTGGTATAGACGAGGTACATGCCGAAGTAATGCCTCAAGAAAAGGTAGAAATCGTAAAACGTCTACAGCTGGAAGGCCATAAAGTCATATTCGTAGGTGACGGAGTAAATGACGGCCCGGCACTTGTAACGGCTGATGTCGGGGTAGCCATGGGACTTACGGGGACAGATGTGGCAATAGAGACAGCAGAAGTCGGACTGCTATCCGATGACCTCTTAAAAATTTCATACCTCATAAACATCTCGAGGAAAGCTATAAAGACTATCTGGCAAAACGTTGCTTTTTCACTTAGTGTCCTCTCCGTGGCAGTCGTATTAACTATACCGGGGATACTTACCCCGATAACCGGAGCATTATTACACGAACTCTCCTCAATTCCGGTGATAATGAATTCAGCAAGGCTGATTACATACGAACCAAAAGATTGAGGGAGAATGGAAAAAAAGTTAGAAACTATTTTTAGCTTTGTAAGAATTCTCCCTAACAGACAGAGGTAGAGATTTATTGAATCACTGAAATCCAACTCCTTCTCCCCTCAGTCATAAATCATTTATATTTTTTGAATAAACAGAATTTCTACAAAGCTGTATTTTATGAATAAAATTAAGTCAGAAAAAAAGGCTTCAAAAAAAGCTTCAAAAAATGCCCTTATTTCAGATCCGGGCTTTTACC
The DNA here is from genome assembly GCF_000970085.1 of Methanosarcina siciliae T4/M. Taxonomy (NCBI): domain Archaea; kingdom Methanobacteriati; phylum Methanobacteriota; class Methanomicrobia; order Methanosarcinales; family Methanosarcinaceae; genus Methanosarcina; species Methanosarcina siciliae. The sequence goes on along the minus strand of NZ_CP009506.1, from coordinate 3,607,066 downwards.
GGCTCGGAATAAGCTCTTGTGAGAACCGTTCCCGGGTATCCGCAGGCATATTACTCTTTCCTTCCCCCGCTTTTTTCTTCACCTTGTTTTCCTTTCCCCAGCATGTATATAACCGGCAATCTTAAAAGCCTTTACTGCCTCTGACCGCTTACTCTCCGCGGGGTTCACTTTCCTGAGAAGCAACCCTGTCAAAGTCCCCGCGCAGAGCTTTCAGGGCATATTTTTCCACGTCAATTTCCTGTTTTGTACGGATCCCGAACCTTCGGAGCAGGGGTACCGGAGGGCACCAGCCCTGTATGGCATATTGAAGCAGGAAAGTTCCGGCTATTAAAGGCAGGATAAACCATTTCTTGCTCTTTTTAAACCCGAGTACTACTCCAATTATGGAAACTACCCCCGCACGAAATTCTATGAAACGTCCTATATCCCATTCATTATCCAGCTCTTCGATCCTTTTTGAAATCTCGTAATATGTCTTGCTTGCATAGAACCGGACCGATGCTGCAATTTCGCAGTCGATTGCCTCATTAATTTCAGGAGACGTATGGGCTCTTACCCTGTCTCCCCTAACAAGTTCTCCAAAATCGGTCATCAATGAAAAATTCCCCCCTCTGATAACTGTTTTAACCTTTATGGGAACTGCCTGCTATTCAAGCCTGTTATTAAACGAGTGGAGGTATGGCCATATAAAATTAATCATAAAAATTTATTCGAGATTCATTTTCCCAGATGAAAAAGTGGGTAAGAACAAGAACCAAAAAGATTAATATCTCAATTGCGATGTCGGTTTCAGGTCATTTTTTATCCGGCTGCCGGCCCGTCCGTACTCTGCGCAGCGCAGGGGAGAGAAAAAATGAATGATTCTCTCCCGGATTCCGGGAGAGATAAAACGGTTAATCAGGTATCTCCGGATGGGGAAAAAGCAGAGAAAAAACTGCATCTTTCTCGCTTCAGAACTCGATCAGGCCGTTCGGGTAATATATAATATATGCCCCACGGAAGTATTCGCCTCCCGGATGTCTGTACCCGTTTGACCCGCTCCAATCGAAGTTGAGCCAGTACTGCGTTTGTCTGTCTTCAAGCTCTCTTTCCGAGTACCAGACATTTTCGGCATAAGGATACCGCTCTGCGATATAATCCAGTATGGCGTAAGCCGTCTCCATGTCGTCTCCTATGTAAAGTTCGGGATAAGCATGCCCGTAAGACTCGTTATATGCCGTAACTACCCTTGTATTGAAGCCCATATTTTCCAGCAGGGCAGACATGACAATGGAGTAGTCGTCGCAGTCTCCCGTATATCCGCTGTCGATTGTCTGGGATGCCCCGAAGAAAAACTCGGCGTTTTTGTCATACCTGTAGTCCCATTGTCTGTTTACGTAATTGTAAACGTCACAGGCATCTTCCATATTGTATCCCGAAGTTTTTCCTGTGATATTGAAAACTTCTTCTCTTATCCGTTCCTCTCCTGTACCTATAGCTCTCTTGAAGTTCAGGGAGAGGATCCTGTATTCTCTGGGATAAACGAAGCCTGAATTCTCTTCGGAATACGTGGGCACTTCTGGGATGGCTGAGGAAGTAACAATATCTGCGGTTTCAATGCTATCGGTAAGGTTTACATCTTCAGCATTCAACTCTTCTCCCGGAACCGTCTCCTCAGGCAGCAGTTTATTCACATCATCACTGACAAGCTCGCCATTAAGGCTGCCAGTATCCAAACAGCCTGCCACCAGAGAGGCTAGAAAAATAATGAGAAATATAAATTTGAAAGCCTTCGTACAGGCCACAAAACCAACTCCAGAAGTAATATATAAATTATAGGGGGAAATAAACCTCTCTAAACATAAAAATTAAGAAAGTAATTAAGTGAGAAGATAAAAAAGTGAAAAGATAAGAAAGCAAATTTATCAGTCCCGGCATTAAACTCTGATTTTAATAAAGTATTTATTTATCCCTTTTTCGTTTTAAAAATATCCCGCATTTGGGATAATCGAGCCCCTCACAGTATTTGCCTTTAGGCAGGAATTGGGAGCATGATGAAGAATATTTGCATTTCAGATGGAAAATAGATAAAATCCCCATATATGGTCCCCCCACATATTAAATATTAAATGTGCCCATATACATCAAGCGTTAGATTACCTCTCGTCAAGCTTGAAGAGGTCCAATTTCATTCCCTGATGCTCTTGCATTTTCTGAAGTGACCTCGGTTATTTTAAAGTACGGCAGCCCCTTAACTGCCAGCTGGGCCATAGAATATTCGAGATCCTGCGTGGGACCCTTGATTTTGGCAGGACTGGCTATGACATTGAGCAGTTCCGCAAGGCTGGGACTGTTCGACTTCCATGTCCCGTCACTCTGGGTTTCAGCTGTAAAAATTTTCCATTCTATTTTCACGGACATTAGTTTTCTCCCCATTGAAATATTCATTTTGTTGAGCCGCATGCTCAAAAAAAAATCATTTTGTACTCTGGATTAAATATTTTTATATGTTTGGACATATAACCTTATACTATTCGTATAATTTCATTATTTTCACTTCCGGGGCCTGGAATTATTGCCCGAAAAAGAAGCCGCAGAACAGTATCAAAGGAAACTGTGAATGCTGACAGGAAATGCTCTCGGAAGGTTTTTGGACGGCGTTTTAACTTCCTCGGAAATTGCAAAAGTTGAGAAAAAATCCAGGCTGCGCCCCAGCCTTTCCGCTGTTTCAACTGATTCCATCCATATCTCCCTCTTTCCAGAGCTCTCAAACTGATAAATCAAACTCCGGGTAACCCCTCATTTTAGAATTATTCATACGATGTTGATCATACGTCTGTATCAGGGCATCCAATAGGGATTTAAAAACCTGCATTATTCGAGGTCGCTTTCGAATCAGAATCGCCGAAAAACGTCATTTTCCTTCGCAGTATGGGTTATATCTGTTTTTTAGCGGACCTTAATATTAAGATTTTGAGGAAGAAGGCAATCTGTTGCTGAATAATAAGTTTTATTCTGTTTCAATCCTTTTTGTTTCCGAATAGTAAGTATACTATCCGTAAGGAGTATATTTAAGTTTCAATCTCATTTAATAGATATTTCTTTCGAATATGGAAAATGGAATGAAGATAGAAGGAACAGTGGTAAAACGGAATACCATTAAAAATTATATTTTAATAGTTCAATCGGGAGGATTATAGTATTCAGTTACACATTCCCCGAATAATTCCTTGGACATTTTGAACCCTTCATATATTCCTTCCAGACGATCCTGAGAATAATTTGGTTTTTTATGAACCTCAATCGTATCTATAATCAGGTTAAATCTGTCCTGCAGGCTCCGTATCTTTGCAGCCGGGTCTTCTTCCGGGGAGGAGGGAGTAAATTTCTCCGCATTTTCCTCAAAAGCATCTTTAGCTATTTCCAGACCCTCATTTATTCCTTCTTTATAATCCGAATAAGCCCGACCATCCTTATTCCTCTCGATCAGGTCACTGAATCTTCTGATTGTCTTGTTAATTTTCTGTTGATCCAAATTTTACCCCCTGCAAAAATATAAAAAAACTGTTTAAGAACAGCAAAAAGCCCAGATCCTTATTTTAGCAGACTTTATGTTTGAGTAATGGATTTATTTTTTATTATTTATATTTACTTTCGCTTCAATTCTTTTTAGAAGAGCAAGAAAGCGAATTTTTGATATACCTTCAGGAAACCAGCATTGAGCAAATTAGAAAAAGATCACTCTCATTACTCCAGTTCCCTTAATTCTGGTCGCATAACAAAATTAGAATTACTGTAAAATTAGAATTACTTGAATATTTTATTATATATTGTGAAAATAACGCTCGACAGATGTCCCTGCTTCATGTGCCCGGCCCCGGCGGATGCGTGAGAATTGACCAGCCGGTTGTAAAAAGCCCTTGATAATTCCATACCTGCCATGTCTACATATTTATAAAAGAGATAGCTCAACGGGACTATTAAAAATACAGACAGGAAGCACGATATTAAAAAAGCCGCCCCGTATGATAACACCGGGTACATGGCAAGGAACAGGGCACAGGTGAAGCTACTTATCACCAGGAAATGCACAAGATACAGGGAATAGGATATTTTTCCGAGGAACAAAGGCAAAGGGGAAGAAAAAACGGCTTGCAGCCCCCGGCTGTTTAATAAGACATACATTATCATGCCTGCACCTATTATATGATAGGCCGCCTCCGGGGTCTTGAAGAAGCCGGTGTTGAGAAACGCGTATAAGGAACCGGTTGTTACGGGGCTGAGAGGATAGGACCCGAGAAACAACCCCGAAACCAGGATGATAGAGAGTAGAATGTTATTATCGGTTTTGAATACCGGCATTTTGCTGCTGGACGTGTCAGCAAACGCCATTCCTATTATGAAAGCCAGGTAATAAGAGTTTAAGAAAAGTACGGTTGAGGCAAGGTAGAACGTCCAGCGGTTCCGCAGCGACCCGAACAGCAAGGCCATTGCAAAAACGAGCATTGACCCGAAAAATTCTATATTCATCGTCCATAAAACCGGGTTGTAGGGAGTCTTGCCGCCTACGAAAAACGAGTCCCATACCGCCTCTTTAACCGCATCGACTATGCCTGGAGTAAAGTCCCAGTAGCCGCGGTAGTTGCTGCCTGCGGAAACCGCCATAGTTTCGAGATAAGAACGGTATAGCCCGGCAGAGGCCAGCAAGTACGAGAACATGACTGCTGCGAATACCGGAACAAATAATCTCAGATATCGGCGCACTGCGCTGCTTATAATTACTCCGTTGTCCTTCGTTTTAAAATACTTTTGGGTTAATACGTAGCCGCTCAGGGTAAAGAAGATGCACACCGAAAAATTGCCGGCACCGATTAGTCCGAAGGGCGTGTTCGAAAAAAGCAGTTCAAGCTGTCCGAAATGTGAAGGCATTTCACTGCCGTAGACCATCGCCGGGGCTAATGCGACAAAGAAATGCATAATCATGACATTAACCGCAGCTACACCGCGCAGCCCATCAAGGTAGGTGATCTTCCCGGCCATATTGAGACTTCCACCTTAGCTTCTTCACAGCCATCTATATTTCAACTATCTTATGTTTCTTTCTTCTTATGATGGATTTGAATCAGGAATAACTTTTGTATTTGTTTCTATTCAACTGTAACCAGTTTTTAATCCGGGCTTATCAGGTACAGAGGTATAAAAACACTATCTTTTGACATCCTTATCTTAAAAGGTAATAATTGTTAGCTCAAAACTGCGTTTTATGTATGTTCTTCTATATTGCAAAAGAGGCTAAAATATTATATATATAACATTATAAATTTATTGAGATATTGCGGGTCCCCGTTTAGAATTACAAAAAGCAATGAGGAAGAGTGATATTGCAGTATGAAACCCAATAATCGAAGCCTGTCTCATTTACTGTTCATTTTGTTTACAGTTTGTATGATACTTACATCCTCAGGCTCTGCCGCTCCGGATCCATGCATCTCCGGTCTACCCCTTGATACGAACGAGACCTCTTCGGATGAGTTTTGCTGGGATTCAACCACTTTTGGAGGCCTTTATTATTCTGCAAACAAACACAAGGATCTTGTCGCCTCTGAGAACTGGTTTGGAGAACGTCTCCAGTACATCGAAACCGATGGACAGTACGAACTCGGGAAAAACAACCCCGGAAACCATGTTATTGGTGAAGATGAGCTTGTGTATTCTACAAGACAGTTCCCCAACAAGTACAAGGTTGTTTCCGAGCTCGGACTTGGTGCAAATACAACACCTTCAGAACTTGGAGGTATGGTTTACTACAAGCTTCCCTGGTTTGGCAAACCTTATGTTGCGGTGGAAAACGATGCTACACAGCTTGCTAACCTCGTAATCGACCAGCCCGGAAGTGGTAAAAAAGTTCTAAAAGCCGGGGATACCTGGGACCTCGGGAAAAACTATTCTCTGACCGTCAACCAGGTTGATGTCGATGGTAACAAGGTCTGGTTCTCCTTGTCTAAAGACGGAGAGGAACTGGAGTCCGGAATTGTTAATGCAGACGGGACTGTTGAAAATCAGTTCTTTACTGCAAAGGCAGACTTTGGGGACGGAAACGACCAGCTCTATTTCATCACCTATGTTGACTCTGTTTTTGTGAGTGCTACCGATTCTTTTGCTGTCTTCAAATATACCTGGCTTATTGACAAAGATAATATCCTTATTATTAAAGAAGGGGATGAATACCAGGGCTTTGAGGTCAAAGAGGCTTTGGAAGACGAGCTTGTTCTCAAAAATACCGATTCGATTACCCTGAATCTCGATAAGGATGTAAAGAATTACTTTACGGATTCCTGGTATTTCCAGACCTCAGATGAGGGAAAGGGCAGTACTTCTTCGAAGGGCTACGTTCTTTATCCTGCAACGGATGTGGTTATCGAAGCCGAAGATGCCTCTGAATCCGCAGAGAATTATACAGAAAGTCTCAACATAACCCCGGATTCAAAAGGGTCTGAAGTTTCCTCTGATTACAGCCCGGATGCTTCCGAAGTAGAGGACTCTGAAAATAAGAATAATCCATCTGAAGAAGAAACAGGGAAAGAGTCATCTGCAAAACTTCCCGGTTTCGAAATACTTGCCGGGGTTTATGGGATCGCTTTTTGTCGGGTTTTCATAAAAAGGAGAAACTAATCCGTTTTCTGAAACGAAAGAATTGCTCCTTTGTTAAAAACAACTATGAATTCTGCAAATCGGTACCCTGATAGGACGGGGGAAATCTCAGACCTGCAAAGAAATTCCCCTGATCCTATCAACACACAACCATTACAGAAAAAATATATTTTAATTTGTAAAAAACATGGAGGCGTTAATATAAGAAGATTAAAAATGCAAAAAAATTCCGGGAAGAGTGTCTTACTATTATTTATTCTGTTAATTGTTAGCACGCTGTCTGCAGGCTGCACGGACAATTCGTCAACTTCCCAGACCATTCAGACGTCGGAAGAAACATCAACCAGAACTCTTACCGATGCCCTCGGCCGAACTGTCGAGATTCCGGAATCTGTGGATTATGTAATTTGTTCCGGCGTAGGCTCCCTGAGATATCTTACATACCTTGAAGCACAGGACAAGATTATAGGAGTCGAAAGAAGCGAAACAACCAATTCGGCATCTAATGCCAAGCCGTATTCCCTTGCAAATCCTCAGTTTAGCACAGACTATCCGGTCTTTGGAGAAACAAGAGGGATGGATGATCCTGAAAAGATACTTTCTCTCGATCCGCTGCCCGAAGTCATAATAAAGACATACTCCGCAACAGGCTTTGACCCTGTTGAACTTCAAGAGAAAACAGGTATCCCGGTAGTTATTGTGAATACAGGGGATTTGGCAGATAACAAAGAAGACCTGTATGAAAGTCTCAGGATAATCGGAGAAGTCGTAGGCAAAGAAGAGCGCGCCGAAGAAGTAATTTCTTTCTTTGACGAAAACATAGCAGACCTTAAAGAGCGCATTGCCGACATACCGGAAGAAGACAAGCCCACATGTTACGTCGGAGGCATAGGACGTGCGGGAGGGCCACAGGGATTCCAGTCAACAGAACCGACATATCCCCCATTTCTTTTCACCAATGCAATAAATGTTGCTTATGGTGACATGGATATCAATGTTGCAGATGTTTCAAAGGAAAAAATCATTGAATGGGACCCCGAGATCATATTCCTTGACCTGAACACTATCGAATGCGGAGAAGACAGAAGCGGACTCAGACTCTTACAGAACGACGAATCATATAGACAGCTCCAGGCAGTCCAGTCAGGAAACGTATATGGGGTATTGCCTTTCAACCAGTACGCAACAAATTTCGGTTCAGTACTTGCAGATTCTTATTTTGCGGGAAAGACCCTTTATCCGGATAAATTTGAGGACGTAGACCTTGAAAACAAGACCATAGAGATATACACATTTCTTGTATGCAAAGGAGATGAAGAACTCGGCAGGGAAATCTACAACACTATGATTAATGTCTACGGAACCCCGGCATTCGCAAAACTGGACATCTGAAATTTTGAGAAAACGGTGAAAGGATGAAACGATTAGAAGGCGAAATTGCATGCCGTTACAAAGAGCATACAGGCAGGAAAAACACATACATCTTTTCAGGAGTTGTTCTTTTATGCATAATGCTTGTGATGTCCATCTCGATCGGAGCTGCCAACATACCTCCACTCGAGGTAGTGAAAACACTGACAGGACACAGTGTTTCGGATCGATGGGACAGCATAGTATGGAATATCCGCCTGCCCCAGGTACTTACAGCTATAGTTGCCGGTGCCGGGCTCTCCGTAGCAGGGGTCATAATGCAATCGATACTTCGAAACCCACTGGGGTCACCTTTTACCCTGGGCATATCCAATGCTGCAGCCTTTGGGGCGGCTTTTTCGGTGATGGTGCTCGGAACAGGAGCTACACACACCCTTGTTGGTGACGCTGTGACAATCAGTAACCCATATGTAACTACTGCCGTTGCATTTGGGTTCTCTCTTTTTGTTACGGCCGTTATCCTGGCATTTTCCAGGTTCAGAGGAGTCACACCTGAAGTAATGATCCTTGTAGGAGTGGCCATGAGCTCTCTCTTTACAGCCGGGACTATGTTTTTGCAGTACTTTGCCGATGATACGCAACTTGCTTCCATAGTATTCTGGACCTTTGGAGACGTTTCAAGGGCAAGCTGGAGTGAACTGGCACTGATTACTGTGGTAGTAGTGGTATCTATAATATATTTCACATTGAACAGATGGAAATACAATGCCATAGATGCCGGGGACGAAACTGCAAAAGGCCTTGGTGTGAATGTTGACCGGGTGAGGGGGAGGGGAATGATATGCTCATCCCTTGTTACAGCTACCATCGTTGCATTTTTAGGAGTTATCGGCTTCATAGGCCTTATATGCCCTCACATGACACGCCGAATCATAGGTGACGATCACCGATTTCTGATAACAGGGAGTATAGTAATGGGCTCCCTGCTACTTCTATGTGCGGATACCGCAGCCAGGGTAATAATACAGCCATATCAGCTCCCGGTAGCCGTACTTACATCTTTTTTGGGAGCCCCGACGTTTATATACTTAATACTTAAGGAAAGAAGAATATGATCCTGGAAGTAGATGGGGTGGAATTTCAGTACCGGAGTAAAGAAGTACTCAGAGACATAAAATTTCACCTGAAGATGAATGAAATACTGGCTATACTGGGCCCTAACGGGGTGGGAAAAACCACCCTGCTAAAATGCATGAATGCCATCCTGAAACCAAAGAGCGGCACAATACTGATAGAAAATGAAGATGTGCTTAAACTTGAGCAGATAGAAATTGCACGCCGCCTGGGATATGTTCCGCAGCACTGTGAATGCTCAAGGCTGACATCTTTTGATGCTATTTTGCTTGGCAGAATTCCACACATAAAGTGGGAAATTACTACTGAAGATCTGTTACTGGTAGAAGCCACCATCAAGAGACTGCATCTTGAAGAACTTGCATTGAGGTACATTGACGAACTTAGCGGAGGGGAATTGCAAAAAATAGGAATAGCAAGGGCCATTGCACAGAACCCGAAACTGCTATTACTGGACGAACCTACAAGCAGCCTTGATCTTAAGAACCAGCTGGAAATACTGGATACCATAAGAGAAGTGGTCAGGAAGGACGATATGTCTGCCATTATGACCATGCATGACCTTAATCTTGCATTCAGGTATGCTGACAAGTTTCTCTTCCTCAAGGACGGCACAATTTTTGCAGCGGGAGGTATAAGGGATATCACCCCGGAAATCATAAAGGAAGTATACGGAGTGCCGGTGGCGATTCAGAACTACATGGACATAGCTGTGGTGATCCCTGCCCCGTGAAAACCGGAAAAATATCTTAGAAAAGAGCATTTACGGAGCGGCAATACAGTTCTTCAGTAGAAGGTGCCAGGAAAATTAATGATATAAGATCGTTAATTTTTCTCACAAATAATTCTATATACAATTAAGCAGATATGAAAAAATATGAAAGGATTTTCAATTAATATCGAAGAAGCGACTCTGGAAAACAACAATTTCCGTAAGGTACTGTACACCTCAAAGCACAGCCAGCTGGTACTTATGAGCCTCAGGCCCATGGAAGATATCGGAATGGAAGTGCATGAGGAAAACGACCAGTTTTTCCGTTTCGAGGCAGGCCAGGGCAAGTGTATAATTGACGGCAACGAATATGCTGTAAGTGACGGGTTTGCAATTGTCGTGCCCGCAGGCTCCCAGCACAACGTCATCAACACTTCGGAAACCGAAGAACTGAAACTCTACACAATCTATTCCCCGGCACACCACAAGGACGGAATCGTACGCGCCACGAAAGAAGAAGCCGAAGCCAATGAAGCGGAATTCGACGGCGTGACCACGGAATAAGATTATTATACATAGAATTCGTTAAGCGCTGAAAGATGCAGATAAAAACGCTTATCTTTCAGGCGTTTTTACTTTTTTAATTGGGAGTAAAGCGTTGAAATTTGCCCTCAAGCGATGCAGGCTCACTTGAATTGAGATATAGAGAAGTATACATAATAAGAATCAAATATACATAATAAGAATCAAATATACATAATAAGAATCAAATATACATAATAAGAATCAAATATACATAATAAGAATCAAATATACATAATAAGAATCAAATATACATAATAAGAATCAAATTTTAATATATATTTCGTTCACGTCCTTAAGTGATAGATTCTTTTTTGTTTCTTCAATTCGAACCTGGACATTGTGATAATTATTACTTCCACAAACCGGACATTTTGATATTATACATTTCAATCTTAACTTAATGAAAAAATAGTAAGTTTGCAATATATTAAAAAAACTCAAACTTGGTGAAAGTAATAAAAACATCTATGAAACAAGCCAGCTTCAGGGATAAAATCCAATAGGGAGTATATATAGATTTTAACTGGCGGTTCATTATTGAAGCTGGCAATTGATTATAGCGTTCAATTATTAAATATCTTTCTAATTATAGTATATGTGTATGAGGGGAAAGGTACAACTAATAAAAATATTGACATTTAGGGGTTTCAAAACGTCAATCGGATAAAGATGGACCATCCATGCATCTGAGACTGTAAATATATGTAGCGAAAAATGTGAATAACCTGATAATGATAGTTATCAAACAGAGGCTGAACCCGGGTGTCGGAAAATAATGCAAGTCTTATATAAATGTCTCCTGCATAGACCCGGACTAACCAGGGTTATGAGGGACAATAAGGCTGCAATCAAAAGGTTTTTTCTCCTGTTCATTCTCTTTTCTTCTGTTTTATGGGTTGTCTTATAATGGTTTTAAGTTTTTCCGGTTTTGTCCTGCGCACATCGCTCAGATATATTTCGTGGTGTCTCTCCCCGGATATGCTTCCGCCAAATTCATACCCTTTCTCTTTTATGAAATTATGCAGCTTTTCAATAGTAGGCTCTTCCTCAGGATAAGAGCCGATATGCATTATCTGGGCTGATAAGCCTTCATGCAGGCTTTCAAATCTTAGCCTGGAAAGGACAGGAGGGTTTTTCTTCTTTTCCACTTCTTTGAGGGCTTTTTCTATAATGTCGTTAATGTCGTTCGTGATAAAGTAGGGCTTCCTTATCATTGCTGTCCATTTCCAGTTGATTTTACCCTGAATATCAAAGCCCTCCGTATTTTCAACCCACCAGGGCCCTTCAAGCGGCATTACGGCATAATCCTGCAAGCTCTCTTTTTTGGAAATGAATTTGGCTTTGAAGGACACAGAAAAACAATGCTTCTATTGCGTTCTGGTATTCCTTTGATGTATCTGTGTCTCCTTTCCCGTCTATCATTAAAAATTCAGTTCGGGAACATCTATGACTGAAACTTCTTTTGCGGATGGGTTGTAAAATTCTCTGCTTTCTTTTTTTAAGTCTAACTTTGATATTTCTTAGTTTCCCCCTACTTCTGCTCTTTCCTTTGCCCCTTAATTTGATGCTGAAAAAGCAAATTTCTTCATCTCTTCTCTATACTCTTTTGCCACCTCCACATACTCGTCAGCATTTTCCTTTATAGCCTCAACTTCTGCCTCGTTTGTCTTTCTTTTTTCCGTTCCCGGGACTCCGATAATAAGGCTGTAAGGTGGAAATTTCTTTCCCTGGGGCACAAGCGCATTTGCTCCGATGATGGAATTTTTCCCGATCTCCGATCCATTCAGCACGGTTGCGTTCATACCGACAAGCACATTATCTTCGATCCTGCACCCATGAAGCACGGCCCCGTGCCCGACTGAAACATTATTTCCAACCTGGACCCCGTTTTCAGGGTCTGCATGAATAACCACCCCGTCCTGGATGTTTGTCCGGCTTCCAATCTGTATTTTGTTCTGGTCTCCTCTTATCACGGCATTGAACCATATGCTTGAAAAGCTCCCTATCTCAACATCTCCGATTATGTCCGCCGAATTCGCAACAAAAGCTGTTTCTGAGATTTTCGGGGTTTTCCCGTTAAAATATATCCTCATTTTTATCCCTCTACTTTTCAGGCGTTATCTTTGTTTTATTTCTTTATCTTGTTCTTTATCGGAATTGTTTATTTCGTTTCTTAATTTTAGCTCCATCTACGTATGGACTTTTCTGTCGGACTAATTCAAGTTTTTAACAATTCTTTTCGCTCCAGAGGGCTAATTTGAGCAATCTAAGTTAATTTATTTCAAAAGGACTTTTCCCGGGATAAAAATTTCCCGGGTTTTCTGTTCTCTCCAGTTCTTCCTGAAGGTCAAGCTTTTCTCCTGTGTTCCAGAGGAGTTCAAATTCTTCTTTGAGGTTTTTTGCAAACCCGGTGTCCCGGATTTTTACGACTGAGAGGACACGATCCCGGTCTGTGGGATGGGGCTGGAAAAGGACAACTGTGGTGTCGTCAACGATTCCGAAACAGGAATGGAAATTCTGGGCCAGCCTTATGTCAAGGCTTTTTTTCAGTTTTTCAAGAACTTCTTCTTCCTGATTGGAGAGTATGGAGGTAAGAGCTTTGAAACGCGGGGAAGCCAGCAACCGAATATGGACTCCCCTGTCAATAGCCTTTGTTATTTCCGGAAGCGCGTGGAAAACAATGGAGATTCCGAAGACCGGAGGAATGATGCAGACCGATTTTTTTACTTCGCTATAAACGGATACGGTAAATTTTTTGATTTCGGATTCGGTGATAGCGGTCGTCCAGAAGATTTCATCCTTTCTTTTTTGATTGGGGATAGTTTTCAGGATCTGTTTCGCTTCTTCAACAGAACCTTTCAAAACCGCTATTTCCCTTTCGACTTCGGCTTTTCTCCGTTCAAAAATAGCGTCCAAAGAGATCTCAGGGTCTACTGCCCGATATTTTTTGGGCCTTGAAGCCTGAACCTCCACAACCCCTTTTCCGGTAAGGGATTCAAGGACGGAGTAGATTTTTCCATAGGGAACCTCCGAATCCCTGTAGATTGTGCTTGCTTCGGAAACGCCCAGTTTCAAAAGGGATAGATAAGCAGCTGCTTCATAGGCGTTTAGACCTATATCCTGCAGGAACCTTTCATTCGGCATGCCGAAATTTGGGCTTTAATATCTTAAAGCAGTTTCGAAAATCTGCAGGGTGAAACCTGAAAAATACAGGGACATAATGCAAAAAAAGTTTCTGGTATTGGAAAGTACCAGAAAAGAGGTTCGTAACCTGAATTTACCTTAATTTCAATTTATTTGAGTAATTTGAGGGCATCTCTGCAGGCTGCTACGGCAGGCGCGCCCGAGGTTATGAATATGACATCCATAACTTCCATTATTTCCTCTTTGGTAGCGCCGTTCTTGAGGGCACTCTGCATCTGTACAACAGTACACCTTTCACACTGCTTGGATGCAACGACAGCAAGCGCTATCAGAATCTTGACTTTTGCAGGCAGGGCTCCGTCTGAAAGCAGTTTGTGGTCACATCTCTTGTATTTGTGCAGGAACTCAGGGTCCAATTCCCCCAGGGTTTCCAGAATCTGCGGGGTAAAACCCAGCTTCTCACTCATTTTTTCAATTAATTCTTCATGTTCTCCCATATAGCTAACCCCAGTTTTTGTATAATTATTGTTTATTAAATTGCATATTATTAATATTAAGGTTTACTAAACCTAAAGTCTATTCTCCTTGACTGGTTTACAGGATTGTATTTTTCCAATAACTTTCTCAAAAAGAACCTACTTCATAAACTTGATTATATATTGAAGCAAATTTTTGCTTATACAGAGCGGTATTTTCTATACTGTAAAGAGGTTAAGAACTCAACGAAAATTGCTTGCCGGGAATTTGGATCTGAATTGCTAATCCATTTCGCCATCTGCTGACTAAAATCCTGGTCTTCCTTACCGGACCAGACCATAACTTCACCGGTATAATTTGATTGATTCAGGTTAAAATGTGGAGTTGAGATTATATCGTCAGCGTTGGCTTTTAAGAAGTCAGCAAGCACAACCCCTGTCCACTCATACATTAAGTTTACTTCCTGAGGAGAAGCAGGATATACTCCTGCAGATCTGCACCTATTAACTCGTATATCCTTACCTTTACCTCCAGTTAGGAAGGGATACCAATAATGAAATTAATTAGAGGAAAGTTATAGGAAGGATTCACCCACTTTTTAAAATCAAGATATGTATCCTTTAACTTTGCTCCTTTAACCTGAATTTCAACGATCCTGGTTTGTGAGTCTTTATCCCCCCTTCTATCCCTAGTTTAAACATAGTATAGGCTAGAGATGATTTTGTTTCACTCCGGGATAAAGCAAAATATACTTCTACTGCTTCTGGATTCTTCATTTTGTATGGATAATTTGAAATCCAACGTCCAAATATTTAGATGATTATATTTTCTTAATCAGAGATTCTTTCCTGAATATGTAATACAAAAATGGCATAAAAAATATGCTTCTCATAGAATTATATAGTTTTTTGGTTATACAGGATATACTAGGAATTAAAAGGGGATTTGCTGGAGCATTATCCGAAATAGTTACATTTGTATTAGTCTGGTAGTGGTCTTAAGGTAAGACTTGTACAATTCGTAGTAAAAATATTAGAAAAGTTTTATTAGTAATATTTACAATATAATTACTATAAATTACAACTGTGGTTTGAGATTATATGCTTGTAGTGCCTCTTCTGGAAAAATATAAAAAATATCTGATATGGTCATATCGTACCCTCGGTTTTTTTCAAACAGCCGGAAAATTTTCTTTTTTGTTTTTATTGATGATCCTGTTCAACCTGTACGAGTTGGCTTATTATGTTCCCGAAGTGGAGAAACTGAGTAAGTTCCAGACATACCTGGACACTTACTGGTTTAACCTGGGGTTAATGGCGGCAGGGGCACTTGTGCTGACTCTTCTTTTCGGTTTAATTCACAGGTTACTTGATAGAAGTAATAAGTTTAACCTGATAACTCTCCTTGAAACCGGCTTTCCGGAACTGAAGACAAGGCTGGCAACGGCATATGATAACAGCCAGAATATCAACATCGTTACAAAGAAACTGCTTGAGGAAGTAAACATCCAGCTTAGCGGGATTAAAATAAGAAAAATAGTCCCGAAAAAACAGATTTTCAGGTCTTTTGTAATATTTCTGCTGGCAGCTGGAGCTGTCACCTTCTGCATACATGAGGGCTTCAGCTTTGATGTATACCCCAGCCAGCTAATCGATGAGCTCCTTGACAACATGTCTGACCTGAATGCCAGAGCAGCTTACGAAGAAAAAGAGGAAGTTGTCCCGGATTCCAGGTACAGGGTAGAGGCTGTCATCATAAAAAATGGGGATAAGGTTGAAATGAAAATCAACCCGAGCCTGGGCCTCGGGTTCACAAGCCAGGTCGATGCGGATACTGAAAAGAATTTCAACGAGAGTAAAAGCGGCCTAGAAGACGAATTCAGGCAGAGCCAGACCTACTCGGAAAACCTGCCGGAAGAATACGAATCTTTGATCAAACAATATTTTGAAGCACTTTCTTCCTGAACCTGTCCCCCGAATTTGCATCAAATGCCAGATTTATGTAAAAAACAACGGAGTTTCATTATGAGAGAGCTACAGGAAATCCAGCTTGAAGATTCTGAACTTAATTTAAAACCTACCTATGAAAAAGCCCCCAGGATTTTTGAGGTTATCTTCAGAGAAATCGGCAATGCTATCGTCGGCCAGAAAGAAATGGTCCGCCAGATCATAATAGCCATGCTGTGTGAAGGGCATGTCCTCGTTGAAAGCAACCCCGGGCTTGGAAAGACCCTTACGATTTCCACCATTTCCCAGATAATGAGCATGAAGTTCAGCAGGATACAGTGTACGCCTGACCTTATGCCTGCGGATATCACCGGGACCGACATTATCGAAGAAGACGAAAGAGGCTCAAAACGTTTCAGGTTCAAGCAGGGCCCCGTTTTTGCAAATATTGTGCTTGCAGATGAAATCAACCGCGCTTCCCCGAAGACCCAGTCCGCCCTGCTCGAAGCCATGCAGGAAAAACAGGTGACCGTTGCAAGTACGACATACCCTCTGGACAGGCCTTTCTTTATCCTTGCGACCCAGAACCCGATCGAAATGGAAGGTACCTATACCCTTCCCGAAGCCCAGCTTGACAGGTTTTTGATGAAGATCCGCCTGGGTTACCCGGACTCCGAAGAAGAGTTTGAGATTGTAAACCGTTACGCTGAGGCTTTCAGACCTTCAGTGCAAAGATGCATAGAAAAAAATACGTTTCTCGAACTGCAGCAGATAACCCGGAGAATCCCTATCTCAAACAAGCTCAAGAAGTATGCAATCGATATCGTGAACCAGACCCGGAATATGCCTGAAATGATCGAAGCAGGGGCGTCCCCGCGGGCTTCAATTGCCCTGATCCTCTGTGCAAAGGCAAATTCGTTTCTCGATGGCAGGGGGTATGTTGAGAAAGAGGACATCGACTCCATGGCCCATCCGGTCCTTCGCCACAGGATAGTTCTATCTTTTGATGCTGCAAGGAACAACATCACGAGCGATAAAATCATAGAAAAAATCCTGGAAGGCAGAAAAACAATTATCTGATCCGGGCTGCGGAAAAAGACTGAATGCAGTGATCATAATGACTGGTGCAAAACACACAATCGATACTTCTTTCCTGACCCAGCTCGACAGGTATGCGATCCCCCTAAGCAGGAGAGTTTCTGCAATTCATACGGGCAGTCACCAGTCAACCAGAAAAGGGACGGGGCTTGACCTTACTGACCACAGAAAATACAATCCTGGCGATTCATTAAAAAAAATTGACTGGAACCTCTATGCCCGCACGGAAAAACTCTATATCCGCAGGTTTGAAGAAGAGAAAAACCTCAACATGGTCATCCTGCTTGACGCCAGCGGCAGCATGCTCTTTCCTGAAAATACGCCGAACAAGTTTGAGTATGCGTCAACAATAGCTGCAGGCGTTTCTTACATCGTAATGAAACATAACGATGTGTATACGGTTGCAACGTTTGCAGACTACGTGGAGTACACAAAAGCCCACAAAGGAAGGGACGATTTCCTGCGGACAATAGACTCCCTGACCCGGATTTCAGTCAGTGGGGACACAAAGCTTGCAGATTGCGCCGACTCCATATACCCTAGAATAAAAACAAGGTCAATGGTGCTTATAATTTCAGACTTTCTGGACAGCATCGAGTCGGTCCGGAATGCCGTTAACAGGCTGTCCAGACATGAACTTGTGCTTGTACACGTTTATGATGAGACCGAAATGAACCTGCCTGAAACCGTAGACGGGGCGGTAAAATTCATTGACAGCGAGACAAACAAAGAAATCAGTTTTACGGTGGGTCCCAACTTCAAAAAAGAATATGCTGCCGAATACGCAAAGCATGTAGCTGAACTGGAAAAAATTGCCTACGATTTTAAAATCCCTTACTTCCGCGTCAGCATAGAAAACCAGCCGTTTGATACTGTTCTAAGAATTATAGGTGAAGGGTGATCCTGCCCATGGACTTTGAATTTTCTCAGGGCCTGGCTGCACTTGCAGGTATAATTCCCCTTACGATAATATACCTGCTCAAGCCCCGACCAAAAAATGTTATTCTGCCTTCCCTGATGTTTGTCCGGAGGATAAGCCAGAACGTGCTTGATTCGCGGCGCACCGTCAGTAAGAAAATAACGGACCCTCTTTTTTTCATACAGCTACTGACCCTTATTCTTCTCTCGACAGCAATTGCAGGCCCCCTCCTTGAAGAGGTAAAAGCAGATTCGGAAAAGGTAATTATTATTATGGACTCGTCTGCGAGCATGACCGCCCGGGACAGGGTTGACGCCGCAAAGGCTATTGCAATAGACAGCCTGGCCGAAGAAAATACGATTATCTCAGCCGAAAGTATTCCGGTGGTGCTTGCAAAAGGGCTGGATGCGGATGATGCAAAAGAAGTTATTGACAGCCTGGAGATGAGAAACACTCCGGCTGACATTCCCAAAGCAATTTTGACCGTTGTAAACGAGAAAGAGAACGAAAACGGAAAAATTGTGGTTATATCCGATTTTGAAAACTGGGCAGGAAGGGCGCCTGAAACCTACATCCGGATTGCAAACACGAGAAACATGGAGCTTGAGTTCAGGCAGGTTGGAGATAAAACTGCCAATTACGCAATTGTGGACGGTTATTTGAAAGACAGGAACGACGGGACGTATGAATATACCTGTACTGTCAAAAATTTCAACAATAAAAGTGCAGACCTTGAGGTTCAACTGGAGGGTGGGACTGACTCCTCCGGCACAGAGGTGAGCAGTTCGGTACAGCTTGCAGGGTTCGGAGCGCAGCAGATAAAGTTTTCAAATATTCCCCAGGGCACATCAACTGTGAGAATCCTCAATGAGGATGCAATACCCTGCGACAACATTGCTTACATTTCAATTCCCGAAGTCAAACCCAAAAAAGTCCTGGTCCTTACAGACCCTGAAGAAACTGCCGGGAAGTCGCCCCTGATAACAGTGATATCCCTCCTGCCCGACATTCAACTTGAGGTCCGGCAGACCCTGCCGGATAATGTTACGGAATATGACACCATTATCGTAAACTCCAAGGAGAAATCTCTCCCGACCCTCGATGTCCTGGAAATCGTGGCTTATGCAAAAAGCGGAAAAGACCTGATAGTCATAGGAAACGAGTGTCTGTACGATTCCTTACCTATGCACGGGCTTTATTCCGTCCTGCCTGTAGACATAATTTCAGTAGAAGACGAAGGTAGCCACACTATCGAGACCGCGGGCAGCGGGAAAAATATTTTTGAAGACGTCACGTTCGGTGAGGTATACCTGCGCAGGTTCCTCGTCACTACCCCGAAAGAAGGGGCTTCGGTCCTTGCAGAGGTAAAGGGAACAGGACCTCTGGTCAGCATGCAGAGCATAAAAAACGGGACAGTGACCTATGTCGGGTTCAGTGATACTACCGGAAAAGAGGCGTGGAATAATTTTGCCACTACCCCGACCTACCCTGTGTTCTGGGTAAAACTGCTCAGATATATGTGGGGAGTCGGAGACATCAGTGAAACAAACGTGAATACGGGCCGGTACCAGGCCTTTGACCAGGATGTCCTGATAAACACTCCGACCGAAACCGTCAGCAGCAGTTTCGTCTATTATGACGAGTGCGGGCTGTACAGCCTGAACCAGAAGACCGTTGCTGCTAACCTCTACGATTCCATGGAATCGAATACCTTTACGGAAGAAAGACTGAACCTGACAGGTGAAAACGGAGAAATAAAGAAGCTGGAACTCCGTACAAAGTCCCCCGACAAACCCCGAAAATACCTCATTTACGCTCTACTGCTGCTCCTCATTATTGAAAACGCAGTTATGTTCAGGAGGAGGATAATATGACCTTCAATTTCCTTTTCAATTTTGATTTTTTCCACGGCAGCGAATTGCTGCTCCTGGTCCCTCTGGCCGTTTTTGTGTTATTAGGACTCTGGAAAAAGGTCGATAAAAAACACCTGTTCGTCCATACCCTTGTGGTTTTCCTCCTGATCCTGGCTCTTGCAGCCCCTTACTCTACAGAAATAGGTACTCCTAAAACCAACCAGACCGGGATAACCATAATCTCCGATGAGACTGCAAGCATGGACCTGCTGCAGAAAGGAGTCGCCGGAGAAATTTCGGAAAAACTCGGAACCAGCGTCCCGGTAACGGTAACAACGGTTTCAGGGATACATACCTCTCTTGGTGACGCCATCATCCAGCAGGCTTCCCCGGAAACCTATGTGCTTGTGGTCTCGGACGGGCAGAGCAATTCGGGGACTCCGGTTGAAGAAGCCCTGTCTTATTGTTACAAAAATAATTTTCCCGTAGCAGCCCTCATCCCCAGGACCGAAAAAGAGGACCTCAGCGTGGAGATTGAAGGGGATAACGAGGCTGTGATTGATAATGAGGCGTTTTATAAAGTTAAGATCCGAAAGGCAACTGAGGAACAAATAAGTTACCAGGTAAGGATTACCGTCGACCACAGGAAGGTGCTTGAGCGGGAAATCACCCAGACCGGGAGAATAGAAAGCATAGAGTTCAACCACACCTTTGAGAAGCTAGGCCCCCACACCGTAAAGGCAACCCTGCACCCGGCAAGTATCAGCGTTAAAAACCTGGATTATTTCGAGAACAATAACCAGTACATGAAAAGTATATACGTAACCCCCAAGCCAAAGGTCCTGCTTATTTCAAATGAACCAGACTCTCCTCTTGCAGACATGATGAGGGAGATCTATGATGTGAGGGTGGCAAAATCATTCGGCTCCCTTGACGGCACGGACACCGTTATAATGGATAACCAGGCTGCATCAACTATATCAGAGGCAGAAACCAGAACCCTCAGGAATTACGTCACTAACGGAGGGGGCCTGGTAGTGGTTGGAGGAGACTCTTCTTTTGATTTCCCTGCAGAAAAAACATACCAGAAAACCGGGTTTGAAGAACTCCTCCCTGTCACATCAGAGCCTTCGAACTGGAGAGGGGGCAGGAACATTGTCCTGATGCTTGATGTTTCGCCAAGCGCTATGAATGAGAACGGAATTGGAGGGAAGGTTTTAGATGATATTTTGTCCAATACGATCGTCCTTCTTGAAAGCGACCTCCTCAAAGATGCAAGAGTCGACGTGATCACCTTCGGGAGCAGGGGAATGGACATCACGGACGGATTCGTGGATATATCAAAAGAATCGAACAGATTGTGGCTTGAAGCCAAAATTCGTGAAATTCAACCTTCCGGACGATCAACTTCTCTTGAGCGGGGACTATTAACCGCACACAACCTGCTGAAAGCACAGAACAGCAGTGCCGAAGCTGAAATTATAATCGTGTCTGACGGCGGGATTGGGAATACGGCTGAAGGGGACCTCAGGTTTGAGCGGGCAGTCCAGTGTGCGGAAAACCTTCATGAAGGTAGCGGTATTGACATCCACTTTGTCCATATATACACTCCGAAAATTGACGAGCTCAAGGTTACCTCTAAAGGGCAGTATTATGCCGAGCTTTTCATGAATAAAATAGGCCTGTCCGAAAACTACGAGAGGCTAAAACCCGGTGAGAGGGTCGAGGTAAGCTTCTCCGAAAACCCTGACGAATCCGAAGCCCGGGATGATGAATATTCGAGCGGGTCAATCGTGGTTTACGACCCTAAACATTTCATTACTCAAAACATTTCCGACATAAACAATGATATTCTGGGGTATAATGAGGTCACCCCGAAGCCTGAAGCGAACCGCCTGGTTATAACAAGGTTAGGCAAACCGATAATTACGACCTGGAGACTTGGGCTCGGGCGTGTTGCTGCAATAACAACCGATAATGGGAAAGGAAACGGAGCTCCCTGGGCAGCATCCCTGTATTCGGGAAATGACAGCCTTATAATTACAAGGACACTGAATTGGGCGGTTGCTGATACCGAAATGTCCGAAGAGATCCAGCTAAAGGTACCGGACCTTAAAATGGGCCAGCCGGGCAGAATACTTATCACCACCGGAAAAGAAGGCACTCCTGAACTTTATTTTGACAAAAAGCCAATGGAAATAAACTCCATAGGGAATAACATGTACGAATCGTACGTCACAGCTGACACCTTCGGGCTCCACAAGATCTCCGAAACCCCTGTCGAGGCAAACCTTACCGAGGAACTGCTGTCCGGAGCTTCTGGAACTGAGAACGCATCCTGGAGGCCTGCTGCCGTAAACCGCCCGGATGAATATACGTATATAGGTGAAAACACTCTTTTCAGGACAGCAATACTTGAAAACGGCGGGAAAATCTACACAAAAGGAGATATCTACTCAAAGATATCGGAAGACGCTTCAACCAGCACGGAGAAAAAAATCCTGACCAAAGTCTTTTATACGAAATATTTCCTTACCCTTGCTTTTCTTATATACCTGCTGTATACCCTGCACCATACATACAATACCCGCATGAAATGACCGTAAAAGTGAACTACCACTCAGCTAAAGACTGAGTAGCTTCTTGGTTCGTCATATAAAATTCAGAGCTTGAAAAAAAGAATTAAATCTGACTTTGTTCGAAGTCCGGAAATATCTTTTTTGAAAAAATCTCTTTTTCAAGTCCTTACCCGCGCGCCAGGTAACTGCACAAAAAGCAGGACTGAATATACACGAGAATCTTATTCTATGTATTTTCAGAGGAACATTCTACACGAATTTAAGTTAGATACATACATATAAAGCTAAAAAAATCAAGATAAAACTCTAGCTTTTTTAACGATTTATCATTAGATTCATAAAAATATATATTTTTTACAGATAGGTATATATAATGGAACGGAAGTTCAGTGTTCTGGATACAAATAAAATTATAAAATTCCAGAGAAAAGAGGGAGTAAAAAATTATACAGATTGTACACCTTTCGGATATTCATTTTTCAGAAGCGTATTTTGTCCCGGAAATTGCAGAATCCATGCTGGAGAACATAAACCGGCTGAACCCTGACATAGTGGTAATTACCGGCGACCTGACAGAAAACGGGTTTTCAGCCGAATATGACGGGGTAAAGAAGTTTATTGACAGAATTGAATGCAAGGACAGGGTCCTTGTTCCAGGAAACCATGACTCCAAAAACGCAGGCTATCTGCACTTCGAAGACCTTTTCGAAAACAGATTCCCCACCCGAAACATGGGAAACGTAACTGTCGTAGGAGCCGATTCTTCACAGCCTGACCTTGATGAAGGGCATCTGGGAAGAGAAAACTATGGCTGGATCAAAGAAGCCTTTTCCGGAGAGAATTTCAAGGTCTTTGCCCTGCACCACCACCTGGTCCCGATCCCGCTTGCCGGGAGAGAAAACACCGTTCTTGTCGATGCAGGAGATGTCCTTGACCTCCTGAACCGCTGCAAGGTAAACCTTGTACTTTGCGGGCACTGCCACATTCCTCATGTCTGGAACCTGAACAACATGCTTGTCGTAAACGCAGGCACCTTCTGTTCTTCCAAGACCAGAGGCAAAACCACACAGTGCTTTAACCTGATCCAGGCTGAAAACGGAGAAAACAAGAACTGGAACGTCAGGGTTTCCAGAGTTTTCCCGCAGGGGAACCTGGAACTTGTCACAGAAACCGTAATGTGAGGACGCATCAGAAATTTTGGCATTTCTCTGCCGTCGTATTTTCCCTACTTTTTAATTTTTTCTTATTTTCACTTACTTTCCCTTAACCCGCCATCCGACCATCTTTTCCGTTTCAACCCTCTCAATCTCGTTCATCTCAGCAAGGCCCTGCAGAATCTCAAGAAGCTCTTTTTCGCCGACCATGATCTCATACCTGACTTTAAATTCGGTTATTATCCGGGTGATTTCAAGAGTTCTGTCCCCGAGAATCTTTTCCGCAAACCCGCCCAGATCCTCATAACGAGCCCAGGGATAAATTATCCAGCGCCACCTGACAATTTTTTGGGCGTAAAAATCCGGGGTGAAGGAAGAACAGGTCTTGTGCTGGAGGACTGCAGTTCTGACCTCAGCAGGGTTCAGGCTCTGCGCGTAAGCAACAGAAAGGGAAAGGGTATCTCCCGTATCGGTTATGTCGTCTACGATAAGCACTTTCTTCCCGCTTATGCCTATAGGGATGGGATATTTGATTCGGGCTTCTGCTTTTATTTCTGCTCCCCGGGTATAGTGTTCGACCTTCATTGTTGTAAGCTCATTGAAAAGCAAAAAGTCCGAAATAAGCCTCCCGGGGACAAAACCTCCTCTCCCTATAGCAATGATCAGGTCGGGCTTATAGCCTGAGGCTTTGATTTTCCGGGCAAGAAGCTTTGAAAGGCGGGAAACTTCCCCAAAACTTATGAGCTCGCACCTGAAAGAACTCTTTTCTGCCGGAGAGCAGTTAAACTGCCTGGCTGCCTTTTCTTTTCCTCTGTCCAGATAAATCCCCTTCTGATGGCATCACTTTTACAGGGTATCGCTTTTGAGGGCACTACTTCTGCTTTCATCACTTTTACAGGTGTCACTTTCTGCCTTTCTTACATCCACAAGTAAAACTTTGAAGTAAAAGGGAGCCTGTATCCTCCCCCTGGTCGGCGTAAGCCCGGATACAAATTTATCCATTTACCGGGCTCCGGGAGGGAAAAGATGTGGAAAAGATACTTGAAACAGATCTCCTGATTTAGACCCTCAAGGTATAATTTTACCGGACAATATATAAGGTTACTTTTGCAAAAGCAGAAAGTATTTTCTCCTGATTAATAATTCAAACCAGGTCCCAGATCGATGATTTCAAAGTTCTGAAAACCTTAAAAGCCAGAATAGACAGCCGGACAAAAATAAAAACATAAATGGACTGAAAAAACAGGAATGAACCCCAAAAACGATACAAAACGGCATTTTTATATACCTGCGCCTCACTACTAATTTTACCCACAAAAAGGATTTTTCTTGATAGTTTTAAAAGGAGGATAACAATTATGGACTTCAAAGCAATTCTTGCAGTACTTGTATTCTGTAGTCTTTACTACATCTATCACTTTTCATCCGGTGCCATAGCCTGAGAACACCGCTAAAAAGGAGTAAAACAATGGATTTCAAGGCAATTCTTGCAGTACTTGTATTCTGTACTCTTTACTATATCTATCACTTTTCCGGTGGAGCTATAGCCTGAAAGGGAAAAAGAAGAGCAAGGGCAAGAACAACATTTATTTTCATCAATTCAAACCTGGGATCTTTATGAAATGGCGGATACGATAGCGGAGTGGGTGGGTGCCGTATCCTGACTTAAGAAATATTTTAATTTGTTATTAAAAGTAACTGTTTCTGCCTGGAATTTAAAACTCCCGGGAAATCTTCGAGTTCTTTTGATCCCGAGTTGCAATTCGAGTGTTGAATCAAGACTCGGGAAACTTAAATCAAGAGGTTCGGCTATGGAATTATGGAAAACCGTTTTTTCTATTACTCAAAAGCGTCGAACAGATAAGAATGGAAGATAGAGAAGAGACGACTGAATTTCTGGATTAATAAAAAACATATTTTACCCGGTTGTTTTACATACGGTTCCAAAGAAAATGCTGTAAAAACGGGATCAACATACTTGAAAATTTATCTTGTTACCTGAAAATATTTGAACCAGGAAACCATAAATATAAAGTAAATTCGGGGAAGAAACAGAGAATAGGGGGATTGATGAAATAACCAATTTATTAAAAAAAATAGACTTTAAAGCTCTTCTTGCAATTCTCGTTTTTCTGACGCTTTACTATATCTACCATTATTCTGGCGGAGCTATTGATTGAAAACAAAACAAATAGAAAGACCAAAGCAAATAACAATTAAAGCAGTAAAGGGTCTCCTAGAAGTAGCACAAAAAGAAAAACATGAGAACAAAATAAGGGCATACCGGATCAAAAAGGAGCTTCAAATCCATGCTTTCAAAAGAGAGTGATCAAGCAGTGAGAAAGGGACTGGATTCTATCGATGAGAATTTTGACGAAGGAGTAAGCCAGGCTCTCGCTTCCCTGACAGAGATCGGTAAAGAGTATCTTAGCGAAAGAAAAGAACTGGAAGCCGAGAAGGTAATATCTTCCATAAAAGAAATAGGAAAGGCTGCTGCCCTTCAGGGAATGGAAAATGCCGCAGTCAACGCTATCCTGTCCCTGGAAAAGATGCTCCAGTGCTCGATGAAGCAGAACATGGAAAGTACAACTGTCAGGGTCCTGCTTTCTTTAGGAACCATCGGAAAAATCGCAGCCGGACAGCAGCTTGAGACGGTAGCCAAACTTGCAGCTTCAATGCTCGGGAAAAGCGGAAATACGGCGGCTCTCCTTAACAGGGGAAGAGAAACCCTTGCCGTTACAATCGGGCTTGGGGAAATTGGAAAAGCGGTTGCCAGAATGAAAATCCCTGATGTTTCGGAAAATGCCGCCATATGTGCCACCTGCCTCGGAGAAACCGGGAAACTGGCTGCTCAGAAAACCCTTGAGGAAGCTGCAATAGGAGCCGAACTTATGCTGGAAGAGATGGCTGCAGCAGCAATGAAAGAAAACCTTCAAAGCGCAACCGGGAACATAGCAGCTTCCATTGGGGAGATAGGAAAAAGCGCTGAGGAAGAGGAGATGGAAAATGCCGTTTTCCAGGCTGCATCCGCCCTTCAGACAATTATGAGCAGTGCAGGGAACAGATACCTGAATGATGCCTCGATTGCAGCAAAGATCGCCCTTGAATCCTTTAACGAACTTGATATTATAAACGATGAATCCAGCATCAAAAAAATAGAAGAAATCAGGGAAATGATGAGATCGCTGTGGGAAAACTCGAAGTAAAAATGAAGGAGAAAATACTTTTGACTCAAATATGAAACCTGATATCGATAAAATAATGATGAAAAAATTTTCTGTATTTGATGATTATTTTACAACAGTATACATATAATTTTTTACATGAGATGTTTGAGAAACAAAACCTTAAAAAGAACAGAATACCTGTAAAACTAAAATTAAAAAAAATAAGAAAAAAAGCCATAGCCAGCCTTTTAAAGGATTAATGGACAAACTTCAGAGAATCCATTCTTCACTATCTGAAGGCTAGAAGGCTATTGACTTTGTTTTTCATCCTGTTTGAGTCGTCAGCCACTCCGTGGAGAACTTAAAAGCAGCATATTCTGACTTCCCGACAGCGCGCTGAATGATTGCTCTTCCCGAGGTTCTCGATTCTGATAATAACAATTCAGTTCGTAAGCGACTGGATGGGAGCCGGAATCCTTCCTCCCCGATTTACGAAAGTCTCGGAACTGAAACTGCTTACCGGCATAATAGGTGCATTTCCGAGAAGCCCGCCGAACTCCACGGAATCCCCTACGGCTTTTCCCGGAGCCGGGATGATACGGACGGCTGTTGTCTTTTTGTTGATTACTCCAACCGCCATTTCATCGGCAATGATTGCAGAAAGGGTAGTAGCTGAAGTATCACCCGGAACTGCTATCATGTCAAGCCCCACGGAACAGACGCAGGTCATGGCTTCGAGTTTTTCCAGAGAAAGGGCTCCGGCTTTTACTGCTTCGATCATGCCTGCATCCTCACTGACCGGAATAAAAGCTCCGCTTAAGCCTCCTACGGAAGAAGAAGCCATTGCTCCACCTTTTTTTACGGCGTCATTCAGGAGGGCAAGGGCTGCCGTTGTCCCGTGGGTCCCGCAGCGCTCAAGCCCCATAGCTTCAAGAATCGCAGCAACACTGTCCCCGATTGCCGGAGTCGGAGCAAGCGAGAGGTCAAGAATTCCGAATTCCACCCCAAGCCTTCGAGAAACCTCCTTTCCAACCATTTCCCCCATGCGGGTGATTTTGAAGGCTGTCTTTTTGATCGTCTCGGAGATTTCCGTAAGGTTCGGGTTTTCAAGTTCGCAAAGAGCGGCATTGACCACTCCAGGTCCGCTTACCCCCACATTGATAACACACTCAGGCTCGCCTATACCATGAAAAGCGCCCGCCATAAAGGGATTATCTTCGGGAGCATTTGCAAAAACCACCAGTTTGGCACAGCCTATCCCGTCCCTGTCAGCGGTCAGCTCCGCAGTCTCTTTGATCACTTTGCCCATCATGCCGACTGCGTCCATATTAATGCCTGCTTTTGTGGTTGCAACGTTTACGGACGAACAGACTTTCTCGGTAGATGCGAGGGCTTCGGGAATGGAGTTTATCAGTTTGAGGTCTCCTTGGGTTTCTCCTTTATGGACAAGAGCGCTGAACCCTCCTATAAAATCCACACCCGCTTCCCTTGCAGCTTCATCCATTGTCTTTGCAACGGAAACGAAGTCCTGAGACCTGCAGCTTTCGGCAGCTATGGATATCGGAGTTACGGAAATTCGCCTGTTGATAATAGGAATCCCGTAAAGACTCTGGATCTCATTCGTTGTCCGGACAAGCTCCTTTGCTCTGGAAGTTATTTTCTCATAGATGTTTTCGTTGAAAACCTCAAGATCCGGATGGCTGCAGTCCCTGAGACTGATCCCCATGGTGACGGTTCTGATATCCAGGTGTTCCATCCTGACCATTTGAATTGTTTCCAGGATTTCGTTCGGGTTTATAATCATGGAAAAAACTCCTCACAACTCAGATCCTGTGCATGAAACGGAAAACATCTTCATGCTGCACCTTGACCTCAACTCCAAGGCTCTTCCCTTCGGCATCCATAGCCTGCTGGAAAGCCGAAAGGTCAAAGTTGTCCTTCGGAGCTTCGGCAAGCATGATCATGGTAAAGATGCCCTGCATGATAGTCTGGCTGATATCGACAATATTTACATTGTAATTTGCCATCACCGTGGTGATTCTGGCAACTATACCTACCCTGTCGCTGCCGATAACCGTGATAATGAAACGGCTCGATGTCATGAAATATCTCCTGTTGATCCTATGTGTTGATCCTGCTTTTTTCTGCAGGGAAAATGCATGAAAGCTGTAAACAAGGAAATTTTGTTCAGATTGAAGACCTGATAGCTAATAAAGTAAACTGCTCAGGTTCTGATGAAAACCCTCTGATCCTGTTGTATCTTAAACTGAAAAATCTGATTACAATTATAAATTCCCATCACAAATTAGAGAAAATGATTATGACATAGAAGCTTGGATCCCACCGTAAATAAAAATCTTGTGAGGATTTATAAAGGAAACGGTAAACAAAAAAGGTTTTGGTAAATAAGACAATACAGGTTAAACCTGTAAGCCCCGAAGTTGATCCTAAACTCAGGGTTCTGAATCAAAGCAGAGTTTAATTATTTTCCCCGCAACCCTCTGAACATTTTCCCTTCCTTTAAGCCTTATTGAAAAGTCAGCATACTTCTTATACAGGACAAGCCTCTCTTCAAAAAGTTCTTTAAGGCTTCTGTCCCTGAGCCCGACTATACCTCGCTTTCTTGCATTGGGGATCCTTCTTACTATGCTTCTGAAAGAAGCATCCAGAAAGACTATCTTTGAGATTTTTTTCAGGTGTTCCATGGCTTTTTCGGAATAAACCACGCTTCCCCCCGGAGAGATGATGCAGTTGTCCACCTGCTCAAGTTCCAGAATGGCTTCTTCTTCAAACCTGATCAAAGCCGAATCCCCCTGTTTGTCAATCAGAGCCTGAAGGGGCATTCCGGTCTTCTTTGTTATCATGCCGTCAACATCAATAAAAGTATAATCCAGGCGTTTTGCAAGTGCCTTGCCTATAGTACTCTTCCCCGCTCCTGCCATTCCAATTAAAGTTATATTCATTGCTACACGCTTCCTGCCTGCAAAAATCAAGAACACAGTGCCGAAAATCCCCGGGATGAGAGGGTCGGCAGTCAATAAATCCCAGGATAAAATATAATCTTCTGCTATAAAAATATACAGCGTGAGTGTTTTTTAAAAAAAGAAGCAAATTACGAGATGTATATTAAATTCCCGGTAAAATAAGAGCTTTTCCAGGCATGTCTTTCAACAATTAAAGGGAAATATGTGAGGGTATTGTAGAGCCCGGATCATATAGATATATGTTGAAAAATTTGGGTTTTACCCGCGATCCTGCTGTATAAACGAGTTTTGAGAGGTTATTTCCTGACGTGCCTCTCTTTTATGTTTGCCGGCTGAGAACTCAGGCTGCTAATACATTTTTCAACCTCTTCGGAGGAGTGCATAAAAGCAGATATATATTCCCGAAGGACAACCCTGCTGCCTGAAACATAGTGCTTGAGCAGGCCCCGGGTGGTGAGCTTATCCACCTGTTCAAGGGAAACAATTGCAAGGTACATAAGCAGCCGGATAAAAAATACAAGATGGAGCACAAACATTTTGACCCAGGGACTGTCCGAACTTATAGCCAGCCCGCAGATCCAGTTGCAGAGTTTCAGGGAATGCGAGAGCAGCCGGATTTTATAAAAGTGTAAAAAAATAGCCAGGACTATCAGAAGAAATATAGATCCAGCTAATAAATCCATTTGCTGCATTGTTAAGTCCATATGTCCATTATCCTTATTTCCCGCTATTATTTTAATTTATTCTTTTTACAGTAGTTCTAAACTCCTTAGTTCCAGAACCCGCTTATTACAAAAAATGTACATGAAACTCTTTGGAATATAAGGCACAAGAAATGAAAGTGTGCAAAATACTTTCATGCCAAACAAACATGATATTCTTCGAATAACAGGCACAAATAATGAAAGTACGCATGGACTTTCATGCTAATAAAATAAACAAACTGGCGATAGAGTAAAAAATAATTTAGAGGTACACTAAACTCTATATCATCTGTTTTTTGCAACATTGAACTTTTTGACATATATAAAAAATGAAATTCGAATGGCTTAAAGAAGATTTTCTTGTGACTCCGAAATAAAATTATAAACTAATGAGAATAGTTGTTCAGAACGGCGTAAATTGAAACTACTGAGTAATGAAAAACTTAATAAGTTAAATAAGAAAATTGAAAGTATGGAAAAAATTCCTTTATTGTTGGTTACAACTAGCCTCAAGAAGTATAAGCACCTAGAATATCTAGCTAAAAAACACCATATTGAAATCTATTGGGCAAATAAAGAGTACAAAGAGATTCAAGAAAACGATATGTATCTCCTTCTAAATTCAGCTATGAAAGAGATTCCGAACAGCTTAAAAAAGACCTTTTTAATTATTGAACAAACTTCAGTCTTTTTAGATAGCTATGAAAAAAGTGGAGTTAAAGGACCTGGATATTATTTTAAAGATTGGTGGGGTGGAAAATCTTTCGAAGAACTAAAAATTATTGTTAGTAGAAATCCACGTGCTTCAATTGAGTCAGGTATTGCACTAAACATTCCAAATTATTCAGAACCTCTGATTTTTAAAAACATGCAGAAAGGGAGAGTAAGCTTTGAAGGGAAAATTCTGGAAGAAAACGAGAAATACGAATGGCTAAAAGACAGAGATTTTAATTTTTATTTTGTTCCTGATGGAGCCAAAAAAGTGTATTGTAATATGGAAATTGACGAATTTATAAAGTATGACTTTAGGAGACCAAGTTTTGAGGAAGCATGTAAGAGGATAGATGAATACAGTGCGATAATAAATTCGGGGCTTAGTATTGAAGAAATCAAGAAAATGGCATCTAAATACTCAATGAAAGAATTTGCAGAGGAAAAGCCAAAAATTACCAAACAATCTACTATAGACTATATAGTAGGCGAAGAGCAAAAAGGTGATTGAAATTATAATAATGATCACAGGGCCTTCATGTGCAGGAAAAACTAGTGTATGTGACTTCTTTGAAAAAAGAAGAGGCATAAAAATTATCCACGATAGTTCAATAGTAAAAAAAAGGTATGAAAAAGAAAAGGTTAATTCTTCAATATTGGACTTCGTCAAAAAAGAATATGAAACGAAAGGAAAAAAGACATTTGCGGAGGATTTTTTATCTTATGCTAAAATATTTAATGAATATGATCATCTAGTTATTGAGGGGATAAGATCTGTAGAAGAATTGAAAGTTTTCAGAGAGAATTATGATGACGTATATTGTTTAGGTATATTTGCGGACACAAAAACACGTTTTGAAAGAAATAAAAGTAGGGGTGGAAGAGAACATATTACAGATTATGATAAATTCATAATGAGAGATCTAATAGAATATTCATTCGGTGTTTCGACTTTAATGGCAGAATACTGCGATAAAATAATAGTTAATGAAAGCTCTGTTGAAATATTTTACGATGAAATAGAAAAAGAGATAGAAAAAAAAGTACTCATTTTTTAAGGAAATCATATATAATGTTTACCTCATCTTCCTGTAAGCCAATTTTATTGAATATTACTTCATCTATTTCTTCCCACTCACTCTTTTCTATAAGATGTTTGATCCTTTTTCGTTCATTTAAATCAAAAGTTTCTGGATTTAAAATGGGTAAATTAATTAGATTTTTTTTCATTTGGCGCCAATATCCTGCACCAATCTTAGGCAAGGAAGATTTCAAAACAAATTCAAAGAATTTTGAATTGAGAACAGCTACAAAAATATCCAGATCGCCGCTATAAAAGAAAGAGTAGCAACTATTATGGCATAAGTAAGTTCCCTCTTCTACAGCAAAACGGCAAGAATAAGCAATATCCGGTCCAACTATTCTTCTTTTGCGATCTCTTTTTAGATTAACACGATCATGTGTTTCATACCATTTTTTACCTTTTTTAACATGATACCTTCTGCTAAGTCTTTCTCTGTTAATTATTAGATATTTTTTGGCCAGAGGATATTCTTCTAAATCAATTGGAACTCCATTTTCCATATAAGGATTCAATAAATACGTTCTTTCCCAATTTATCGAATATCTATCTATATCTTTGCCCCTTATTAATGGAATCAAGAGTTCATCCTCAATATCCAAAAAATCTCCTTTTAGAACAAATATATCATCACAACCTGTAGCAACACCAGCTTTGATTTCTATAGGAAGACTCGATATTGGAGGCAAAGTACTAGAGAGATTTTTTCTTAAAGAACTAATCGAATCAGGTAAAAAATTCCAACCGTTTGAACCTAAACCTGCTTGTGCAACAGAAATCTCCCTAAAGTTTGTCGGTTTGTATTCCGCATTGATATCGTTAAAAACTTCATTTACTTTAATATATGGAAAAATATTCTCTTGAGCAAAACTTACCCTTTCTTTAGATAAAACCGTTATCACAGGATAAACATTAACATTTGAAAAAGGTCTTGCTTCTTCAAGATCAAATAATTTTAAAATTTTAGTTTTTGAAAGAATTAGTGATCGTAAGGGCTTCGCATATAATGTTGAAAAATAACTATTCGGGGTTATATAACCTAATTTCCCTTTATTTTTCAATAATTGTATCCCAAGTTCAAAGAACAAGCTATAAAGATCGAATTTTCCAGATGATGTTTCATACAATCTCTTATAGGCCTTTTTTACATTATTATCAATTTCATTATAACGTACATAAGGAGGATTAGAAACAACATAATCAAATTTAAGATTTAAATTATAAGCTGATAAAAGACTATTCTCTTCATATACGTTTAGCTGTGGCAAGTAATTGGGATCATATTGCCTAATTAACTCAATCTCATCCAAAATAATGGACAGGTATCTTTTTAATGTAATTAATATTGATATACTGTTTATATCAAAAGCATATATGTGGTTTGACATTATTTCTATAATTTTTTTAGCATCTTCATAATCCGAGCTATCGTAACCTAAACTAATCAGATGATTGTGTAAAATCGAAGCAATCTCAAATGTAAAAGAACCTGTTCCACTAGCTAAGTCTATAATACGTTCACTTTCAAATTTCTCAGGTGAATAACCTACCGAATTTAGTATATATCTAACTAGGCTCCGAGGCGTATGAACTGTTCCTAAATTTTTGATGTTATACTTACCATTATCCATAAAGAAATTTTGATTCGCCTTGTTGCTTTCCTTTAACATTCTTGCTTCATCTATCAGCATAGGTGAAATTTCCACTGGCTTAGGCAACTCCATTTTTTTCACTCGTCAATTTTTCTAGAGTAATTATTCCAAATCTCTTCAAAATGTTCCATATGCTGTTCAAACAACTCTCCAGTAGAGTTAACCAAAACAGTAACAGTTCTT
Source organism: Methanosarcina siciliae T4/M (assembly GCF_000970085.1). NCBI lineage: Archaea > Methanobacteriati > Methanobacteriota > Methanomicrobia > Methanosarcinales > Methanosarcinaceae > Methanosarcina > Methanosarcina siciliae. The sequence goes on along the minus strand of NZ_CP009506.1, from coordinate 3,572,982 downwards.
CTGCTATCTCTATTAATTAAATATGGTCCGATAAACATTTCATTATCTATCCTAAAAATATTCACTGATGGAAGACAATTATAAACTCTAACTTCAAAATTATCACTGTTCAGTATTTCCTTTAGTTTTTTATAATCACGAATAAAATCCTTTACTTGCGACCTTATAGATCCTATATCCTGATTTTCTTCAATATCCCTAAGATCTGAAATCGATTTTCCTTCATTTAGATGAAACTCAGGATCTATAAGCAAAATTCTAACCTTTCCCTTCCCTGATAATTCAATAAATTTTTTGCCATAATCTCTCCTGAAATGTGAAAGGCCAAAACCGATTACATCCAAATTTTTGCTCATTTTTTCTAGTCTTTTGCTATATTCAACTTCAATACTTACACTCCTACTAGAAAAAACATTTACTAAACCTGCTGACTTTAAATAAGAAGTTTCTTCTTTTGTAGACAGTTGTGAAGAAACATTTGAATTTTCAAAAACTTGCGGCTTTTTATAAAGGACGAAAATAAAAGATATAAACGCAACGAAAGTAAGGAGAATCATAGACAATATTATTCTAGACTTATCACTTTCTGATAAGTTACCTAAAAGTATCATTAACGTCAGTAAACCTTCGGGAATCAAGAATACTAAAGAAAAAATATGGATTGGTTTTTTTATATGCTGTAGAATATCTGCTTTTCTTTCCTTTTCAGCAGACATGGAAACATCTGTATTTATTTTCTCACCTTGATTTTGTATAACTACATTTAATTTAAGTTTTGTTATACCGCACACTCCCACCAAAGTCCAAAAAATTACTAATTTTCAAATACCTCTATTCTGTGCATAATTTTTGTGCCCCCAATGAAAATACCATATTGTCAAAGCATTTTTTATAGATAATCACTACTTATATAATAAGTGGCAATTTCTCAGAAAAAAATCTAAATATGTGAATAAAGAAAAAAATTATGGAGTATTAAATGAGTATATAAGTAAATTCGGAAAAATTAATTCCATGATTTATAAACATCTACGGAAAGTGAGATACATTTACTGAATAAATCATACAATATTGCAGAATTATCTTATCTGATTCATCTATAATTAATAAAAAGTGTATCTGATCTAGAGATATGTATAGACAAATTCATAAAAAAATGCTATAAATCAGTTATTCTGAACTACAGTAAATTGGAAGTACTTTTTAATACCGGTTTTCAATTTAGATCATTAGGCATTTGCTGAAAGAAGTTTCAAGATTATACTTTTCCTGACCTACCTGCTTATTTTCCTTACTCTTTTCTGACAAACTTTTTCTGGAGTGAGTTTTTATGGAATACTTATCAAAAAAGGACAGAAAACCGGCAGGGATGCCCGACAAATAAAGTGTCTGACAAGAAAAGTTTGTCTGCATGCACCCCTTAACCGGACCTTACCTAAATATTCCGGAACCGTTACTGGATCGTACCTGTCAGCCCCTTCTGGCGAGGACGAAAACGGGAAAACCGGATACTGCTATTAGCAGGAGGACTGGTCTGCCTATGACATCCATCCTATGCGGAACTTCTATTTAATACTTATCTTAAAATTTGTAATAATAGACAGGATCGCACCTGATTAAAGATTTTAACTCTCAGGGACCCTCTATTTTCGAAAAAGATACGAAATTCAAAATCTATCGCCAGGCTTATTTTCTGATATTTTCGATTACCTGTTTGCCCCTTTCAGCGGGAACAATTGTCAGTTCTGCCCCTGGAAATTCTTTTTCAAGCGGCTCTACCTCAGCAATCCTGTCCATTGTGATTGCAACTGCCGCAACTTCGGAATGTGGCTGGCTGCCTACAGCTACGTTCCAGTCCGCAAGCTGATAAATTTCGGGAGGGACTTTTTCTGCGCCTACGACGATCATTAACTTTTCACATTTTTTGAGTTCGCCAGTCACATCCGGCAGGTTAACCCCGTACATGGAAAGATGGCAGACTTTTCCGCCTTCTTCTTTCCAGGCTCGGATTTCCTGCTTGAAGTTAACGTTATTTTTAATGTAAAAATCTCCACCCCAGCGACTGACCACATCTTCAAGGCTATGCACTATCCCCTGGTCATCAGAAGCAAGAAGCATGCCTTCAGCTCCAAGCATTCGGGCAGTTAAACCAACATGAGTGGTAATCCTTTTATCCCTTTCAGGGCGGTGCCCAAGGCGGAGTAATACAATCCTCTTCATGTTCGGCTAAAACCCTTACAAGGTATTAAAGGGTTTCATTGAAATTTCACTGAAAAAAGGAAGAAAAAGGAAAATACGGGCCTCACTGGAACCCATAAATTCCCGGGATTCTCTTCAGAAGCATGCCTTCGACTATTATCGGGTTTGTCCTCTGGGCGGTGGTCAATGCGAGATCGAGTTTGAACTCTTTTTCAGCATAAATAGTAAGAATCGAATCTCCTTTTTTGACCTGTTCTCCCATTTTCTTGTGAATTGCAACCCCGGCTCCTTTGTCATTGGGAGCACCTGCAAGCCTGGCAATCTCAATTATCCATTTGTTGTCAAACTCAATAACATACCCGTCCGCAGAAGCAAAAATGTCAGCAGTGTACTGTCCTGCCTGGATATCATCGGATTTAATATTCGGGTCTCCACCCTGGGCTTCAATTATCTGCCTCATCTTTTCAAGAGCTTTTCCGCTCCTGAGCGTCTCCAGTGCAAGTTTTTTCCCATGGTCCCTTGGAGCCGCGCCCCCCATCTCAAGCAGAATGCCTGCAAGGGCAGCACTCTTTTCAATAAGGCTGTTCGGACCTTCCATGCTTTCCAGCACTTTCAGGGCTTCCCTCACTTCCAGCGCAGGTCCCACCTTTCTCCCGATAGGCGAGGAACCGTAGGTAATGGCACACTCAACATTCATTCCAAGCCTGTGCCCGAGGTTGATCAGGTCTCTTGCCAGCTTCTGTCCTTCCTGGACTGTCGGAACCTTCGTACTTGGCCCTACAGGAATGTCCATTACAACATTTTCAGCCCCGATAGCTCCCTTTTTTGCCATAATTGAGGCAAGCATCTGGTAGTAAGGGTCTATTGACAGGGGATACTCAACCCTTATGAGCTTGTCATCCGCAGGTGCAATATTGGTAGCTCCTCCCCAGACAAGCGCACCCCCTACCTTCTCGGAGATCTCCTTGACTTCCTCAGAGCTGAACTCAACGGGACTGAGCACCTCCATAAGATCTGCAGTCCCACCAGCACCTGTGATTGCCCTGGAACTTGTCTTGGGGATAAGAAGCCCGTTTGCAGCAATGATAGGGACAACAAGTAGAGATATCTTGTTTCCGGGTACTCCCCCTATCGAGTGCTTATCCATGATAGGATGGGTGTCAAATTCGATTGTATCTCCGGTCTCGATCATGGCTCTTGTCAGCCATTCAACCTCGTCATCAGTCATCCCGTGGATATAAGAAGCTGTTATAAAAGCCGAAAGTTCGACGTCACTGAGGTTTTCTTCCACAATATCGTTTACAAGCAATTTGATCTCATCCTGAATAACAGGCTTTTTATCCAGCATCTTCTTGAGAACGCCTGAAGATTTTGAGCGTAATGCCGGAAAAACTTCAACCGGCTTATCCCAGTCCTCGAAGTGCTCGTAAACTTCAGAAAAAACACCCAGGGTACCTGGAGAAACCATATCCTCGGTTGTATCCACAATGGCAGAGATGCTCTGGTGCCCACGGATGCGGACTCTATCACCCGGATTTACTCCCAGTTCCTTCGCATCGGCAATATTGAACATAACTTTGTGTTGCCCGATTTTTATATCAAAATGTTCAAGATTCAACCTCATTGACTAAACACCTTCCTTTTCATTCTCAATATGATTGTGACTTTGTCATTGTAATTTATTTCGCCTGAATCATCCCATCTGTTTATTTCGGATAGGATACTCGCAGATGGCCTGAAAGAAAGATTTGGAATAATCAGAATGGTAAGAATATTAGCAAATGTAGAGAATGTAATAGAATTAATATAGCCCAGATATTAAACTGAGGTGACATATTAACCTTTACACTAATTTAAGTGATTCCGTAAAACCCTCTTCCAGGAGGAAATGAGAATCTCGGGAAAAAGATTTCACTTTCTCTCCTGTATCATTACAACTGCAACAATTACGAGCAGAACCCCTACTAACTGCCAGCCCGTTAGCATTTCCCTGAAAAAGAAAAAACCTGCAAGAGTACCCACAACAGGCTCTATCGTTGCTACTATGGACGCCCTGCTTGATTCAACTTCCTCAAGCCCTTTCGTGTACAGCAGATAGGCAAGTACGGTGGGAAAAAAGCCCAGGCCTGCAAGGTAGACCCAGAAAGCTCCTGTAGAAAAAGCCCCTGCAGACTTTTCGAAGTTACCGAGAGGCAGGAGAGCAAGACTTGCAAAAATGAAAGTATAAGCTGCAATTGTCATTGTATGGTACTTTTCAAGAGCAGCTTTTCCGAAAATAGTGTAGAGGGCATATCCGAAACCTGCCCCCAACCCTGTGAGAAGCCCTGACCAGGAAAGGGTTAAAGAATCTCCGGGTCCCGGAAGATAACCGGTCACAAAAGCGCATCCTATAAGGGTTAACCCCAGAGAAAAAAGTTTTTTTACACCCAGGCTTTCCCCGAAGAAAACCCTGGAAAAGACTGCAACAAAAGCAGGAGCCGTATAAAGCAAAGTAACGGCAATTGCAATCGAAGTTTCCCTGATTGTGGTAAAATAGCAAAGGTTAAAGAAAGCAAGACTGAAGATACCTGTTCCCACAAAATAAAGAGAATCTCGAACCCTTATTTTCAGCAGTTCCGGCCTGGTAAAAATAAGATATACAAGCATGAGAACAGCCGCTGATAATACCCTCAGGGTCACAACCTGAAGCGGGGAAAATCCGAAACCGTAAAAGCCCCGAACAAAAATTCCTATCGTACCCCACAGAACCGCCCCTGCAGCAATCAGTAAATAAGCCCGTTTTTGCATTTTGTAGCCCTCTTTTGCCAGATCGTCACTTTAGTATACCTGTTCCCATTTGAAATCTTCGTTTTATGGAAATTTGTGACCGAATAATCCGGCTGAAAAACAGATAATGATTTGAATAATCACTCATTAAATCAAAATAGAAGGAAAAAAGGAAGGAAAGATTAAAACTTTTTCAAACTTTATCTCTTTTGAATTCAGTCACTTTCGAACTTAATTTCTGAAATAATCAAACAGCAACATTTCTCCTGAATGTGCGTCAATCCATACTGAAGCAGGATAGCTGTCGCCCTTTGCAAAACTTGAATCCATAAACCGGATCCACCATGCCAGATGAGTTTTATCTTTATCATCCTCTTTCCAGACAAGGTTCGACGAAATAACTTTTACAGTACTTGCTTTTTCTTCTCCTATACATGGTTCGTTACTCATGTATTCTTTGAGAATGTCAACTGCTTTTTCATCCGTAATGCCCGGTTCCGTATTAATGAGCGCTGTTTCTCCCTCATCCATAGACCATCTTTTTCGATAGCTTGAAACTTCTCCCGTTTCTGCATTGACCCTGAGCTGTATTCCATCAGAAAGAGAAGGTATTCCCCTGATAATTCTTGCATAACTAATTTTGTAAGTTCCTGGCAGGTTGTACGCAGCAGGTTCTATGTAATTTACATCTTCAAGCTCAATCTGACTGATTTTGTCCGCTGAAACCCTGGATTCAATATATTTTTCTGCTATTTCCTGAGCATCGTCTTTGCTTATATCACCGTTTCCGAGTACATTCTTTGACCCGTCATATACAAAATGTCTCTCTCCGTTAGAGGCATCTATTCCTGTTAAGATGCTTTTTCCATTAGTTGTTCTTGAGCTCACTTGCCAGATTACTCCATAATCATCATCATCAATCAGTTCCCCGTGAATGGATTCATCAATTACTTCCGGATTTTCTGACATTAGCTTGTTTTTTGCATCCTCAAAACTAACATTTACATCTGCAGTTGAAGGATCAAGACTTTTTGTTTGCTTTACATCTTCTTTTGTGAAGATTATTCCCCTCTCTTCAGATGCAAAAGCCACAAATATTGCACCTACCAGTACCAAAGCAAGGATACAAATTTGGTTAACTTTCATGATATCTCCCCATTTAATTCATGATATCTCCCCATTAAATAGTACTATATTGACAAATTCAGAAAAAAACACCATGCAAAATATCAACAATGACTTTATGTCCAAAGTCTGTACCAAAACTCTCAGAATAAAATCATATTTTACTTGTTCGTTTCTTTAATTTTTGTTTCCGAAGTTTCCGGGGTTCAAACTTACTCTGAAAATTTATTTTTAATTACTAATCATGTTTTGTAATGTAATACCACAACAATTGAACTTAATTTTACTAAAGTTTTTAGACGATATTATAAGACTAAAGAGAAAATTGTAATACGATTTGATACTAAAATAACATAAAGAATCAATGGTTTGATTAACAATATTTCCTGATGAAGCTGTTTTCAAATGAGTCCTGTTGAGTGATCAGAGATCTTCAGGAAAGAGAACTGCATGCCGAAAAAAGGGAAAAAGAGAAAGGCGAACATTTTAAAAATAAATATAAACCGAAATGCACTCATTTATGCTTATATAGATAAACAAGACCCCTGGCAACAGCTATTGCAATTATGGATATCATCAACGTAGTTACGAGAACCATGAAGAGATTCTCCTCATCAGCAAATTTGAACATGTAATAGAAAAGAATAGCACTTAACGCTACTCCAACAAACAGCAAGATTGCTGTCGGTCCTCCCAAAATATTTTCGGAATCTTTCTTGCTCATACAGACAATCTCTCCTGAGATAGTTCACCAGCAAATTCTCTGTAGCTTTAAGCATGTCGATTCTCAGTATATCATAGAAGAATCGAGTTATTAATTACATGCTTCAGGTATGTACAGCCTTCTAAGTTCCAAATAAATTTATAGTTTTTGATTTTGAAAAAGCATGATGGTCTTAGAGAACCTGTTTTTTCGGCATCCTAGTTTCACTCAAGCAGACAATCTATGGATTAAGAGATGATTTGCGCTCAAAATGAATAATCTGAAGATTATCGGTTACTTGAAGCGGAGAGTGGTGTCACTACAAAAAGGAAAAAACAGGAAGTAAAAACTCGAAGAAGGAGAAAACGAAAAAAAGGCCGAAAATAGCAGATAGTTTTCAAACCCGATACTTTAATGTTAACCCTTTGTCAACGAAAACATTTATCTATAAGTAAACATTCTTTTCCGCTACCATTTTGCATTATTATTAAGGTTGACAATAAAGCCGGAAAGCTAATTGAACAACTGACCGGCGAGAAGAAAAATAAAATCTAAAAATTTCCCCTGTCAAACAGCGAGGGTTCAATTTCATGAGTAGAAAATCAACTTATCCGAAAGTTATGTGCACTCAGCACCCGGACTCTGCTTCAAGGTATATCTCCACACAGGAAGAGCCGGGGGAAGCCATTGAAGCTGCGGTGGTATTCGGCTGTGACGAATATATGCCGGACTATGAGGGAAAGGCAACTCCCTATCATCAGAATGTCCAGATCGTATCCAGATTAATAGAAGAAACAGACCTTGTGCCCGGAAAAGATGTTTTTATCACTCCCCGGGCTCCGAGTGCAGTCCAGGAAAACAGGTTCAGGCAGCTTATGGTTATGATGTCCATTGCCGAAGCCAACCATGGGGCTCTTGAATACTCGGACGTCCAGGCAATCAATGAGTTCGTGCATCCCATGACAGGAACGGTCAGGGAAATCCTTGATGCTCAGCAGCATATGGTAGACGTAAGCGAGCTTGCAAAAAAAGAATTCGGATTTGCAATGGAGGTCCCGCGTATAATCCCTCTTATCGAAGATGCTCCCGCCCTCCTGCACGCAAAAGAACTTGCCGAAAACACGCTTCTTGCCTGGAAAGAGCGCTTCGGGACATCCCCCGAAAAATTCAGGGTTTTCCTGGGCAAATCTGACTCTGCCCTCTCTTTCGGGCATGTGGCAAGCACCCTTTCCTGCAAATACGCCATAAACGGAATTTTCGAACTGAACTCCGAACTCGAAACCGAAACAGGCATCATCTTCGGAGCCGGAACCCTGCCTTTCAGAGGACACCTTGACCTGAAAAATGCGGAAAACTTCTTCAGGGAATATAGGGGTGTAGGGACAATCACCCTGCAGTCTGCTCTCAGGTACAGCCACGAAAAAGGAGATGCCGAATCCCTGGTAAACCTCGCAAAGGAAAAGCTGCCCGAAACCCCCAAGATCTTTTCCGCGGAAGAAAAAGAAGAACTCGTAAATCTTATCGGGATTTTCGGGACAGGGTACAGCCGCATCATCCGGGAACTGTCCTCTACCATAAACCGGCTTTCCGACCTCCTCCCCCAGCAGCGGGACCGCCTGATGCATCGAGGAAGCGGCGGTTATTCACGGAGCGCCCCCGATATTTCAGGTATAGTAAACCTCTGCCGCGGCGACATCGGAAAAGAGCTGCAGGCAAGCATGCCCGCCGAAAACCTTCACCTCCCGCGGGCTATCAAATTTACCGGAGCCCTCTACTCCATAGGCCTGCCTCCCGAATTCATAGGTACCGGGACTGCGCTTAAAGAAGCCCGGGAAAAACTTGGAGATGAAGCCTGTGAAAGGCTGCTTACGAAGTATTTCCCTTCCCTTGTCAGTGACCTGAGTTTCGCTTCCGGATACCTGGACCTCAACGTAGCTTCCCGCTTCCTTTCCGGAGCCTGCTTCAAGGAAGTCAGTAAAGATATTGAGGTCTTGCATGAGACCCTCGGCCTTGAAACCCACCCTGAACCTTCATACCGCATCCTGCTTGAGATGATGCAGCCCGAACTCCTGCAGGCTGGGACCTCAGGGAACTGTATGGACGAGGAGGTTTCACAGCTCGTATGCTCGACCCTTACCAAAATGGGAAAAATAAGAAAGGCTCTGGGTTGAGGGTAAAACTTCCCTTGACTCAGACTCCCTTAAAGTAATGCCCTGTGGTATACTCAACCCCTCTTGCAGGTTTCAGTTTTGCCTCTTTTCCTGCAAGCGCCTCTTTATAAGCTTCTGTGATCTCTTTTACCTCGGCCCCGGTGTTGAGGGAAAGGTCTAGCCTGAGCACATCCACGCCGTACCCTTTCATGTTCCTGACGTATTTCAGGATGTCAAGGACTTTTGAATTATAGATCAGGGTCCTGGTGCCAAGGCGCTGGACCGGGAACTCGGAGCCGCTCTGGTCAACGAGAAGCACTTCACTTTCTTTTCTTACGATTCTCCGGTCAACAAGGGGCTTTAAAAGGTCGTTTTCCGTAATAAGCATCAATTCCCTGCCATAGGCCAGGATTTCGGTCTGTCCCGGGTTTCCGCAGGCCTGAAGGGCTTCACAGACATTCTTTATCTCGCTCAGGTTCAGCTCGCTTGAAAGGGTTGCCCTGTAGGCGCCTGTCTGGAAGAAGGTGCTGGCAGTAAAGGCGTTGAAGATATTGAGGTCTTTCTGGGCGACAAAAGGTATGGAAAGCTCTTTTGCAAGCCGGGAGGCTCCGAGGCTGGAACATGCGATGGTGAAACCGGCATCCCTTATTTTTTCCAGGAGGGGTCTCAGTTCGACCAGTTCGCTGTCATGGGTTATCCTGGGAACCCTGAAAACGAGTTCGATTCTTTCTGCTTTCAGGTCTTCAAGCTTCTCCTCGTTTTTGGGGGACATCAGCTCTTCGAAGAGTGAGAGCGGGATATAAGCGATATCTGCTCCGGCTTCAGCTGCCTGGATGAGAGAGGAAATTTTCTGCACTTCAACGCTCAGGAGGACTTTCTTTGAAGCTGTGCCTCTTGTATCTCTTGATTCCGTCCCTGTCCTTTTCATACCGGATTCAATTTTAAGCTCCGATCCATTTCCTAAAGAACACAGGCTGTCGAAGGCTCCCAGGTCGGGATGTTTTTGCTCTTTTTTCTTTACCTTCTGGGTTTTTTCCAGCAGGAGTTCTGCAGCCTTTCGCCTCGTATTCTTCAGCACGCCGACGGGGATAAAGATATTTTCGTCAGCTTCGATCTCAATTGAGGCGGCTTTGAAAGGAGTGTCTCCAAGGCTTTCCATCACTTTTTTTATCTGTTCTACCGTTGTCGGAGCTTTCTCGGCTTCCTGAACGATATAGTCATCTGCAAATTCCGCATGTGCAGGCTCTTCTGTTCTGCTGGTGTTTCCGTTTTCTGCGCTTATTCCGTTTTCTGAACTTTTTCTGTTTTCGGTCCGGATTTCAACCTTAAACCGTTCTCCTTTTCGGGCTTTTGCTTTCAGGCTTACGGGAAGGGCTTTTAATTTTGTTTTCTGAAGGGTATCAAGGAGCTGTGTGTCGGTTGTAAGGTAGAGTTCGTCTCCCCGCCGGACGGCTCTGCCGGTCTTTGAGCTGATCTCAAGCCCTACTTTTTCGCCTTTTCGGGCACTTTTTACGTGCTCCCCCGAAATCGTGACAATGCCTGCTACTGCGGATCCTAGCATCCTTTCCCGCGTGAAGATGCTTATGCCGTCTTTTACCTGAATATTTCCTTCAAGCCGGACTGTGAGTTTTGTGCTCCCTTTTGAGCGGGAGAGGTCCAGGACTTTTCCGAGGAAGGCACCGTAGTTTGAGCTGTATTTGGGGTGAGATACCCCTTTTTCCCCGAGGATGAAGCCCCGCGTAAATCCCCTGTAAAAGAGTTTTGCAAGCTCGGATTCTCTTGTTTCGAGTTCTTCTTTTGTCGGGTTAGCTCCGGGACCGCAGATGGCTTCGACTGCAGCTTTGTAGGCAGAGGCACTTGCGGTCACATACTCGGGCTTTTTCATCCTGCCTTCGATTTTCAGGCTTACGACTCCGGTTTTTACTATCTCCTTGAGCCCCGTGAGCGTGGAAAGTTCGGCACAGCTTATGGGGTAACTGCCTCCGATATGCCTTTCGTCAATCTCCCTGCCGTTTACCAGAAAGCTGTATCTGCGCCGGCAGGGCTGGGCACAGGCTCCACGGTTTGCACTCCGGTCGTGCAGGAAACTGCTGAAGAGGCATTTTCCTGAATAGGAATAGCAGAGGGCTCCATGGACAAAGACTTCAATCCCCACCTTTGAGTGTTCCACAATATCTTTTACCTCGGCTGTGGTCAGTTCCCTGGAAACGATCACTCTATTTGTTCCAAGCTCTGTTGCAAAGTCAACTCCCTCTTTGTTGTGGATGGTCATCTGCGTGCTTGCGTGAAGAGCGAGGTCGGGATATATTTCCTTTAAAAGCCTGAGGAGCCCGAGGTCCTGCAGGATAATTGCATCAACCCCGATTGCGTATGCCCTGTCAACGATTTCAAGGGCGTGCTGAAGCTCTTTTTGTTTGATCGGGATGTTGAGGGCAAGGTAAACAAGGACTCCGTGGGAATGGGCCAGGTCAACGGCTGATTCCAGGTCCTCAATGGTGAAGTTTTTGGCACCCTGGCGGGCATTGAATTCTCCAACCCCAAGATAAACGGCATCTGCTCCTCCCTTGATTGCGCCGAGAAGGGCTTCGTTGTCGCCTACCGGGGAAAGAACTTCCGGGGGACAGAATTGATAATTGTCAGACATATTGGATCAGGGGTATTTTTTCGGGTAACTGTAGTTTCTGGTGAATGGAAAATGTCGGGAGCTGAAAAGTATGGTAACTGTAAAGAAAAAGGGTTTACGCAAATCATTTCAGAGCCGGTTTAAAACGTAAAGGTGCTTCTTGCATAAAAAATGGATGGTAATATCCTGAATCTTAACAGGGCAGGCCAGTATCTGTTACCCATTTATATTGTTTCTAAATCTGTTCTATTGAAGGAGTTCTTTATTATGGAACTTGTCAGGACTTTACCGGTTTCATTCGGATACGAGCCAGTAGAGGCGATGGATGGATATATGACTATAGAACTTGGTAAAAAACAAGTTGAACATTATTTTATTAGATATACAGTTATCCGGGACAGATTGGGCTGAAGTGCTGAATTTTTTGAAAGAAGATCCTGCCACAAGGGAGATTCCGGTTATTGCTCTTGCAGCTCATGCCATGCGAGGAGACGAAGAAAAGTTTCTTAAGGCAGGATTCAGCGGTTACATCTCCAAACCAATTGACATTCAGAGGTCCAAATCGGTTATAGAGCAGTTTGATTGCCGAATTGCCGGCGAAATTTCAAGTGCATCAAGCAGGCCTGCAGTATCACTTGCAAACAGTTCAAGGGAATAGTTTTCCCCGGAATCCGAAGAGTACCCAACTCCTCTGTTATCGAATATAATTACCCTGTAATCCTGCGCCAGTTCCCATACAAAGGTTTTGTTCCAGGTATCCATTTTTCCGCCAAAACCCATTATCAACAGAAGAGGCTCCCCTGACCCAAATTCCCTGTATCCGAGCTCGACTCCATTAACAGGAACATGCTTTACAGGAGAAGAGTCCAGGGAAGAGTCGGTGAATTCTTTGGAATTTTCTTCCCCGTAAAAATCGGCACATCCAGAGAAAAGAACTGTGAAGATAAGGATTTGGGGCAGGACCATTTTAGGATTCATGAAATGTACTGTAAGGTCACTTTAAGTATAAGTTTTCTATTTATTCGGGTTTTGTCTTTTTAGCTGATTTATCTTCTCGATTGCACTGCCGGTTTTTGAATCACTTGTTATCTGGCTAACGGCTGTTCCGGACCCTTTGCGGTTCAGGATGAGAAGAACAAAAGATTTCTTCCCGGGTTTCGGAATAGACCACGCAGTTAATCAGGGATAATTCAAGCCCGCTCAAAAGTGGAGGATCTCTGGTAACTCCTGCTTGCAGACTTTATCAAAATGTTTAAATATCTCCAGAACAATTATGTATATAGAAGCTTAATATAATTTTTAGTTTTTAAAAAAATACCCATATTGACAAAATATATTAGAGACATTGAAAGTGGAGCAGTACCCTGGATGCTACTGACCTATAAAATCAAGCACAATCGGGATTTTTCGGAAGAACTCCGAAAGGCGCGAAAGGTTGCTGAGTTTTGTATTGAACACAGGACTCGGAATTGCACTCTTGACCCACCTCCGATTCAAGGTTCAGGTTCTTCTGACCCCCAACTTTTTCCTTCTTCTCTTCTTTCCTCTTCTCTTTCTCCTTCTTCTGCTTCTCCCTCCTCTTTTCCCCTTTCTGCTTCCTCTGCCAAATCTCCCAATGATTCCTCAATTCATTCTTCTACTCCTCCTTTTTCCGATTCTCTGCCCGGGACGGATTCATTTCCGGGAAAGGATTCACTTTTCCCTGCGGATGTCAGGCATATAGGCCTGAGGTCAACGATTTCCGGCCAGATCATCAGGAAATATTCCCGAAACCGGGATCTCAAATCTGCAAAAAATGTAAAACTGATTGTCCCTTCAAAGGCGGTCAGCGTTGATAGAGAGGAAAAGACCCTGGAGATTCCCTGTCTCAAACTCCTGCTGAACTATAATTTTTCCAGCAACTTCAAGAGAATCTCCCAGATCGAAATAGATAACGTCTATGCCTATGTAGCAGTTGTCTTCCAGGACGAAAAATCCGAAAGTACCGGACGCTACATAGGAGTTGACCGCAATACCAAGGGGCATATTGCAGTTGTTGCTGACCCCGAGTCAGGAAAGGTCTGGAAGCTCGGAAAAATGCGCTATCATACGCATAAGAAATACGAAAACATAAAAAAGCGGCTCTACACCAAAGGCAAATACAAATGCCTGAAAGCTGTGAAAAAGAGAGAAAAGAACATTGTAAAGGACCTGAACCATAAAATCAGCCGAAAGATTGTGGACCTTGCCCTGTATTCCGGGTGCGGGATCAAACTCGAAAACCTGAAAGGGGTAAAGAAACTCAACAGCAAGGCCGTAAGTGCGGGAAAATGCAGGAATAATAAAAGAGTAGAAAAAAAGAAAAATCAAAACGGAGGCAGAAACCGAAGCAAGGAAATGAATAAAAAGGTCATCAAAACCGAAAAACACATCTGGTCAAATGAATACTCTCTGAACAGCTGGTCATTTCATCAGCTTCAGCAATTTATCGAATATAAAGCCAGGCTGCAGGGAGTAGAGGTAGTCTATATTGATCCCCACGCGACAAGCAAAAGGTGCAGTCGCTGCGGACTTACAGGCAACCGGCGCAGCAAGCACTTTGAATGCCCCCACTGCGGGCATGTTGACCATGCCGATGTCAACGCTGCCTTTAATATCGCATTGACGCCCAAAGGCACCGGTCAATTCTCTGCAGAAAGAGATGCAGGGAAAGGGAGCCCTGATACCCCTCAAAAAATCCTGGCCCGTACCCTCCTGAGTAAACGGAAAGCCAGCGAAAAAACTTCTCAGTATTTTGCCTGGGAAGTATGTCAGTTTTTGGCTTAAGCCCTGAAGCTTCTTTTCCATTAAAAATAGGGTCAGAGGGACCTTTTTTCTCCATTAAGGGAATGGTGTTTTCTTATCCTTTCTGATGTCCGTCCGTTCTTTTTGATGTCCGTCCGTTCTTTTTGATGTCCGTTCGTCCTCTTCTCTGGACACTTTAAGGTGTCCTGAGCTTTTTATCCGGACATCGCTATAGATTTTATCCTGGCTTATTTTTGCCCCTTTCAGGGTTACTTTTCATATTTTATCTGATGAAGCTTCAGAGCTCTATTTTTTTATTACGATGTGTTAATTTTTTTATAGTTTAGAGGCTTATTATATCTTGAAATTTCTTCTTTAGTGAGTCAGATCCCACCAAAGGTTTGTTCTAAATCAGTACGAGGTAAAATGAGGGTTATCGATACCCGAAAATGAACAGAATTATTCCAGAGTGATTCCCGTATGGATATTTGCGTTTTTTTCTGTAGCATCTCTGGGATTATATGAATTATACCGGAGTTATAAAAACTGGAAATTTTTTAAGGAAAAGGATAACCTTGATATTTCTCCTTTCTGGAGAACTTTTTTTATTGATATCTTTCTCTGGCCCCTGTTCAATAAATACTCGGATATGCTGAAAGGGGAAGGTCATAATATTGGGTATCCAGCATCACCACTTGCAATCTTCTGGATTGGGATGAATCTGATTAGCAGATTCGAAAACCCTATCGGGTTAATTTCTTATCTCTCTTTTCTGGCCTTCATTCCAGTTCCAGGTTCTGTGGATGAGTATTGGGAAAATAAATTTCCCGGATTTCCAGAAAAACCCCTCACCCGGTGGCAGCTATTCATATTGATAATAGGAACAATTGTCGTTTTCCTGGATGTTGTTGGCATATTCATTCCTGAGTAAATGAACTCAGAAATATGAGTAATGTGATTCCCAATTAAAACTGACAAAAAATATATTTACTTTAAAAGAGTAGGTTCAACATTAGGAATTTTTAATTCTGAAATATCGTTCTTAATTCCGTATGACTCTTAGATCTTATGCATTAAATCCAGCTTTCAGCTCTAACTTCTCTAACTCTATATTAAAGCCCAAGCCTATGAAAAAACGAACTCTGAGCCTATAATGTAAAAGGATATTTGATCCTGATGAAACAAAACGGCAGTACACAGGAAAAAGCCCTTAAAGTAGTCAGTTATCTCTTACCGGGAATCATCTTTGCCCTGGCTTTATGGACTCTGGACCAGCAGATGCACCATCTGCGCTCGAGTTATATTCTGAAAAGCATTGCCAGCGTTCCTCTGAGCCATATAGGAATTGCTGTCTTTTTCACTATTTTGAGCTATGCGGTTTTAACGGGCTACGATTATCTTGCAACCCGCCGTATCAACCATCCCCTTTCTTACAAACAGGCTGCCAGGTCTTCTTTTATCAGCACATCCATCAGTTACAGCACGGGGTTTAATTTCCTGACAGGAAGTTCCCTCCGCTACAGGCTGTATTCGATGTACGGGCTGCCTTTCTCTGAGATCTGGGAAATTATAGTTTTTTGCGTCTCCACTTTCTGGATCGGGTTTTGTTTCATTGCAGGTCTGCTTTTCACATTTTATCCCGTAAAGCTTCAGGCTTACTCTTCTGAGGTCCCTGTCTCACTGAATATCGTCGGAATTCTTTTGCTACTGCTTCTTGCTGTATATTTCTTTTTTTCATTCCGGAAACGGGACTTTGAGATAAAGGGCTACAGAATCAGGTTCCCTGAACCGAAAATTGCATTTATGCAGCTTGTTTTATCCTCCGTGAACTACCTGCTCTCAGGAAGCATAATCTACTTCCTCCTGCCCTCAAATTCTCAGCTCACCCTGCTTCACGTACTTGTCTTCTTTGCGCTGGCGCAGCTGGCAGGGCTTATAAGCACGGTTCCCGGCGGGCTTGTCGTTTTCGAGACCGTGATGCTCTTTCTGCTGAAACCTTATTTCGGTACGGTTGATACGATAAAGCCTCTTTTGATCTTCAGGGCCGTTTATTATTTCCTTCCTTTCCTGCTCGGCTTCCTGGCTCTTATTTTCTGCGAGTTTGAAGCAAGGAAAGAGTTCCTTAAAAAAGCCGGAAAAGTTACCTATTCCAGTCTATCGGAGGTAACTCCCCAGATCTTTTCGGTCCTGGTCTTTCTGGGAGGAGTCTCCCTCCTCTTTTCCGGGGCTCTTCCTTCAAACCCCGAATACCTGCGGAAACTCCCATACTTTGTCCCTCTCCCTCTAATCGAAGCTTCAAGGTTTTTCGGAAGCATAGTCGGATTCTTGCTCCTGCTTCTGGCAAACGGGCTCTGGAAAAGGATCGACGGGGCTTATATGCTTTCCCTTATAGTCCTTTTACTTGGAGGGATTTTTACCCTCCTGAAGGATTTTAATTACCAGGAGGCTGCAGTACTTTTTGCGATGTTTGTTCTCCTGTTTCCCTCAAGGAAGCATTTCTACAGGAAGTCCTCGCTCCTGCACCAGTCCTTCAGCAGGGAAAATATAATTGCCATAATTCTGGTGCTGGTGAGCTTCATCTGGCTCGGGATGTTTTCCTACCGGAATGTTGAGTATTCAAACGAACTCTGGTGGCAGTTCGGGGTAAATTCCCAGGCTTCGAGTTTTTTAAGGGCCGTAGTGGGAATCTTTTTCATACTTCTGGTCCTCGGAGTTATGAAAATGCTGAGCCCCTTTTCCAAAGACATCCACCTTCCCGGACCTGAAGAGCTTGAGCTTGCAAAAACGATTCTCAGGGAAAGCCCGGAAACCTGGGGAAACCTCGCCCTTAGCGGAGACAAATACCTGCTTTTTGATGCCCGGAAACAGGCTTTTTTGATGTACGGAGTCTCGGGAAAGAGCTGGATTGCTATGGGAGACCCTGTAGGAAAGAGTGAACAGATAAAGGAACTGATCTGGGACTTTTATGAGATGAGTAAACTGCACCAGGGCAGAGCCGTCTTCTACGAGATAAGCGAAAAATACATCCCCATTTACCTCGACCTGGGCCTGACCCTTATCAAAATCGGGGAAGAAGCAAAAGTCCCTCTTGACTCCTTTACGCTGGAAGGAAAGGCCGGCAAGGACTTCCGCTACGCCGTGAAAAATGTGGAAAAAAAAGGGTACTGGTTTGAGATTATCCCCCCCGAAGAAGTAGACACCCTTATCCCTGAACTCAAAAAAGTCTCGGATGCCTGGCTGGAAATGAAAACCGGAAAAGAAAAGGGTTTCTCAATCGGGTTTTTTGACGAGAAATACCTCTGTAACTTCCCTCTTGGCATTGTCAGGAACGAAACCGAAATCGTGGCTTTTGCAAACATCTGGCCAGGAGCAGCAGTGGAAGAGTTCAGTATCGACCTTATGCGCTACAGCTCCAGCGCCCCTGCAATGGACTACCTTTTTGTCAAACTCATCCTCTGGGGAAAAGAAAACGGATACAAACACTTCTCTCTCGGGATGGCTCCCCTTTCGGGCCTTGAAACGAGACAGTTTGCCCCCCTCTGGCATAGAGTAGGAGCTTTGATCTTCGCCAACGGAGACTATATTTATAACTACAAAGGCCTGCGGGCTTATAAAGAAAAATTCCATCCTGTCTGGGGCCCGAAGTATATCGCTCTCCCCACCGGATTTAAGAAAAGTCTTGCCCTGAAAGATATCGCAGCCCTGATCTCGGGGATGAAATCCTTTTAAAGGGATGAAATCCTTTTAAAGGGATGAAATCCTTTTAAAGACCTCTTTTAATGACATATTTTAAGGATCTCTTTTAATGACATCTTTTACAGACATCTTTTAAGAAAGAGTAAGTTTTTCAAACCTGTCCAGCACTGCAAACATGAATTCCTTCGTCCTGACAAGATACTTCTCCTGTCCGACCATCACTTCCTTCCTCTGGGTAAAAGGTCCGTTTCCCGATTCTCCCCCGAACCGCCGGATCATGGATTCAACTCTTTCTTCATGCACCTCCGGGTGAAACTGGAGTGCCACAACTCTGCCGTCATATATGAAACCCTGATTTTTGCACCCCTCGCTCCGGAAAAGATGTACAGCTCTTTCAGGAAGGTCAAAGGTCCGGGAATGCCAGTGAAAAACCGTGATCTCTTCCGGCAGCCCTTTGAGAAATTCTGGTTTATTTTCCTCTGTCCTGACCGCCTTTACGGGGAACCAGCCCATTTCCCGGTGTCCGTTTTCGTAGATACGGGCGCTGAGGATGTCAGCCAGAAGTTGAGCCCCCAGGCAGATCCCGAGCACGGGTTTTCCTGCATCGATAGCCTGTTTTATGAAGTATTTTTCATCTCTTAACCAGGGGTTTTCGGCGTAGTCGTAGATTCCCATTGGACCGCCCATGATTATGAGAAGGTCGAAGGAGTCGAGGGAGGGAGGGTTTTTGGTTTCGTAAAAGCGGGTTGACTCAAGGGGGTAGCCTCTGGTTTTAGCGTATTCTTCGATTGTGCCGAGGGTGTTAAGGGCTGAGTGCTGGAGGACATGGAGCTTCATGAGAGATCGGTTTAATTTTGGCGAGTGAACTTTTAGAGTTTTCCGTTCACCCCCGGATACCGAAATTACTTCCTTAGCCTCTGAAAGCATTTTTCGATTAACAATAAACATAGAACGTCCCGCTAGGTTGTCTGGAGGTCCGTCTAAAACTCCTAGAAAAACAATAGAGAGCTAGATGCTGAAATGTGAAATTCCCAAATACAGCTTTTATGCCAAGTAGTGTCATGACTCAAAAACTTCTCTATTGCATCATCAAAGTCTTTCTTTCACCAATTATGAATGAGAGACATTAAGAAGCTATTGACAAGTGGGTATTTTGAGTTCATAAGATTTGCATACAGTGAATAATGAGTTATTATATGAAGTATACCCTAGTTGGTATATCCTTAAAGAATGGATGTAATTAAATGATATCTGGATTAATTCAAGGCTCATCTTTTAGGTTCTTAAAAAGGTGAGAATATTCTTTTTCTAATGGTATACGAAGCAGGTCATCTAGTTCTGTGCCATAAAGTGTTTTTACTTTTGAAAGCTGGTCAATTGTTAAGTTCTTAGCTCCCTTAAGTTTAGCTTTAGAAAGGTTAGCTCCTTCAAGATTAGCTTCTTTAAGATCAGCTCCTTCAAGATTAGCTTCTCTAAGGTTAGCTTCTCTAAGGTTAGCTTTAGAAAGGTAAGCTTCTTTAAGGTTAGCTTTAGAAAGGTAAGCTTCTTTAAGGTTTGCCTCTAAAAGTTGAGCACCTTCAAGATGAGCATCTGCAAAGAAGGTCATTTCAAGGTTGGCATTTTGAAAGTTAGCACCTTCAAGATGAGCGCCTGTAAGGAAAGAATATTTAAGGTTAGCTTGAAAAAGACTAGCTTCTTCTAAGTGAGCACCCATTAGAAATGCTCCAGTAAATTTAGCCTCCCAAAGGCGAGCTTTTTTAAGGTTTGCTTTTACTAAGCTAGCTCCTTCGAATTTAGTATTAGAAAGATTGGCTTCCGAAAGGTTAGCTCCTCTAAAATTAGCTCCCTGAAAGTGAGCATCAAAAAGGTCAGCCTCCCAGAGGTAAGTGTCATGAAAATCTAGATACGTGGGTGCTTCAATAATATAGTTAGCATTTTCAACAACATAGTTAGTATCATAAATAAGACGATTGTCTTCAGAAAAATAGTTAGCTTCGTCAGTATTTAAGGAAGGTTTGCATCTTCTTATTACAGTAAGAATTGCTTGAATATCCAAAGACAACTTTTTTGGAGCTTCAACCTCTTCATTATTTACATTTTTATCTTCTATAGGTGAGTTTTTCCTAACGTAGGCCGTTAAAATTTCTATAATTGACCAGTAGTCAGTTTTCGATTCATTTGCAATTCTTTTAAGTGCATATATTCCGCCTAGCCTAACTTCCAATTTGTCATTACCTAACTGCTCAATAGCTCGAGTAAAACGTTCAGTAATTTGCCCTTCTTGAGCAATTTTTAGATTTTCTTGGGTAATTTTCAGGTCTTCCTCAGCAATGGCAATTCTCCTCCATGTGTAGTAAAGACCAATTCCAATAGCAACACCACCTAATATTTGAGCTAGAGTTGCACGGAACTGATTTTCTTGAATGACTTTTTCTGTAATGTCATTTATTCCAGATACTTGCCAGTGTGGAAGTGCAATTAGTAGAAATACAGTGATTATGAAAAGTAAGCTAATTAATGGATATACTTTTACTTTCCCATAGAGTTGTTTCACATCTTTTTTGGCATTATCACCGAGCTGTTTTAACTCCTCTATTAATGTCATAGTCTTTTTCCTTTAATATGAGATGTTTATTTGTCCCTAATCCACAGTGAACTAAAATAAACATTGTCATTTATACTCAAAGGATAAGCGAACTGAAAAGATAAATGGGCAAATCATTCATATTTAAGTGCTTAATTACTCGAATTTTTCGATTAAATATTGTATAAGGAGTTAAATACATCAAAAACATTTTCTGTTTAAATGATTCCAGTATCAAAAGTAGTTAAGAAATACCCTAATATTGCTTATTTTTTTCCCGACGATTTGCTTAAGTCGGAGCTTAAAAAGTGTAGTGAAGATATTCATCCCCTAGCAAAGCAGTTAACTTTCAAAGATAATGATGATTCTTCGTTAGTTTATCTTGAATACGTTGAAAGATGTCTAAATGAATTAAAAAATGAAATAAAAGGGCATGAAACCCATTTCAAAGGGCTTGTGCATAAAGAAAGGTATCATGGAATACTCGCTGAATTGGAAATTGGATTAATGTGCAAAAATATGGGTTTTGAGTTTGAGTTTGAACCCCCTGTACAAAATGGATTTTCAGATATTAAGATTACAAATGCTGAAACGGAAATCTTTATTGAGGTACCTATTAGAAAAGGACTTTCTTTTAACGAAAAAGAAAAAATAGGTGATAATTGTACAATAATGGAGTTTGAAACTAGGCCTCCACAAAAATTTAAAGGGAAAATTATTAAGGAAAGTTCTCAACTGTCAAAGATTCGTCCAAGTATTTTTGTACTTGTTATCGAACCTTCATCTATTTCGGAAATAGAGAGTATTAAACGTGGTTTTGGTTTTAGTTGTCTATGGGGAAAATATATACAGCTTGGTATAGATCCGAGCAAAATAGTAAAAGAGAGAGTTTCCGGACTTTTAATTTATTGTAATTACATCACTAAAAATGAGGAAAATAATTGCCGTTATATAAAAGAAGATACCTTTCTTTGCGTAAATCCCATGGCAAATTTTCCATTACCAACCTCTGTAATCCAAAAATTTGAAATTTATGGAGCAGAGATAATACAACCTTCTATATACCAACTGTAAAAAAGAGGCAGTGCATTTATCACCACCAAATTTGTTGGTGGTTGCCACCACTATAAACTGCATTTCATATGCAGCGTCGAGAATTTTAATCCGGATATCTTATCAAGATCTCTATTTTTATCCTACCGCCCATTGTTAAATGGCATATTTATTGTTTCCATGTCTGTAACAGGGGTGATTATATGAAAAAGTACTACACTGAGAGAGAATTTAACTCAATTCCTAAAATTGAACTTCCAATTTTAAGTAGTTATTTTCTTCGGATTTATAAGCAATTATCTGAGGATATGTTTTTTGAGAGGGGTGAAAAAATTTGGGGACATGAACCTGAATTTTTCATTTTTCGAAAATTAGGTCTTTGGGGCATTTGGCCAATTGAAGAAAATATTGCAAAATATGAGGAATCGACCCTATTTTCTGTTATAGAACTCCTTCATGATTATGTAAGTAGGAAATATTTTGCAGGTGTATCTGAATTTGCAATTGAAGGGGTTGTGTATGAATATGACAAAAAGTATGGTCAAAGAGTATATCGTACTATGGTAAATGATATCCTCAGGTACTACAATGGAGGATATGAACTTTCAGAAGATGGAGAAATCCTAAAGCTCTCACCTTTAGGCTTTGAAACACTCGTTGAAAAAGATATTGAAACAAATGATCCTGAAAATATTGACTTAAGGGTAAAATATTCAATTTCAAAGTTCTCTCGCTACAATTCTTCAATTGAAGATAAAAAAGACGCCGTAAGGACACTTGGTGATGTGTTAGAATATCTTGGAAAATTTGGCATAAAATTAGATAACAAAGACGACAGTGATCTTTTCAAAATAATAAACGGATTTGATATCCGTCACCACAATAGGGAACAGCAAAGAGGTTATGACAAAGATGCTTGGTACGACTGGATGTTTTACACCTTCCTTGCATCTATTCATGTTCTGTTGAAATTGTATAATGAAAAATTAGATCTAAAAATTCAACATACAAAGTAAAGCTCAATATCAAATTTGAGTCGAATAAAACCAATATTCCCAATTTATTTTGCAAACACTTTTTTTCAGATATTTCGAGAAGGGCCGCTTGCTGCCGCAAGCGGTGAGGGCCCTTGTTGTCGATATAAAGAAGAAAATTCCCGAAACTGAAGTCGATATTAACCTCCTTTATTAAAAACTAGGGCCATTTCAATGAATATTTCAGGATTTTTACAGAGGTTGAAATAAACTTATTTATATCTCAGAATGCAGTTGTAAAAGATGATAGAAAATGAATCCTGATATTATCATCCGCAGTTTTATAGCAGCAGTTATATTCTCGCTTATAGCAGTAATTCTGGAAGCAGCTTACTACGGGCTGCGTACCGCGAATTATTCAATTGCCAGTCCTTTTGCCAGTACGTTTATAAACAACCCTTTAAATTATGCAATAATCGCTCTGATATTTATTTCCAGCTTTGTGATAACTTTTAACACGATATCTAAAAGCGAAAGAACGTAAAAAGACACTTTATATCTGACTGAAGGGTACATTAGCCTTGAGAGGTTATTGAAAGGTTTGATTGAGGTTGCTTTTGCTTTTCAGCTAAAGTTTTTATGAAAGCTACAGCGGCTTACAACCTTCCATACTTCTTATACACCTGTTTATTGTTATTTGCATGGTGGCGGTCTCAGCCATTTTGGAGTAAAAAATAGTTTAACAGGTTATGGGTCTGTGATTTGCATTTTTTACTCCGGGCCTAGCAACCTCATCTACACCTGGCGCGGCATAAGAAGAGGCGGGAGAGACACTTCAGGTAGTCCTGAATTGAATCTCTCATTTAGTTAACCAAACCTGCCAGTTATCACTTATATGATACTTTCTGATTTTATACCCCGTTCTATAACGAAAAAGGGCTTTTTCCTTAAGTTTCAAGCTGAAAGGTTATACAAATAGATGTTTTTTTCTTCCCGGTATTCCGGATCACTGCGTGAATCTATGTATACAATTTTATCGTCATAAATTGCAGGCTCTCTTGCATAAGTGCTGTTAGTAATACGAGTTGTCTCATTAGTTGAGATATTGTACATATAAATATCACCTGACCGGTTGTTTCCTGCCCTGTATGCACTTTCCCACACTATTCTTTCACCATATACATCTGGACTGGTCGAATTGCCATCAAAAGTGACCTGACGTGTTTCATGCTTGGTAATATCTCGAATATAGATATTCATTGATCCGTTTTGGGATTCTACCCACACGACAATGTCTCCGTAAATTTTGCCGCCTTTTGCTGTACCACTTCTGCTGATGTCACTTACTCTCTTTGTGGGTATGTCATATATGGAAATGTTTGTACTCCGTTCGCTTGAATTTACCCGATTTGCCTGTGTCCATACGATCTTATTTTCGTAGATAGAAGAACCAAAGTGAGCATGCGTATATGGAGTTAGTTGAACTTCTTTATGGGTGCTGAGATTGTATAAATATAAACTATTATACTGGGCATTTTGATTAGAAGCAGGCTGACAGTCCTCATGTTTTGACCTTACATACACAAGATTATCCCCGTAGATCGCTGGTGTATTGGTGCCTTCTATGTTAATTTCTTTCCCGGTGGAAATGTTATACACAATTACCTTTTCTTCGTCCCACCATGTAATTTTATCACCCTGAATATATGGACTAGTTCCCACATGTCCTAGCCCGGTTATATTTCCAGTAGTCAGGTTATACATACTCGCTGAGTTAGTAGCAGTCTCACCCCATGTAACAATGTTGCCATAGATTGATGTACCCAGTGTTAGCCTCGAACCTATGATCATAGTCTCTTTGCCAGCGTTTACTATTGATGTAAAGCTTATTAGAAAAATCAAAGCCAGTGCTAGATGTATTACTTTGTTTCCCACATTAATCCCCATAAAGGATGTAATACTGGAAAACTACATTAACATTGCTGCTCATTAGCAATATGGGGTAAAAAAGAAAAACGAACACAGGAAACTACTTCAGTACTTCGCTAGAAATCTTTTCTCCATATCTTCTCTCCATTTGTTTACTTCAGACACTCCACTACTAATCTAACCTTCAACTTTCGTCTCAGCCATTCCTCAATTTGTGTAGAGGGCAGAATCAATAAGTCCCTTATTTTTGATTTTGGATAAAATAATCCTCAGCAGTTAGATACCCACGCCAAAAGTTGAGGATTATCACCAATATATTAGTTTCATACGAAACTAATATATACCCATAATACAATTAAGCATCACATTAGTTTCACATGAAACTATTCGTTAAATAACCTGATTTCAAAAAAACTTTCAGTTCAATAAATGAAGAAAGGAAAAATTATGGCGGACCCAAGAGAAATATTCGGCCCGATTGTCCACATCTACCGGATCCATCAAGAGTACATGGCAAAAGAACTCGAAATTTACAGGATTGGAAGCGGGCAATATGATTTTTTAATGGTTTTATACCACAGAGACGGCATCTCTCAGGAATACCTTGCAAGAATGTTGAAAGTAAGCAAAGCGACAAGCACAAGGGCAATCCGGAACCTGGAAAAAGAAGGGTATGTGTACAGGGAAAAGGACGAAAATGACCTCCGGGCTTACAAGGTTTACCTGACAGAAAAAGGGAAGGAAATGAGATGTGTAATTTTTGAAAAACTGGTTTCTTTTATTGATGCCCTTTTTTCGGATTTTACACCGGAAGAAAAAGAAATTTTCAGACTACTGGCCCGTAAAGCTGCATTAAAATTCTTCGAACCAGGGTTTGAACCCCCATCTGAAAATCCTTATTGAACGGAGTAAATAGCGACTGAGAATGAAGACAGAGACGAAAAACATGGAAGTAAAAAGTGAGTTTCTGGGAAAAGAGAGCATAGGAAAACTCCTGTTCAAACTCTCAATTCCTGTAGTAATAGGAATGCTGGTACAGGCCATCTACAATGTTGTCGACACCTTTTTTGTAGGATTGGCCTATGGAACGGAAAGTGTCCAGGCCATTGGTGGGCTTTCGATAGCTTTTCCGGTCCAGATGATAATAATGGCTTTTGGAATTGTCCTCGGAACAGGTGGCTCCTCCATAATCTCCCGTGCCCTTGGAGCAAGGGAAAACAAAAAAGCTGAGAGAACTCTTGGAAACGTTTTTTCCCTGAGTTTAATTTTAAGCGTGCTTATAGCCGTCCCCTGCCTTCTCTATCTTGAACCGATTCTAAGAGTGTTCGGAGCAACTTCCGGAGTCCTTCCATATGCGAGAGATTATCTTAACATTATAATTTTGGGAGGTATTTTCTTTGTATTCGGAGTGGCTGTTCAGAATATTGTCAGGTCCGAAGGAAATGCCCGCTTTGCAATGAATGCAATGCTTATAGGCGGCGGCCTCAACATCTTACTTGATCCGGTCTTCATGTTTGGTTTCGGGATGGGGGTTGAAGGTGCTGCAGTTGCAACCGTACTGTCTCAGGCCGTAGCTTCAGTCTTTCTCCTGCTGTACTACCTTAAGGGAAATGGGTCTGTTTATTTCAGGTCAGAAACCTTGAAACCGGACCTGAAAATCATAAAGGAAATCGGGGCTATTGGCACCGGGTCCTTTGTAATGGAAAGCGCGAACAGTTTAATGATGATTTTCGTGTATAACGCGCTTGCAGATTACGGAGGGGATGTAGCAATTGCCGTTTTCGGCATAACAATGAAAATTAATTCCTTCATCTTCCTGCCCCTTCTGGGTATGGCCTTTGGCCTGCAACCGATTGTCGGGTTTAACTACGGAGCAAAGAAATATGAGAGAATAGTCGAGGCCGTAAAACTGGCTTTGGTAGCGGCAACGACTTTTGGACTTTTTGGCTTGCTCATCGTTTATCTCTTCGCAGAAAAACTTCTCGTTATTTTCAGTGCAGATCCGGAATATCTGGAGCTTGGGAAAATTGCTGCAAGAATTATGTTCCTGGGAACACCTTTGATAGGTTTGAATGTAGTTACAACCACCCTTTTCCAGGCACTTGGAAAAGCCAGACCGGCATTCATTCTTTCTGTTAGTCGGCAGCTTCTCTTCCTGATTCCTGCAGTTATCCTTCTTCCCCGTTTCTACGCTTTAAACGGGGTCTGGGCAGCTTTTCCGGTTTCAGACCTACTTGCGTTCCTGCTTTCCGGATTTATGCTTTTCAGGATATACAGGATTTTCAAAAAGAGTATAACTTCTTCAAAAGTTACCCGGGAGTTGGAAGTGACAGATAAACCGTTACACATCTGACAACTCAGAAATGGATCATCAAACCGTACCATGAAACCGTTTATTGAAAAGATGAATATAATGAACCAGAAAAGCCCAAATCTCCAAAAAATGAAACTAAGCCGCCCTAGAAAGGTAAGACACGGCCTGAAAAATTAAACCCGGATACAATTAGCTTTTTAGAGGTAATCCATGACACTTACTAACATCATAGATAACTTCAAAACGAAGTTAAATCCCTCAAAAATTATGGATTCGCTCGAAAAAACTGCAAGTTTCTACGACGAATCCGAGAATGGCTCAGAGGAAAATGATTCAGAGGAAAGTGGTTCATGGGAGGAACTGCAAAACCCGGAAAGAAGTTCAACCACCGAGTTTTTCAAAAACTCTGAAAGGAGAAGACTCACCAGGGACGAAAGTGAACCACTTATCAAACTAACTGATGTCTGGAAAATTTACCAGATGGGGGAGGTTGAGTTTGCAGCCTTAAAAGGGATAGATCTGGAGATCTACGAAGGGGAATTTCTTGTAGTACTCGGCCCCAGCGGAAGTGGAAAAAGTACACTTATGAACCTTCTGGGCTGTCTCGACATACCTTCAGAGGGCACTGTTTACCTAAATTCAAATGACATCTCAACACTTGAGGAATCCGAGCTTGCCCGCATCAGGGGGCAGATGATCGGCTTTATTTTCCAGAGTTTTAACCTCCTTCCCACGCTGAGTACGGAAGAGAATGTGCTTTTGCCGCTGGAGTTTCAGGAAGAAGATGCACATTTATCCCGAAAAAAGGCCGAATACCTGCTTGAAATTGTCGGGCTTTCGAACAAGAAAAAAAACCTGCCTTCCCAGCTTTCAGGCGGGCAGAGGCAGAGAGTCGCTATAGCCCGTTCCCTGGCCGTGAATCCACCTATAATCCTGGCAGACGAACCAACAGGGAACCTGGACAGCAAGACCGGGGACTACATCCTGGAATTTCTTGACGGGCTGCACGAAAAGGAAAGAAAAACTATCATTATCGTCACCCACGACCTTGAACTTGTAAAATACGCAACAAGAGTTGTGTACATCAGAGACGGCGAGATCGAAAGAATTGAAACACGCACGAAAAACGAATCAGGTACAATAAATGAATCGGATAGGAATTGAGGGATAAAAATGAAAAAATTTTCTTTATTAACAATTTTACTGCTGATTTCAGCATTTGCATGTCTGGGGACTGGCACAGCATTAGGATCAAACGGGGCCATAACTTCCTCATCCCTGGAGGTAAGCCTTACTAATCAGAACCCGGACTATGCTCGCCCAGGAGAACCAGTCGAACTTACTGTTAGCGTTCAGAATGTGGGAACAAAGGATGCAAAAGATATTACGGTCACCGTTAACCCGGAATATCCTTTCAGCAAAATTTCAGGAGAAAACCTTGTAAAGACGGTTTCGTACCTGAATGCCCGGCAGGACGATGACGAGGGAGCTGTCCTCAAATTCAAACTCATGACAGATACCAACGCATCTGCTGATACATACGATATAGACATTGTAACAACCTATAAAACCGGATCAGGATCCTCGGCAACTACATACACCACTACAAAAACTGTCAATATCGAGGTCAGAGGAAAAGAATATGCTCAGATTGTGACCATAGACAAGGCTAATATCGATATTGCAAAAGAAGAGACTCTCGAGTTCATCGTAACGAACACCGGGACTTCCCCCCTGAAGAATATGGTTGTTTCCTGGAAAGACCCTGACGGAGTGATCCTGCCGGTTTACTCGGACAACACCAAGTACATCAAGTACCTGGATGCAGGGGAGTCCGTAACCGTTACTTATTCGGTAATGGCAGATGTAAACGCAGATCCCGGACTTTATACTCTGGACATAACCCTTACCCTTGAAGACTATGACTCAAATGAACAAACTATCAATACTACAGCAGGGGTTTTCGTAGGCGGTGAAACCGACTTTGACGTTTCCTTCTCAGAGAGCGATGAAGGAGAAATTTCACTTTCGGTTGCAAATGTGGGCAACAACATCGCATATTCAGTGAAAGTCTCGGTTCCGGACCAGGAAAATTACAAGGTATCGGGGAGTTCCTCAACGATTGTAGGGAACCTTGAGAAAGGAGACTATACAATCACTACCTTTGACGTTGCGAGCACACAGGGTGCCTTAGGAGCTGAAGGTAGTACAGATGGACCGGGTACTGCAAAAGCAAGTACTGAAGGAGGAAATTTAACCGCTGCCTCCGTGGAAAACAATCCCCTGTTAGTCCAGATTGAATATACGGATGCAAAAGGAGAGAGAATAACCGTCGATAAGGAAGTAGAACTCGAGATTACCGGTGGAACCAGGACTGCTCAGATGGGAAGACCTGGCAATAGCGGTGGCATCACTTCGTACCTACCCTATATCGCGGTTATAATACTTGCGGGCGGAGCATTCGTGTACCGGAAGAAAATACAGGAAAAGATACGGGAAAGAAAAGAGAAAAAACCCGGGAACAAGAAGCCTGAAGTCAACAGAATAACTGCGGATAGCAAAAAGCCCGAAGAGCAGAAATACGTCCATGAGATGTCAAAAGACTGAAAGATCAACATCCACAGAAAACGGAAGGATGCAAGATGAGAAATTCAACCTACCTGAAAATGGGTCTTAACATGCTCCTGCACAGTAAACTCAGGAGCTGGCTGACCATTATCGGGATAGTTATCGGGATCGGGTCTGTTGTTGGAATCCTTTCTCTGGGAGAGGCGATGGAAGAACAGGTGCAGAGCAGACTTGCCGAAATGGACCTGACCCTAATTACCATTTCCCCAGGATATACCAGAGCATCTTCAAACATGCCAGGCCCCCCAGGAATGGGAGGCACATCAACTGATGTCGAATTAACCGATGATGATATCACGGCGCTTCAAGGTCTGGACGGAATCGAATATATAGCCGGGCAGATTTCCGGCAGCGAACCGGTGGTTTATGCAGGGGAAAATGCTACTATGACAATCACAGGAGTGGATCCCCAGGTCTGGCAGTATATGACCACGCTGGAAACACAATCAGGAAGGTTGCTTGAACCGTCTGACAAATATGTAGCAGTCATAGGAAGCGGTGTTGCCAGTGATACTTATGATCAGGAAGTTGGAGTCAATCAGGTAATAGCAATCAACGGGAAATCGGTGCGAGTTGTCGGTATCCTTACGGAAGAGGGGTGGGGTGACAGAAGCATTTACATGCCAATCGATGCGGCAGTAAACATAATTGACGATGCGGAAGACGATGTCTTCGATACTATCACGGTAAAAGCCAAGAGTGAAGACCTGGTAGACGGGCTGATGGAAGATATTGAGGACAAGCTCATGATCTCAAGGCATATTATTCAGGAAGATGACCGGGACTTTTCCGTAAGCGCTTCAAAGTCTATGGCTGAGTCCGTTACCGAGATGACGAGTTCGATGACCCTCTTCCTGGGAGCTATTGCAGCCGTTTCCCTCCTTGTAGGAGCCGTGGGGATTGCAAACACCATGTTTACTTCAGTCCTGGAAAAGACAAAGGAGATAGGGACTATGAAAGCCATTGGAGCGAAAAACAGGGATATCCTCATGATTTTCCTTTTCAATTCCGCAATGGTAGGCTTTGTTGGAGGTATCCTGGG
This sequence comes from Methanosarcina siciliae T4/M, assembly GCF_000970085.1. Taxonomy (NCBI): domain Archaea; kingdom Methanobacteriati; phylum Methanobacteriota; class Methanomicrobia; order Methanosarcinales; family Methanosarcinaceae; genus Methanosarcina; species Methanosarcina siciliae. The sequence continues at coordinate 3,542,433 of NZ_CP009506.1, read as the reverse complement.
AGTTACACTGGGCGCCTTTGTTTCATCCGGGCTTCAGGCAATGATGGGGCAAATGACTTCTGGAAGCGGAGTCAGTCTTCATCTAATAGTTGAAGGCCTGGTCCTTGCAGTCACAATAGGTATTGTCTCAGGGGTGGTGCCTGCGTACAGGGCCTCGAAGTTAAAGCCAGTAGATGCATTGAGGTATGAATAAACAGATAAACGGAAAAAAGAAAGGAACCCACACACTTCCTTAAAGCCCGATGATTTTCGGGATTTTGAAACAAGCCTAATTTTCGAAGGTTGAGTTCTCAAGGTTGAACTCTCAAAAGCAGAATTACATGAAAGGAAGACAAAAGGCCCTCAAGCGGGTTTAAAGTATGGCACAGGGTTACTGGCGCAGGGTATTTAGTTTCAGAAATTGGAGATTTGCCTCTATCGCCTTTCCCGGTACATTATTTTTTCAATTCAAAAATACATTCTGTTCCGGAACAAAATCCTTCACTTTCAAGTTCTAGCGTTGAATGTTCTATTTGATGTTTCTCTAATTTACTTTTGATAGACTGTCTCATTTTATCCGGTCTTGTCAGGTATTTGTCTTCCACAACGATATGAGCTGTTAAAATATCCGTTTCTCCTTCCAGAGACCATATATGGATATCATGAGCTGATTTCACCCCTTCGACCGATAATATGGATCCTTTAACCTCATCGATGTCGATATACTCCGGGACCCCTTCCAGAAGAAGGTTAAATGTTTCCTTTGCATTTTTAAAAACCCCCCATAATACAAAAATAGTGAACCCTATCGTCATTATAGGATCAATGATAGGTTGGTTCCAGAAGCCTATGATTACCGACCCGATGAGCAGGACTATCCATCCCAGAATATCTTCCAGAAGATGCCATGATAATATTTTCTCGTTCTGGCTAATCCCTTTCTTCAATCTGAAATATCCCAGCCCGTTTATAGTGACCCCGATGATCGCAATTAAAAACATTCCTTCGGCATTTACGGGTTCCGGATTGAACAGACGCGGAATTGCCTGGGACAGTATAAATAAAGATCCGACTATAAGTACAATGGTAGCAAACGCTGCAGATAAGAGGGATAACCTCCTATACCCGAAAGTCATTTTACTAGTTGCAGGTTTTTTTGCCTTTTTTTCTGCAAACCACGCAACAATTAATGCCGAACTGTCAGCAAAATCATGCATCGCATCAGCCAGCAGTGCCAGGCTATTAGTTAAGAGTCCTCCAATCACTTCTATAATTGTGAAGAGTATGTTCAGGGATGCGGCAAATCCCACATTTTTTTCCCTATCCCCCATAAACAGTTTATTCTTTTATGTTGCTGTTAAACCTTCTGTTCGCATGGAACTGAAAACAAAACGCCAGAACATGAGGTTTTTCTGAGAATCTTAAATTTATAACGGGAAAACAATTATTACACACAATACACACAAAGCGGAACAAACGAAACAAATAAAAAAACGAAATTTCTGCCTTCTTTATCCGTTTAGTTCTCGTTCCCGCTCACAATCATCCTCAACAATTTTTAATTTATCCTTTGAATCTTCCATTTCTTCTATTCCGCGGGAAAGACCGCTCTCCTGCGTCGAGCGGGATAAACTCGGGTAGCGAAGTGAAATTCGAGAAGGACAAAAGAATTATAAAAATAGTCAACCCAGAAAGAAAAACTTGATGCGAGGGATGGGATTCGAACCCACGAATTCCTACGAAACTAGGCCCTCAACCTAGCGCCTTTGACCTGGCTGGGCAACCCTCGCATTTCGATTAAGCAATTGAATGAGCTTTATTACTTTTTATAAAATTTTTCTGGAAAAACATACCGGATTTAAATTTGACACAATTAAGAAATCTGGTGCGAGGGATGGGATTCGAACCCACGAATTCCTACGAAACTAGGCCCTCAACCTAGCGCCTTTGACCTGGCTGGGCAACCCTCGCATCTCGTTTTCCTGTGAAATTCCGGCGCGCCTTGCGCCTTGCACTTCCTCACAATATCAGGGATAATATATAAACGTTTCGAGTCGGGAAGGACGCTGTTAATAATTATTCAAAGATTCCGCAGTAAACTGAATAACTCCTCAGGTATCCGGGAGCAGGAAATCTCCTGTGAGAAGGGGTTCAGGCCGGAATATGGTCGGAAAATAGGGTTGAACCCGGATGAACCGGGATTCAGAGCTGGTCCAGAATTGCCAGCAGCTCTCCGGCTTTGTCCTTTACCACATTTGCGGCGTTGAGGGCAAGGTCTTTAGCAGTATATGAACCATCAGACTCCATGGTAAAAACAAAAGAGTTTTCGTAGAAGTCCACTTTGATCGCGTTAATGTCACATACCTGCTCACAGAGCCTGCAGATGGAACACTTCATGACGTCTTCCTCGGCAATCTTAGCTCCGGCCTCTCCAACACTGATAATCCCCTGCGGACATTCTGCTGCACAGTGTCCGCAGGCATCGCAGTTTTCAATGGTAATTACAGGCATGTTTTTGTAGCCGCATGCAACACCGGCCTGCCACTTAACACTGTCTTTACCGTAGCCCATGTGGGCGACAGCCTCGAGTACAAGCTTCTGCCCTTTTTTTAGCTCAACAATCGGAACATTCGGATCTGCCGGCTGGATCTTGGGGTCAGAAGAGATAAGGTCCCGAGAATAAACGGTTACGGGACCTTCTGCACTGAGGGTCAGGGAGACCTCGCAGGCAGGGCAGCCTTCGCCTCCGCAGACATCGCACTCAGCCTGAGGCACATACGTCTCTATATCCGTTACAAGCGGGATTAAGGAAAGACGGAGAGCCAGCTGTTCATCATAGAGTACGGAGGTGTTGTCGTAAAGGTTTACATATTCGATTGCAAGAGTGGGTACATCGGCGACCATAGCACGCCGGATGCCGTTGGCAAAAGCCGTGCTTACCTTTGACAGCACAAACTTTGCAGATCTGTCCGATAACTCCAGAATGTCTACTTCCATCGTCATATGCCTTAATTCCCCTTAATTTTGAATACCTTAAAAAAAGAGAATTTTGAAGAATTCTCTGAATAATTCGTTTTATACACGCCTTCCGCCTTTCGGACGAGTGCCGTCATGCGGGACAGGAGTGACATCCTCGATCCTGCCAATGCGAATTCCTGCTCTTGCAAAAGCCCTGATTGCAGCCTGTGCACCGGGTCCGGGGCTTCTCTGCTTGTTTCCTCCGGGAGCTCTTACACGAATGTGGATACCATTAATACCCTTGTCCCTGAGCTGGTCAGCAAGCTGGCCCGCCATCTGCATGGCAGTGTACGGAGAGCTTTCATCCCTTGCAGCCTTTACAACCATACCACCGGAGGACTTTGCAATGGTTTCAGCCCCGGTTATATCGGTTACCGTGATTATTGTGTTATTAAATGAGGACTTGATGTGAGCTACAGCCCATTTCATATCTGCCATGTTTATCTCCTCCCTCCTCTCTTCTTCCTTCCGCCGCCTCTCTCAGGAGGTTTTTCTCTTGCCTGCTTTGCCTCGGCAGCAGCCTTAAGGGTTGTTCCGCTGTCTGCAAGGAAGGATGCAACCTGAACAGGTCTTTCAGGGTGGGATTCATTTTTAAGAGGGGAGTTCCCATAGTACCCGATGTGCATCTCGTCCTCTTTTGAGACCAGCATTCCCGGAATTGTAGCCTTTCTTCCGTTGATTGCAATGTGGCCGTGAGTAATAAACTGGCGTGACTGGATAACTGTCCTGGCAAGCCCGAGGCGGAGAACCTGGGTCTGAAGCCTCCTTTCAAGAATATTTTCAGTCTTTAAAGAGAGAATATCATCAATGTCGGCATCGGATTTTATAATGCCGTAGCGAATTAGCTTGGAAAGAATTTCTTCTGACTGGGTCCTGTAGTGGCCTTCAAGTTCCCCTTCCTGCACATTAGCGACGTGCGCAAGAAGTTTCCTGGCTTCGGATCTGTACATCCTGAGCATACTGGCTGCTTTCCAAACTTCCTTTTTGTTCCTGAGGCCGTATGCCTTTACGAGCTGAACTTCAGCAGCCATCCTGGCTTCCTGCCAGGGATGTTTGGGAGTCTCATAAGTTTTACTTTTCTTACCTGGATATGCCATTTCAAATCACCTTAACCGAGAAATTACTTCTTCCTGCTCACACCGACAGTTGATCCGCGGCGGCCTGTGGATTTTGTCCTCTGTCCTCTGACCTTGAGGCCTCTTTCGTGCCTGAGTCCTCTGTAGGCACGGACCTTCTTCAGGTTGTTAATGTCTTCCCTGAAAGTCAGTAAGATATCCGTTCCGAGCAGGTGCTTGTCCTGGCCGGTGATAAGGTCTTTCTGCCTGTTAAGCATCCAGGTAGGGACAATATCTTCAAATTTTCCGATTGCAGTGTCGAGTTTGGCGACCTCCTCTTCCGGAAGGTATCCAAGTATAGCAGATGGGTCAACCCCTGCGCCCTTTGCAATAAGCTTTGCTGTGCGTCTCCCAACTCCGGGAAGACCTGTAAGAGCATACTGTACGGGCTTTGCCCCCTGCAGGTCGGTATTCATAATCCGAACAAGATGCCTTAGTTCTTCGTTGTTGTTTTCTTCTACCATATACTTCCTCCATTGGAGTGCATACAGCATCCTGTAGCCCCTGTCGAATACCCTCAAAGAATATGCGGAAAACTCAGGAGCAGCTCTCAAAAGGAGCTTCTTTACAGCACATACTGATGAGTTCCTTTACATGCAGCTGCCAGTATATAAGGATATCTGCGTCCATTTTTCCTCTGAAAGCGAATGTCCGGAAGAACTGAAAGTTGACGGTGAGCGAGTTACTGAATAATGAAAAGACGTGAAGAAAAGATGCAGAATTAAAATTAAGCTAAAATTGTCACGACCCTTCTGCGTATGCATGCCCGCGAAGTATATGATTTAGTTTCTTGAATATGGTTTTTCTGGAGATTAAAGTAACCTGTGTCCGGGTCAGGCATAAACTTATTTAACCTGGCCATTGCAGTACGCATCTTTTTAAACCCGCATTTCATGTAAAATCCTTCCCTCCCGGGAACAGAATACAATATTAGGAACAGAATACAATATTATATTCTATCCAGGCAATTTATCGCACAACCTGTCAAGCATCCTTTCTCGATATCTTTTCCCTGAAAAAGAATAAGAAGGCGGTTCAACATCTGCTCTTTTTAATTCAACATAAGGCCGCGATTACCGCAGCTTAAATGTCTTAGGTGCAAGCCTGTATGCAAGAAGCAAGGCGACGGCGATATATACGATGCAAAATACGGAAATCAACGTGCCGAAAATTAGAGTCGGAACTTCTTTGCCGATGGCAAAATAACAAACGAAATAAGTAAATGAATTGACAATGGCAAAGGTGCCACTTTTCATTTCAAGGTTGATATTGTAAGGCTGCAAAAGATAATAGAGCACCATGTTGTGAACCGAAAAAAATACTGACATTGCTATAATGGAAACAAACAGCAGTACATAATTGAGTGCATTATCCGTTCCACCTGTAAACCATAACAGAAACGGTAACCCGAGTGCAATTGCCGAAGCTGGCATCAAGTTAATCAATAGAATGGATTTCAGCCGTTCCGTAAAGAGGAGCAGAATTGCACGCGGTTGTCTGTAAAACCTGTAGGCAAGCATACTGTGGTCACAGTTCATGAACATGGCCTGGGTGATAACCTTTCCGCGATTAACAAAATACATGACGAACAGAAAATAAGGCAAAAAGGTCAGCATCATCCCGTTTATTATCAGCTTTGCCTCCTGAAGAAGAAGACAGGCCATGATGGAAAACGCAAGCGCTGCAAGGGAAATCAAGGTGATTTGTTTGGCCGATTTGGTCAGCAGACTGCTGTGCCGCTTAACAAAAAGGTCGTTGAAATACCGATAGCCGCTTTTGCTGCTTGTTGCCTTAAGGTCTATTTTCTTTTGTAAAGATTTTTGAGCAGCACGTGTAGCCATGTCTTTTCTGTTCATAGCAAAACTATCCGCTGTGAGAAGTTCCTTGCAAATCCTTCGGTATTCGGGGAATTTGAGCACATAAAAAAAGGAAAACACAGCCATAACAGCGGAAATGACAAACAAAGCGAGAAAAACAGCTCCGTTCATGGCATAGCCGAGAAACGGAGGGAGATATGCCGCAGCAGACGATACAGCAATGCCAACCAGAGAAACCGGATTGAGCTGATTTTCATTTTTTGCATGGCCGGTCCTGACATAACTATGAAGAGAAAGGGCAGTAAAAATCAGTTTTACGGAAACAACAAAAAGCGGCATCATAAGGCAGATAGCAAGATCTACCCCGGAAAGCAGTCCTAAAAGCAGCGTGGCAGGCAAAAATCCGACAACAGTTTTCAAAAGGAAATAGAAGTAATTCGAAAGCGTATACTCCCGCGCGCTCATTCGCATGAGAAAAATGGCATAATACTTATCTCTGGTGGGGCGAAATATCTGCGTGTTAAGGAAACCACCCGCTATAGTCAGAAAGAAAAACATGTGCATGAAGCTGTTTGCAGAACTGGTTTTCATTGAGTCTTTTAGAAGGAAGACCAGAATAAACATATAAAACAGCTTGCCCAAAAACATTGAGACAAGCTCCCACAGGATGCTGACAAAATTGGCAAATCTTTTCAGCCCCGGGCTTCCATAGAGCGAGACCGGTAACAGCCCGTTGATGACAGGGATGGATTTGAGCGAATAGATGATGCCATTGGCTCTATATGTGTTTTTCAGCCTGAAGGACGTAAGGAAAGTTTCAATCACTTTCATCCCTTCTGAGGGCCTGAATAATCCTATCCTTAAAGGCCTCGTTACTGAGGCCATCCCTTTCCATTTTTTCCAGAACTCCCCCGCTCAGGATCACGATCTCGTCGCATAAATCCAGCGCAAGCTCCATGATGTGAGTGGAAAAAATAATAATGTGGTCTTTTTTGATTTGGCGCAGCAGCGTCTTCATTTCGTCGGCGACCACAACGTCAAATGAGGTCAGCGGTTCGTCTAGAAGCAGAATTCCGGGATTTGCGATGAAGCTTACAAGCATTTGCATCTTGTTCTTCATGCCATGGGAATAATCTTTCAAAAGCCTGTCGCGATCCTCGCGTCCGATCTTTACAAAATCGAAATATTCATCAATGGGCTTAATGTCCTGAATATTTTTCACGTTGATGTCAAGAAAGAACTTTAAAAATTCCCTACCTGTTAAAAACTCCGGAACGACCGGCGTCGACAGAACATATCCGATATCGTCAGGACAAACTTCTCTCTTCACTCCGTTTTCTTCAAGGAGAATTGAGCCGCCGTCAATCCTCAAATCTTCATTGATACAGTTAAACAGCGTAGTTTTGCCTGAGCCGTTTCTTCCGAGGAGGCCGTAAATTTCCCCCCTTTCAAAGGCAAAGTTCGCACCCCGCAAAACCTCTTTTTTGTCAAAGCTTTTTACGATATCGTTCAGGATCAGTTTCATTTTCAATATTCCCTCTCTGTTTGTTTCCGTTTATTTCTTTCGTTCCCGCCTGAAATCAATCGATCATTTTTCAATGGGGTTCTCACCTTGATATTGTCAGATTAACTTTTTTTTCAATCATAATTCTGTATTACCCCATCTCTTCCATGCTTTTAAAAGATTTTTATTCACAGTCTTATTTTACAAATTATAATGTTTTAAATTGAGAGCCTTTTATTACAAACTTACACCCAGTTCCAGCAAAATATAGACTTACCAATCTCACGAACAAGAATTTATTCAACTTAAATCAAAACCTTAGTATTTATGATCCTTTTAACCTGCTTTTTACAGGAAAAGTATTCAAAACTTCAGGTACAGTGGAACTCTTCATTTTGGTCCTTTTTCAGAGAGCTTCCAATATTGGTTTTTCAAGATAAAACTGAGTATTAGAAGCTATATTCGCAACAAAACCGAAGATATCTGCAGATTCAAACTTAATTTAGAAAAGACTTGAAAACATGACGCCGAGGGGGAGATTTGAACTCCCGAGGGGCTAAGCCCCACAAGCTTTCCAGGCTTGCGCCCTACCGCTAGACTACCTCGGCACAGAGCTTATGGCACGACTTATACCATAACGGAATAGTCATATATAAATCTTATTCTGGGAGTGAATAAAGAAGAAAGAAATTAAGGGAGCAGGAAAAGGAATTATAAAAGTTAGAGCCGGACACTCTCCTCTTTTTTAGTCCAGCCCCTCGGGTAAGTTCCAGCCTCCATTAGTACGCGAACAGGAGAAGCTGCAAGCCCTGAAGACGCTTTGAGGATCTCTTCCGTAGTCATTTTAGCCTTTGCAAGCGCAACAAGTTCTCCTTTTAAGGTGAAGAGCGCTGCAAGCTCTCCTTTATCCAGACCGGAGTCCAGGCTCGCAACGCCAGGAACTGCCAGGGAAGCGCCTGAACAGACCGCATCCACTGCACTGTCCCGAAGGATAATTTTTGGGAGGTGGGATACGGCAGATTCCATTGGCCGGATAACCCTTCTCAGTTCGGATTCATCCCCATCTTCCTCCCAGAAAACATAGGCATCTTTCAGTTCATGGAGGGTGACAAGGGTTTTTTCCGTAAAAGGTCCTGCTTTGGTCCTGCGTAGGGCCTGCATGTGCCCACCACAGCCCAGAGCAAGCCCGATATCGTGGCAGAGTTTCCTTATATAGGTCCCTGCCTCACATCCAACTCGGAAGAGTACGGACGTACCCTCGATTTCAAGCACCTCGATATAATAGATTGTCCTTACCCTTATGACCCTTTTAACAGCAGACTTGATCGGAGGCATCTGGTAAATAGGCCCTGTAAATTCCTCGCAGACCTTGCGGACCAGCTTCGGAGGCATGGCCCTGTGAAGCTTCAGGTGACAGACATACTCTTTTCCGGATAGGCGCAGGGCAGGTACGGCTTTTGTGGCTTTCCCGAGCAGGGTAGGCAAAAGCCCCGTAACCTTCGGGTCAAGAGAGCCTGCATGCCCTGCAGTATTAACGCCAAGGATGGCTTTTACCCAGGCTGCAACCTCGTGGCTTGTTGGCCCGCTGGGCTTGTCAATATTCACCACCCCTTTTTCGATATATTCAAGGATGGGGCGCTTTTCCGGAGTACAGCCGTAGGCCGGATTTGTCCAGGCGCCGGACTTCCGGACGAGGGTTCTTTCAATTTCTGCTGGCAGTTTGCCGGCGGATGACATGGTGTTTCAAAACTCCTGGGTTATGGTTATGGGTTCGGTAACATATATCGAGCAGACTTACAGCAGACAAACAGATATTCAGTTCAGATACTCAGCAGGATATCCAGTTAGATATTCAGCATGAATATCCGGTTGATCTATTCCGCAGGATATTCGGTTGAATTTTCAGTATAGATACCCATAATATCGGGGTTCGCAGATAAAACTCTGCGCCTGCTTAAAAACGTCCGAGAAAATTTCCCGAGAAAATTTCCCGAAAAATATCCCGGAAATAATCAGGTCGGGAAAAATCACTCCGGCCCGACAAGAGCGTCAATAGCAACCCTGAGGATATCAAGAGTCTGGTACTGGTTCCATTTTTCAGAATCGATAACTATATCGTAGATTGACAGGTCTGTGATGTCAATCCCGTAATAGTTCTTATAGCGAAGGGCTTCGGACTTTTCCCTCTCAACCGTTTTTGCCAGTTCTTCATCAAAGGAAATGGTTTTCTCACGCCTCTGAATACGTTTAACCCTTGTCAGCAGAGGGGCTTTTATCCAGATTTTGAGCACATTTGGCACTCCCTCAGCCATATGACCTGCAAGCCGGCTTTCGAGAATGAGATTGTCCTGGGTGTGGATGATGGATTTCTGGTTTTTATCTATATCGAGGTCTATGGAAGGGTCTTTTTCAGCCATAGCTCCGAAATCTCCCAGGTTCATCCCTCTCTCCTTTGCCATCCTCCTGAAGATCTCTCCGGAAGAAACCAGCTCTAGCTCATAGTACTCGGACAGGAGCCTTGAGAGGGTTGTTGTCCCGCTTCCGGGAAGCCCGCTCACGGTGATCTGCATCAGACCCCACCGATATTAAGGCCCTTCCTGATAAGCTGGCTGACCCCGAGAGAGGAGATGAAGTACCAGTAGATCCAGTGCTGGAAGGGACCAAAAACCGGAGTCGTAAGCAGCTGTTCGCCCCAGAAAGGAAATACCATGGTGGCATTCCCGTGCCCGCTTATGAAATAGTAAGCCCACATGAAGAGAGGCAGGGAGATAATACTGATGTAAGCCATTGGCTTGAACTGCTGCTTTGACATCTTCATCTGGTCTTCCATCATCTCCTTGCGCTGGTCTTCAAGCTTTTTCAGCATATAGGTGTTCTGGGAAAGCTGTGCCTCCCTAAACTCCTTCTGAAAGACCTTCATGCGTTCCTGGGTATTTCGCATGAGTTCCCAGTCGATAGTGTATTTCTGTATAAGGGATGCATAGAGGGCAGTGATAATCGCCATTACTAAAAGGATTAGATGGAAATTTTCCTGTCCGACCAGAGAAAGTACGGGATCCATTATCACCCCTACTGCTTCTCCCATCGACTGCCTGAATTCCTGTCCAAGGATCATTATCCCGAACATGAGAGAAAAACCAAAGGCCAGCAGGAACCGGTCAATTTGCTTTTTTAATGTCTCCGAAACCAAGTTGTTCTCACCATAAAGGTTCAATGAATGTTAATTCTGAAATTTTAATTATGATTTTACGATTCCTTCAAATTAAGAACGAATCCAAGAAAATGAAACCTGATAAAACATAGCGCACAAATAAACAAGCTCTAAGGAGAGCCCTATTTAAATTGTTTACGCAGGGTTTTCAGGTTAATAAGTTTCGATGTATATATAAGTTATACTATTTACTCAAAATTTGGTAGTGGGGTTTTCAATCTGGAAACACAAAGAAATGTTAAGGAGAAAAGCCATTTTCAATGCTCGATAACTTCAAGTCCCGGACCTTCAAAAATGCGGATCCTGCGCAATTATCTGCCTCTCCTGACATAAAAGTTATTGCTGCAACGGATTCATTATAAATTTTTCACCTTTTAGCTTCTCTAAGCAGATAAAGTGGAAGATGTTTAAATTTCCCTCAGGACTCGAAAACCAAGATCGTTGCGGTGGAGATCGGAGTAGCCTTTGCAAGCATACCCACAGTTTTGAATTCTATAAACATTAAGGCCACCTCCATCTTGAAAGCAGCCTCCTCGAATCCTACGGAAAACACTACTTTCATCCCCCCCGTCTTTATCCCGTTCCAGAATATTCTCATTAATCCATTCCATAACACTCCCATGCGTGTCACTTTCATTAACCCATTCCATGACATTTCCATGCATGTCATAAAGACCCCAGGGATTTGGCTCCTTTTGCCCTACAGGATGAGTTTTACAATCGGAATTTGGCACATACCACGCATAATCCCCAAATTTTGCTTCATCGTCTCCAAAAGAGTATCTGGTTGTTGTCCCGGCCTTGCAGGCATACTCCCATTCAGCTTCAGATGGCAGACGATATTTATCGGTACCTTCTATTTCATTGAGTTTTTCGATAAACTCCTGAACCTCATCCCAGGATACCCGTTCGACTGGAAGATCATCCCCTTCAAAATATGAAGGATTGCTGCCCATCACTTCACGCCACTGTCCCTGGGTAACTTCAAATTTACCCAGATAGAACGGTTTTTTAATCTCAACTTTCTTTGCCAAATCTTCATCGATATATTCTTCAGTTATAATTTCACCTGAAGGCGTCCTGACGTATCCCGTATTATAGATAGGCCCCATCATGAATTCCCCTGAGGAAATCTTCACGAACTCCATACCTATCGAATTTGTGTAGTTAGGTTCCGGCCCGATTGAACTTGCGTTGTCAGAGTCATCTGCTGATTTTCCCAATTCGGTACAACCCGGCACCCCAGAAAAGAGAAGCATAACTATCACAGTAATGAATACTGTTTTATTCGCTCTTTCAACCATCATAACACCATTAAAATCCGAATTTCAGTCCAGGTTAGCGGGCTCAGTACTCAGTCCTGGCGGCTTCGGAAGCCTCGGTCGGGGAGGTAGCTTTGCCGGATTACGAATCGGTTTCACACTCATATTCAATTTGAGAGTCCGACTTTCATATATCTCAGCTTACAATCTGATTCAGTTTTAGACTAGGGATAAAAGTTAGTTTCACCTGCATATATAATGAAATTTTCGTTTTAAATTCGGAATTGATTTTTATACAGACTCAACACAGTATCAGGATGTTTTTTGTGAAACATCCCTGCGATACCACCTTAATAAACTAAACATGGATGAACTGATCAAATCGAATGAAAAGATTCTCCTTCAAGAACTAATAAAAGTTGCGCTGGCGCACCCCGCAGCAAGCCAGAGGGGTATTCGACTGAAGTAAAAAGTTATAACTTATTCTATTGGTGAAGTTGCTAAGACGTTGAATCTCACAATATATACCTTGCGATACTACGACAAAGAGGGACTGATGCCGTTTGTAGAGCGTACCCCAGCATTCAGATTTGATCAATGACTCGCCCCCAGTACCGGAAATTCAAACCTGTTATGAATGCAAGTAGAATGCTAAAACGGATGAACCGAAAATTTTACGTTTCTTCTTTGGTAAACTCGTGACAGATCCGGATTGGCAAACCAAACTGGCAGCAAAGTTTAGAAAGGATTTTGGCGACAGCCTGTGAATGGGTATGAGGTAATATAAAGTATAAAAGATGTAAATGTATTGACAAATATTAACAATAATATATAATAGAGTTAACAGGATAACCCCCATTTTTTCATATTTTGTTTGTGACTTGTTTCAAGGGGGATTTTCAGCAAATATATTGTCATTTTATTCAAGTTATGAGGAATTAAAGGATGGATGAATATTTAGTTTCGCGCAAAGATTTAGAAAAGCGCCTGCGTTTAACCCGGCATGAAATGGAAGTTGCTCAAAAGCTGGAGAGTAAACTTGCGGTTGCGAGACGGCAACTTAAAACAGCTCAAACGGATAGCAAAAAACTGACAAAAGAACTGACGAAAGAAAAAAATGATGTAGAAAATCTGGAGAAGCTCAGTATTACTCGGATTATAGCTGAAATTAAAGGAACTAAAGACAAGAAAATAAAAAAAGAGCGCCAGGAGTATTGGGCAGCACAATTAAAATGTGAAGCTTCTGAAAAAGTTATTAAAGAACTGGAAAAGGAAATAAATTCGCTATTGGGGCAAAGAAAGAAATCGTTCTATGATATAGAAAGTGAATACGGACAGTTGCTGCAAGAGAAAGAAGAAGTGTTAAAAGGACAGCCGGGGAAAACCTCACAGAAACTGCTATATATTGCTGAAGAAAAGGGCAGGCTGGCAGCCGAAGAAAAAGAATTAATGGAGGCTGAACATGCTGCGCAAAATGCTATCACCTCTTTGAATCAACTGATGGAAACCCTTAAGAGCGCCGATAATTGGGGGAAAGTGGACATACTTGGCGGCGGTTTAATAACAACTGCTATCAAACACTCCAGGATAGGGGATGCAAGGGAGCAGATTGCTGCTGTACAGAAAAATCTAAACAGCCTGCAGAGAGAACTTGGGGATATAAAAAAAATTGATCCTGATGAAGTTGAGATAAATATTGGAGGATTAGCTACATTTGCCGACTATGCCTTTGATGGATTAGTAGTAGACTTGATTGTTCAATCAAGGATAAATGAGGCCCAAAATAGATCCCAAAACCTTCATGGCCAAGTAGAAAGTATTTATTGTACCGTATATGAATGGCGTAAGAATGTAAAAAGAGAAATGGAAGAATTAGATAAGGATAAACAGTCATTAATTGAGAGGAGTACTATTGATGAATATCAACCGGAAAGGTAAAGAAGGGAATTTGTAAAAGGGCCGTGAGAACCCTGGTTTTGTTGTCTTTGGAGTAAAGTGGTCTCAAAGAAAGGTTAGTACGGTTTATAGAAGAAGATTTGCTATTGAATCATCATACGGGATGAGGAACGGATGAGACGAAAGTTATGCATTAGGACAGTAGTTGAGTGTCTGAGATAACTGAAAAGGGAGTAGGTAGTGGGAGGAATTTTAGCAAACTACTGAAATTAGAACATCGATTTTCAGAGCTAATTTGAGACCCTTTATAACACATATATTTAAGAAGTTTCTAATTTTTCTAGCATAAAGTGAAAAGTTAGGGATATACATAATGTAATGTAAATTGAGGTCAGAAAACTGATCAAACCCATATTAAAGACCAATTTTTCAACTGCTATAATTAGAGATATCATCTTATTAATTGGGAGAACATCGGAACCAAAAAGATAGGAATTTGTTACAAAGTTCCAATACACCATAGAAGTCAGGATAAATATTGCAAATGTTGAATAAAATAAAGATAGTTTTAAACTCATGATGAGTTTTTTTCTGACAAGGTTGTTTTCTCTCTTGTTCTCATTTAAGGAATATATTTTTCTTTTTATAGATTTAAGAAACCTGGTTTGACTACATAGGGAACTCAATTTTGAATTATATTGTTTGAATATCCAATAAACAAACACTATCAGCATGGTTAAATAAAGTCCCAAAACCAATCCTTTCAGGGGAGATCGAAACCATGCCAAAAAGGTAAGTGGTATACTAAGTAGAGTAACAATCCATACCAATAGACAGATCCATATAGTCCTTAGACTACTTCTTTTCGGAAACCAGTAAAAATAGAACATCGAAGTGACGTAACAAAACAAAAAAAAGATTCTATTAAAAACCATAGTTATGAGGATAGGCGATTGTGGAAAAAACGAATTGAATACCCATATTACAAAAAAGTACAAAAGTAAAACTTCAAAAACTGTTAGAATCCATGCCCAGATATGAGGATACAATCTGGAAATTTTAGAAAATTTAGAAGAATGTAAACTCTTAAAAACTTTCAGAAATCCTTTTATCTGCTCAAGTAGCTTAGCAGGCCTGAGATTTCCAAAATAATTAATATTATTAAAAATTTTCATATGGGTGCCCCGAGTTATGCAAAGGGAAAAAAACGAATCCAGTGAGGATTATAAGAATTGTCAGATGGAATATTAACATATGAGGTAAAAAATTCCGTTTAACAAAATCTTCTTCTTGATAATCTGTTACTAACTAATGTATTACTTCACAGATAATAGGCACATATTTAGATAGTAAATATTAAATTTAATTAATTTTAATATGATATTATATGTTATTTTTTTATAATATTACGTTATTTATAAGAAATAATTAACTATTAGTGTTACTTAATATATATTAATATTTGTGTATTTTTTCAAAGAATTTATGAAATGCATATTCCTATTCGATGACAACAATGACAAGGATAAACGATTATACCAATTGTCCTGATTTAAATTTAGAGCCGGAATGTGCACGAGTTAACTATTGGTTAGGCACTGTTGCCGGTTGGTCTCAGGATTTCTATGAAACTGAGACTGATGTAGAGGAAACGGACTTTGGATCAAGTAATAGTGGATATACTGGTTTGGATAGCGCTGATTTTCATTACCATACGGGACACGGGACTGACGAAATAGGGTATACATCTGAAATCTGCCTATACAACTGGGTTTCATACAGTAGTACGGGAGATGTACAAGCTTCAGAAGTTGAAAAAAAATGGGATCAAGATAATGAATGGGTTCTAATAGCCAGTTGTAAAGTTTTAAAAGACCATAGTGAGTGGGCAAAAGCTCTGAAGTACTCGCACGGGATATTAGGTTTCAGTACCGAAGTACCGGTTTCTACAGCTCTAGTCGACAGTTTTTTTGATGAAACTATAAACGAAAATGATGAAATCTGTGATGCATGGTTGTTTGCTACAGTGGAAACATTTGATACAAGTGTGACAGCTGTAATAGTAGCAGACACTGACGACCAGTTTGCTTATGACCACTTAAATGGTCAGGGCACCGTGGAACCGGATGAAAGTCCAGATGATTCTTTGTATGCATATAATTCCTGGGAGTGTTAATTTGAATAAAATAGTTCCATTAACGTTTCTGATGCTTGTTTTAGGAGTCTGTGTTATATCTTTTGTAACAGAACCTGATGAAAGTAACGAATACTTACTTGATACAGGAAAAATTAAGAGTTCTGGATTGAATAATGAAATTACAATCAATGCTTCAGTTCCTGATGTAGGAAAGACTCTTCCGTATTATAAAGTAATCAAGGAAGAGAAGATCCGCGAAAACGTGGATAAGGTCATTGCACCCAGAAAATTACTTCCTTCCGAAGAGGAAGCTGTCGAAATCGCAAATAAGTTTCTTGAAGAACGCAACAGCCTGCCAGAAGGTGTTTACATGAGTAATGTGGAGACGTTTACTATCAAAACATCGAATGAAGATAGCGGTTCTGTTGAAAAAGAAACCCCGGCATTCTTGAGGGTCTCATATAATAGGATACTTGATGGGTATCCAGTTGTCGGACCCGGGGACTCAATGGAAGTGTGCATAGGGGAAAAAGAGGAGATTGTTTATTTCTTTAAAACTTGGAGAGAAGTTCAAAACGTTGGAGAAGTATCAATTCTTGATGTAAACTCTGCAATCGAAAAACTTAATCAAGGAGATTCGGTTCAACCCGTAAAAAGCGGCCATAAGCCTGTGGAAATCAACGAAATAGAGATTGGCTACTATTCGGATACACCGGGAGAGAAGCAGGATTTCTATAAGCCGGTCTGGATTTTCAGAGGAA
Source organism: Methanosarcina siciliae T4/M (assembly GCF_000970085.1). Classification (NCBI taxonomy): domain Archaea; kingdom Methanobacteriati; phylum Methanobacteriota; class Methanomicrobia; order Methanosarcinales; family Methanosarcinaceae; genus Methanosarcina; species Methanosarcina siciliae. The sequence continues at coordinate 3,525,733 of NZ_CP009506.1, read as the reverse complement.
CGGATGAGGAAGGAGATGACATAACAAGGTATGTGAATGCAAGCTCCTAATAAGAATCGTTGGCCTTTATCTTGTTAAACCCGGAAAAGCTCAGATGAGAACTTGTTTCCAGAAATAACAAATATTGAGGAGGTATATTGCCAAATAAAGGTTTATTGCACTCATTTTAAGGATTGCAGAGAGCATGATGGCTTAACAAAAGAAAACGAAAATGGTCTTTTGGGTAAGATGCTCCCTCACAAGAATGTGGAATAACTCAGAAAAAATGGACTTTAACAGAGTTGTTGAATTATAAGCCTTTTAAAATATCAACTGCTTAATGGGGGAGCACCAAAAAATCAGCACTTCACAAAATAGGCATTTCATGGTAAAATCAAAACTTCACAAAATATAAACTTCATAACAGAAGAAGATAAATTGGTAGGGTCAGCATTCTCCACCGATCTAAAATTAAAGTTGGACCACGGAAAACACGGGTAAAGGCAATGAGAACCAGACCTTCCGTGCTTTCAGTGTTTACTCGGGCTCACAGTTCTTCGAGTTCTATTTCTTCCTGAAGGCTTGCATTTGAGAGCAGGCTCTCGAGTTCGGCCATATCAGTGTCAATTTCCTGGATTTCAGCCGGCGTAAGTCCCGGATCATCTGCGTTCTCTGCCTCGGCAACATTTTGAGTAACTCCTCCATCTTCCACATCAGAGGAATCATTTCCGACGCAACCGGACCCTGCAATCCATATAATTAAAACTGAAAGTACGAGCAGGTGAGCGAATTTAACCATTTTCTGCCTCCTTAATTCCCAATCAATCCTCAGAGAAGTTCTAGGTCCCGTTCCCTGAGTTACTGTTTGTCACTCCTTTTTGTCTTGTTTACAGGAGTTCCATTCATACGGATTAATTATTATCAGTATTGTTTATACTTATAGTATTATTAAGTTCGGTTTCATTGCTATTTTCGACTCCAGTTCCATTAACTTCTTCAAGATTATACCCCTTAAGGTCGTCGAAAATTACTCTGAGTATCTGATTTGCCTTGTTGACATTATTAAGAGATTCGCGCATATAGTTGTTTGCCACTCCAAGTTTTTCCAGGGTAGCGTTTTCATCTTCATAAATAACATCTGCAGCTTCTTTTTTCTCCCGGGCAGCTTTCAGATATAATTTATAACTGGTAAGCCTTGTCTCAAGTTCACCTGTATTAACCTCGGTTGTATTCAGGCTTTCAATAGTAGTCTCAAGTTTTCTAGAAAGATCATCGGATTTGTCAAGGAATCCCCCTATCCTCTCACTAACGGTCTGTCCTGCACCGGTCAGGCTGGCTTTCCGCGAATTATTCCATACTCCACGAACGGACTGGACCGTAACTACAAATTCTTGCTGGTTGGAAGCATTTGCAACTCCTGCCTGTTCAGCCTTAAGCAACCTGATGTTCTCATCTATGGCAACGATTCTTTCTTCTGTTCCATTGCCATTTGAGTACTGAATATTTGTTTTAACGTTTTCCAGGTAGAGAATCATATAATTAATACTCGCGTGAAGGTAGAGTCTCGTGGCATTTAACGCCTCTTCGGAATCGGAATCAAGCTTTCCTTTTTGGATTTGATTTCTCACCTCAAGAAAATCCTCTTTTGCCCCCCGATATTCCTCCTTCTGTAGCTGAAGCTCTTCCTGTATCCGGTCTCTTTCAAGCTTATATGCAGAAATCGTGTCTTGAGTCTCTGTTTTGACTTTGTCCTTGTCCTGGACCTTTTCAGAATAGGAGCTGTCAGTACCGTTGGCAGCCTCTATGCTGTCTTTTTCACTATTTTCTGAACCCGTAATACTCTCACTGTCATACTGGACTCCATTTCCATGCTCTGATGAGTTTTTGGCAGCAAGTGATCCTCCAGGCAGTATACAGAACAATATTAATATAAATGTAACATAAGCCAGATATCGAACAATTCTTGATTTTTTCATCTGACTGCCTCCTTTCGCAAGTTAAGATACTGTGTTAATAGGATAAGCACATATAAGTATACTTTTTGGAATAAGACTGATTAATGGCAAGATATAAACTTCCAAGCTTGATAGGGGCTTTATATTCTTGATAAAACTTTAATTTGCCTTCGGCATTTCTGAACGCATGGCAAGGAAAAGTAAAAGATTTATGCTAAAAAACCATTTAAAGCTTCGTGAATTTTAGAAAGCTCTGCAAGATTGCCTGTGTATTATTATTCCTAATGTGTGTTCAGGGAAACGCACTTGCGGCGACGATTCACGGGACCGTATATGAGTGGTACAGCTTCAAACCTCTCGAAAATACAGTACTTGAAATCAATTCTACCCCGGAGCAGAACTTTGTTGCAACGAATGCCGAATACTCTTTTAACCTTACTCCGGGAACCTACCTGATAACTGCCAATTATTTTGAAGAGAATATTGTCGTTTATACGGCTGAAAAAGAAGTTATAGTTTCCGATGATGATGGGGAATACGTTCATGACCTTTTACTCTTCCCCACCTACCCGGAAGATCTACTTGACCAGGAGAACCTGGAAAATGTTGACCTGGATTTTGGGGAAGCAGAGCCCCAACCCCAGGCAAACTCACAGAATGCGGTTTTAGCTCTTGTATTACTCGCACTCTGTATCCTGCTGATCGCGGGTTATTTCTTAATCAGGAGAAAAAGTACCCCTCCAGAAAAGACCGCAGGTTTCCCGGAGAAAGCAGGAATATTACATGTTTCATCAGAATCGGAAACATCAGAACGAGATACATCAGGATCTGAAAAGTTCACAGTACCCGCTGAAACAGTAGGAGATTCAAACCCCGATAAAGTCGGTATTGAGGCCTCTGGGATAAACTCTGAGCCTTCTGAAGCTCATAACTTGGAAACACAGTCAGGGGACATATCTGAGACAGAACTTCCTGTGCAGCAAAATGTAAAGCTGCCGGAAGTCTCAAAAGTACCTGGTATTTCCCAGTCCGTCCACTCATTTGAAGAGGGCCTTGATTCACCGGGCTCCGAAAACTCTGAAAGCCCTGAGATAAACCTCCCGGACGACCTTAAAGGGATTATGGACCTGATCCGGGATAATGGAAATAGAATCACTCAGAGAGAACTCCGCAAAAAGTCTCCGTATTCGGAGTCAAAAGTTAGCCTTATGCTTTCGGATCTTGAAGAACGCGGATTGATTGAAAAGTTCAAAAGAGGTAGAGGGAATATTATCCGGATTCCGGATGGAGAGATTGTCAAGCAGGCGGGAATCCAGAGCAGGAAGGAATCAGGGGAAAACGGAACTTCACAATAACTTATAACAAAATAAGACGTTACTTTACATCTTTTGAAAAAACGTAAATCGCAAATACCGTAAATAGCAAACTATTTAACTGAATTCATCTACTAAGCAGCAGGAAAGATTAATAAAAATTAGAAATATTCGGTACATGAGATCTCTCGATCCCATTTTATAATAGCCGGTTTCATACGCTGATATAGAGTCATATGCCGGCATTATTATAAATATGCTGATTAACCTTCGCAGAAGCTGACCGAATAAAACTGCTGGATATTAATTTGGCATTTATTCAACCGATAAATTATTTGATATTTATTAAATTAATTGATATTTATTCAATTAATTGATATTTATTAAATTAATTGATATTTATAAAATCATATGGTAGTTATTAAATTGATACATCTCACTTGGACTTCAGATCTTACATATACTTCAAATCGGATTCAAATTGCATGAGGGACAGTATGCGAGTTTCCATGGACATTGAATTAAAAGATGTGCCCGGGCAGATGCTTTTAGCCCTCCAGCCTCTTTCGGAATTCAAAGCTAACCTGATAACTGTTTTACACCACCACCAGAAGCGGACCCCCAGAAAAACAGTACCTGTACAGCTTGTACTTGAGATAAATCCTGAGAGCATAGAAGCAATCAAAGCAAAGCTTGAGGAAAACGGGATAAGAGTTGTAAAGGTTGGAGAACACCGTTTCAGAGAGAGTATAAATGTAGTCCTTATAGGGCACGTAGTCCATACAGGAATCCAGGATACGATCGATGAGATTGACAAGACCGGGTTTGCGGAGGTTGTTGACCTCTCGCTGTCCATGCCGGGTATTGACCTGCTTTCCTCAGCCCTGATCAGAATCGACGCTGTGGGAAAAGAGGACCTGCAAAAGGCGCTTGACATCCTTAAAAAGGTCTCGACAAGAAAAGACCTGCTTATGGTACTTCCAATAGACATCCAGGCCTGAAAAAAATAAGGGGATTTGAAAACATGAAAACAGTGCACTGCTCTATTCTCGGATTTGGGGCAATTGGACAGGGTGTGGCCGAGGTACTCCTTATGAAAAAGGGGTATCTGAAAAGTATCGGGCTGGAAGTTCTCGTTATTGCAGTCGTGGATTCGAAAGGAGCTACTGTTAATCCTGCAGGAGTGGATCTGGCCGACTGCCTTGCCCGCAAGAGAACAAAGGGCACGGTTGCTATAGAAAAGCTCACAGGAGTCGAGATCATAAGGACAGTACCCCATGAGCTGGTAATAGAAACCACTCCTACAAATATTGTTACAGGAGGCGCAGGGCTTCAGAACATGCTTGCAGCCTTCGAGACAGGCAAGGATATTATTACCTCAAATAAAGGGCCGCTTACCCTGAAGTACAGGGAACTTATGGAAGTTGCAAAAGCAGCCGGGTCAAATTTCAGGTTCGAAGCTGCGGTCGGAGGCTCCATGCCCGTTATTAACCTGGCAAACGAAGTCCTTGCCGGAAACAGGCTCCGAAGTATCAAGGGAATTCTTAATGGGACATGTAACTATATCCTCACCAGAATGCTTGAAGAAAGGGCAAGTTATAAGGATATTCTTGCCGAGTCCATGGAACTCGGAATTGCCGAAACCGATCCTACATACGATGTCGAAGGTATTGATACCGCCTGCAAACTGGTAATTCTTGCCAATGCAATTTTCGGGCTTGATGTGACATATAAGGACGTTGAGGTTACCGGGATCACAAAAATCGCACCCGAAGCCCTGGAAATGGCTTACGAAAGCGGGCACGTGATCAAACTCATAGGAGAGGTCAGCCGGGAACGGATACATGTTGCTCCAAGGCTTGTGCCTATTAACCACCCTCTTGCTGTGGGAGGCACCCTGAATGTAGCTTCCATAGACACCGAGCTTGCCGGTGAGATAACGGTTACGGGAAGAGGTGCAGGCCCGATCGAAACCGCAAGTGCGATTCTCAGCGACCTTGTTGCAATTTACGGAAATCGGTAATCACTGGAAAATATCGGCGTTCAGAGACCAGAATCCGAAAAAATAAAACGAAAAAACTGCGTGGATCATGACAAGCTTCAGGGAATTTGCAGAAATCTGCCAGGCGATTGAAAAGATATCGAGCACTATAGAAACTACAAATAAGGTTGCCGACCTTCTCAAAAATGTCGACGTGGAAGAACTGCCTCTTGCAACTCATTTTATAATGAGTGAGGTTTTTCCTGCCTGGAGTGGAAAGCAACTCGGGATCGGCACAAGCCTGCTGTATAGTTCTCTCTCCAAAGCCTCCGGAATGTCTATAAGAAGTATAGAATCTCTTATCCGGACCACAGGAGACATAGGGGAAACCGCACTTCTTATTTTAAAGGAGAAAAGGAAAAATCAGGTGACATTTTCTTCTTTCCTCGAGGAGCAGCCGGAACTTTCGATAACTGAGGTTTACCAGCGGTTCAAAACAGCTTCGGAAGCCTCTGGGAAAGGTTCTCAGGAACTCAAAATAAAAAACCTTCAGTTCCTCTTTAATTCCTCAACTCCAAGGGAAGCAAAGTACATTTCCAGGCTTGCCCTTGAGGAACTTCGAATTGGGGTAGGAGAAGGCGTTGTCCGGGATGCGATTGCCAGAGCCTTTTCCGTCCCTGCGGATAAGGTAGAACATGCCTTCATGGTCACAAATGATCTGGGGATAGTTGCTGCAGCTGCCAAGAAAGACGGGATAGAAGCCCTTGAGAGTCTGGGGATCGAGATAAATCGCCCCATAAAAATGATGCTCTCTCAGATCAGCCCTGATATAGATGCCGATATAAGGGAAATGAAGGAAGCTGCAATTGAGTGGAAATTCGATGGGGCAAGGGTTCAGATCCATAAGAGCGGAAATTCGGTTACTCTTTTTTCCCGGAAGCTTGAAAACGTCACAAATTCCCTCCCTGACCTTGTCGGAATAGTCCGGAAACATGTAAAAGCCGAGTCCGCAATTCTTGACGGGGAAGCCGTAGCTGTGGATGAAAACGGAAAACCCAGGGCTTTTCAGGAGATCCTCAAGCGTTTTCGGCGCAAGTACGATGTAGAGGAAAAAGCGCTCGGAATTCCTATCCAGCTCAACCTCTTTGACATTATGTACCTGAACGGAAAAACCCTGATCGATCTCCCCCTTGTTGAACGGCGAAAAGCTCTTGAATCCTGTGTGGAGAGCTCGGTTGAAGACTCAAAGTCCATCTCCGTGGACGAGCAGGTGATAACCGGAGACCTTGAGCTTGTGGAAAAGATCTACAGGGAAGCCTTGAATGCCGGACATGAAGGTGTCATGGTCAAAAACCCGAACTCGACATATTCCCCAGGCAAACGTGGCAAAAACTGGCTGAAGAAAAAACCTCTTATGGAAACCCTTGACCTTGTGGTTGTGGGAGCAGAATGGGGCTACGGGCGCAGGGCAAACCTGATAGGTTCATATTCGGTTGCCTGCTATGACCCTGAGACCATGCGCTTCATGCAGGTTGGCAAGGTTGGCACAGGGCTTACCGATGAGCAGTTGAAGGAACTCACGGAAATGCTCTCCGGCCTGATGGAAGGCGGAGAAGCCGGAGGAGTCTTTGCAATAAGGCCGAAGGTTGTTCTGGAAATCGCTTTTGAGGAAATCCAGAAAAGCCCCAACTACGATTCGGGCTTTGCCCTGCGTTTTCCCCGTTTTATCCGTATCCGGGACGATAAAGCCCCCGAAGAAGCCGATACCATCCAGCGGATTGGGCGCGTCTACGGCCAGCAGCTGAAAAGACTTTAACTCTTACTTTTTTTAATTCTGGTTAGATCACGAGACAGAAAATCAAATATACTTGAACAGGTCGTCCCTTTTCATTTCATGCAGCCTGTCCCGGAGGAGGCCCTTTAAGGCTTTCAACTCTCCTTTTTTGGCGCTTATCGGAGCAATGATATGCTTCCAGTTCTGCCAGGGTGGCTCAAGTCCGAGGCGCACCGCGACTTCATCAAGGAGTTCGTCATGCTCGTCTGCTTTTACTTTATCCATCTTGTTTGCAGCAACAATTGTGTCAATCCCTATTTCCCTCAGAAAATCAAACATTTCAACGTCGATAGGGATCTGATCCCTTGAGTCCCAGCGGTCTACAATTTCAGGGAAGGAAGGTCCGTCTATTACAAGAACCCCTATTTTGATCCTTTCGGCGTTGTCCTCAATATAATGTACGGTTTTATCTTTCACTATATCCTGTTTCCGGTCCTTTACCCCGCTCATGAAACCGAAACCCGGCATATCCGTAATGAGAAAGTCGGAGACCAGGACGTGAGTTGGGCGTAATGTGACACCAGGGCGTTTTCCTACCTTCACTTTTGCCCCGAAGAGCTCCTTTAGAAGGGAGGATTTGCCCACATTTGAACGCCCGACAAAGATCATTTCGAGATTTATACCGCTTTCAGATACAGTTTTACTTGTTTCCATTGTATTTTACCTCATTTGCTTCCCCAAGCTTTTTATCAAAAGCTCTGAGGAAAGCCTCAAGGGAATTTTCAGGAATACGCGCTCCTGCTGCAACAGGATGTCCTCCGCCGCTCCCTCCAAACTTAGGAGCAATTGAGCGAAGGAGACGGTTTATGTCAGCCTTACCCCGGGAACGAATGCTCAGGTCGTAAACACCCTTTTTCTCCCGGTATTCGGCTGCAATTCCCACTTCCCTTTTGCCATAGGAGGCTGCATAGATCGCTGCCTTTGAGATGGAGTTATTCGTATTTACAATATACGCACTGTTTTTCAGGACTTCCACATTTTCTTTAACAAAAAGCCTGATTTTCTCTTCGTTAATTGCAGCTTCCCTGGCAAGCTCGAGCAGATCGGGAATATTTGAAGGAATTACATCTTTTGAGAGGGGTTCAAGCAGGATTCTCTTGAAATCATAGTCTTTCCCCTTATGAAGTATTGCCTGTATCAGAGTCCCGGCCTGAAAAAATAGGCTCCTTTTATCCCAATCTCTTACCCAGCTTCTTACACAGGGTGTATTGTCACAGAAGTCGCCTATAGCTCCGTAGATTGCCACTCTCCTCATTTCCTGGCTCAGGATCTCTTCAAATACCCTGTAAGTGAGTTCAGAGGCGCATACCCCCGTATCGTGAAAAAACCAGTTCTCTTTTCCGCACCCTTCCGGCAGCGGATGGTGATCAATGTAATACAGGTTGCATTCTTCCGCTAATTTATTGAGTGCAGAGTAGAGTTCAGAACAGCGCTTTTCCTCTATAGCAATATCGCAGATTATAAGATTCTCAACGTCTTCAATGAGATCTAACTTGTCCAGAAGACTGACAGGACTTGTGAAATAGACATATGCTTCCGGATAGGCACTTTTTGCAATTGCTCCCGAACATATCCCGTCAGAGTCACCATGAGTCAGGATCAAGGTTTTCGCTTTAAGCTGGTTCTGGGGTTCTTTCATGTTTCGATTCCTTTTACTTCTGTTAGATGGTATATTTCGCGCTCCTTTATAAGGCACCTGATTTTCTATTTTATTCAACGGTTTTATGGAAGTTCTACGTTCTGATTGTTAATTTTATCTTTTTTATCCTAATGAGCAGGCAGTACAATCATTGCTGATCTATTCCGGAATCCCAAAGGAAATATTCCAGTTCTCTTTCCCTGCGCCGAACTTATTCCGGGCCAGCCGTCAACCAATGAAAAATAACCTGTAAACCAACACGCGATTAAGAGAAATAATAAGCTGAATAAATGTCCCCTCGTTCAAGGGAACACTTCCCGGAACCCTGAAAACCGTCTTTCAATACGGGAAAAAATTAAGGAAAGAAGATACTGGAATTTAGCAGTACGGAAGTGAAGTAACCGGGCGAAAAAGGATAGTTAAGAAGATAAAGGACTCTAAAGGACTCCCGGAAAAACCGGGAAAATTCGGACTCTTATTTAACTTTTTAAGCCTTTCAGACCCGTCTCCTTCTCAGAAGCCCCGTACCCGCCAGAATTCCCGTTACAGCAAGCAGGGAACTGAATCCTGGAGTGTCTCCATAATCTTCTTCAGTCTCACCTGTACTCACCTGGCTCGAATCCTCTTTTTCCTGGTTGGATGCGGTTGAACTTTCCGTTTGTGAACTGCTTCCTTCAAGGGTAATTGTTGTTCCCACATTAACTACGGAAGTCCCTGAGTAGACCTCTCCTGAATATTTGTCGAGATCGAAGAAACTTGCTTTGCAGGCAGGAATCTCAATCTCCCCTTCTTTGTTCATCTGAAGGACGTAAGTGATGGTCTTTGAGCCACCGCCACTTCCGAGAACCTGGCTGAAGCTTGTTTCTCCGCTTATAAGTTTAGCTTCGGAAGGTACGGTATCGGTTACTTTTACACTTGCGTCAACATTTCCATTGTTCTTTGCAGTAACCTTTACAGTCAGTTTGTCTCCAGGATTTAACTGCTTTTTATCAACGGTTTTCGTGATTTCAATATGGGGCCCGTAAATTTTTGTCTTTTCCGAATTCTCGGATTCCACTTTTTTGCTTTCCCCGTTTGCAAGGGTGAAGGTAGCTACGGTTTTCGGGAAGGTAAATTCTCCGGGTTTTTCCGGAATGAGGGTGTATTCAAAAACATCTTCAGCTTTTTCTCCGGCTTTTAGAGAAAACGTCTTTTCAAGTGTTGTATCCTTCTGGAGATGCATGTTGGAAACGATCGAATCTTTAAGGACGATATCATTTATATCGCAGAGCCCTCCGTTCCGAACATTGACTGAAACATATACCGTTTCTCCCATATGGCGTTCTTTTGTAGTACTCTTTGTAATAATAAGGTCCCATTTTTTTTCGATTTTTATTGTTTTGGAACCCGAATGTTCATATTTGTTATCCTTAATGTCCTCACATGTAGTTTTTGCGATTATTTTGAAATCTGTATCTTCCCAGGGAGTAGGCGTTTTCAGTGTGAGAGTAATAGGCTCAACAGTCTCATCTTTAAGAATTTTTGTGTATGTATACTTCGTTTTTCCACTGAGCACTTCCAGTCCGGCTGTATCAACAGTCAACGCAACGTTTTCAGCCTTAGCATCTCCGTCATTTTTAACCGTTATCGACACATCGATTCTGCCATCCCCCGTAGATTTAGAGTCGTATGTATCTTTTTCGGTGTCAACATCTATGTCAAAATTCGGTTTCCCTCTAATAAGAATATCCAGTTCGGCATAAGGATTCCAGTTTCCGGTCTTGAACTCTTTTCCGTTCTTTTTGATGACTTCATAGTTTGGATCCACTTTCTGGACATAAACCTTTATCTCGTCGTCATATTCAAATTCCATCCCTGCCGTTAAAGGAGCAGCCTTTAATTTTTCCCCGTCCTTTGAAATCGAAACGAAGACCATCTTATCTTCGTTGAAATCCTCTGCTTTTATTTCGTAACCGTCTACGGTTATCGTATCTCCCCAATAAAGTTTTGCATCATTCTTTTTCTCCACCCACTCCACTTCATCCGTCGCAAGAGCAACCATCGAGAACGTAGAGAAAACAAAAACGGCAAGCAATACAATCAAAGCAATCCTTTTAGTCATGGTTACCTTCCTTAACTTTGATGCTGATTACATCGGATCCGGACAACGGAAACGTACATTTTTAGCCTGTGTAGATTTGCGGTTTAACCAATATTTTTTAATTATCGATTTTTGTATATATTTAAAAAGTAATTGTCAAACGGTCTTACTATATTTATATGTATCATGGATTTTGCCCCCAGCAAATTCCACTTAAAATAATTGCTATATGGCTTATATTTTTCCGATGATAACTAAATGGATGTGAATTTTAGATTTTTATCTTTTTGAAATATCTTGCATATATCTCTATAAAATATCTTCATATATTGTATTTTAATTTTTGGCAATGATCTGGAATATTTTGTTGAAAGGGACCAGCTTCTTAAGAATGGAACCTTTGTTCTGTTGAAAAGTTTTAATTCATGGATGAAATTCGAACTCAGGGCTGGGATTAAATGCCATAAACACTTAATTTGAATCCTGATAACCTGATATTTGATTCTGACTGCCTAAATTTTGACTGGTAAAACTATCGATTTCAAATTTTTCCGGTTTCCGGAGGTTTTTCAATGGAACTTAAAAAAATTATACAGATCCTTGAAGAGATAGCTCCACCCGAGCTTGCTGATGATTTTGATAAAGGTCGAATTGGTTTGATCCTTGGGCTTGAGGGTGACGTGAAAAAGATAGCAGTTGCTCTGGATGCCAACTCTTACGTACTTAAAAAAGCCGCGGAAATGAAAGCAGACATGCTGATCACTCATCATACCCTCATTTTTCATCCTGTAAACATTATTTCGAAATATCTGGCAGATTCCCTCAGAATTGCTCTTGAAAATGGCATATCCCTCTACAGCATGCACACCAATTACGATAGAGCTGAAGGGGGAATTAACGACGTCCTTGCAGCCCGCCTGAGGCTCAAAAATATAAGGAGTACGGAAATTGGCAGGATGGGAGAAATCGAACCCTGTTCTTCAGCTGAACTGGCAACCCATGTTTCGGACTGCCTTCAGACCCCTGTTATGTATGCCGGGGAAAAGGAAGAAATCCGTAAGGTAATGGTTATAGGGGGTAGCGGCTTTCGAAACGAATATCTCGAACTCGCAAGGAAAAACTTGGTTGATGCAGTTATATCATCCGAACTTAAGCATGACATTCTCCGGGCATACGAAGATCTCTGCCTGATAGACGCAAGCCATTATGCAACGGAAAATCCGGGTATGGAAGCCCTATGTCCCAGGCTTCGGAACCTTACTGGAATTGAGGTTGAGTTCATCGACCAGCCTTCCGGCTTAAGGGCGGTTAACTACGGGCCAAAAAACGAAGAAAAAGAACCCTGCAACCAGGAAGAAACCGAAAAAGATTCCTTTGAGTTAATGCTAGAAGAACAGTCGAGAAACCAGATACGTTCGGATTATCGGCGTAGTCTTGGTAATGAATATGGTAGAAGATACATTGAATAATCTTCTCCAACAAGTACTACTTAACCGATATTTCCAGAAAAATGGTCTAATTCACATTTTTAAATTTATGGACATTTTGGTGAGTCCTGATTACTCAGTTGATCTACCCCGGTGGCCGGGGATAGGAGCTTTCAGTTTTCTTTCCCTCTGCCGCATCGGATCTGAGCCGGCCCGCCAGCCAGTAAAAAGTGCCCGATAAAACGACACCCAAATTAAGAAAAACTTCTGGCTTCTGACTCTATTGTATCCAGATATTTTTCAAGATGCTTTTTTAAAACTTCCGTTTCTTTTGATTCAGGTAAGGAGGATATGATTGACTCCAGATAACCGTACTCTTTAAGGAGAGTAAAAGTTACAGGAAAATTGAGGTCAAAAATCCAGCTCAGGCGAAGAAGTTTAATGTCGTTTCTGTTTTTCATGTCCTCAATTCTCGCCATCCGGTTATTCAGGATCTCTGATACCATGGGTTCCGAATACCCTTTTGTATCAGGCAGATATAGTTCAAGTGCCGGGTTACGACATTTTTCCTCTTCTGCATACCCTTCACTGGCAAGCCTCAGGATATCAATCTTATCCGCGTCCCTTATCAGCCGGCAGAAAAAATGAAGTTTGTCGGAGAGGGCCACATCTCCCGGAATTTCCATCAGGTTGTGATATTCTACAGCTTTCAGGATTAGCCTTATTTCATTTCCGGGAAGACGAGTCAGAATTCCTTCTTTATTCAGAATTTTCACACCCAGAACCGCATGATTTTCCGATTCGGAATCGTTAAAAGTGTTATATTTAGTGAACTGCTCAAAACGACCAAGGTCATGGAACAGAGCTATTGTTTCGGCAAGAATGCATTCCTTTTCGCTTATTTTCTCAGATTTTGCAATTAAAAGGATATTTTCACAAACTCTGCGAGTGTGTTCGATCTTTAGCTCAATATTTTCCCGGATGAAAGAGTCGGAGGAAAAGAATCTGTTAACATACTCGAAAAACCATTCCCGAAAATAATCCAGATCTTCCTTCTGCATGCTTCTGCAATAAGAAATGTTGAGGTATATACTTTATGCATATCTTGCAAATTTTGTACTGAAAAGGTTTTTGCGTTTTAAATAATAATATTTATTACTCCAAACAATAGTAAGAGAATTTAATCCCCTTTAAGATATAAACCTTGCAATTTACCGGAACCTAACACTATCTGTAAACACCATGAATATCCGCTATAAATTCAACATTTTCCTGTGAATTTAACAGTTAACCGGAAATTAAACATCCAAAAAAACACGGAAATTAGATGGGTTTATCAGCCCTAAAAAATAGTGACAACTAATAATTCTCACATTTAACCTGACACTTCCTTTTTAAACTGCATAAATTATATAAGGAAGGGATTCCTAGAATTAAGTAAGTATCTACTGAGAAATTATAGGGATGAGGATCGATTTGAACTGGACAAACTATCTATTGGATAATCAAAAAAAATTATATAGTCACATTCATCCCTGAATGTTCTTATTTACGTCATTCAGGAAACTATAAGAGTAACCTTAAAGGATACTGATAGACTGCTTATGAAAATTTACCACAGGAACTCATTAGAATAAATCGGGGTATTTAATGAGCTCAATTAAAAAAATTTACCTGATTGCTTGTTTCTTCATTCTCCTGGCTTGTAGTTTATCTGCCAGCGAAGGTTTTTTACATGTAGCAGGAGCAATGGAGGATCAGCAGAATACTGTAGGGGATGGCGAGCCTGTTTCTCCTCCCTCACTTGAAGAGGTACTTGCGCAGCGTCCTGTTTCTGTAGAAGGCCTGTTAAATAAAGGCAATAATCTCTATTCTCTTAAAGAATACGAGCTTTCTATTGAATGTTTTGACGACGCACTTGAAATGGATTCGAATTCTTCAATGGCATGGTATGGAAAGGGTTGTGCTCTGACATCGCTCGAAAGATACGAAGAAGCTATTGACTGCTATGATAGAGCTCTTGAAAACTTCCCGGCTTCTTCCTGGGGTTGGTATCAAAGAGGCAATGAATATCTTCAGACACAAAATTATGTAGAGGCTCTCAATTGTTATGAGAAAAGTTTTGCTACGGACAGCTATCTTTCCAGAGTCTGGTTCCAGAAAGCCCTTGCCTCTGAGAAACTCGGTCTGGAACAGGAGGCATTAGCTTCTTATGATAGTTCAATTGACCTGGGCTCCAACGCGTCCAAAAATCAGAAAATGCAAGGAAAAGCTTACGCCGGGCTTGAAAACTACGAAGAAGCAATGAAGTGTTTTGACGAAGCACTTAACATTACTCCTGACGATTTTGAACTCTGGACTCAGAAAGGAATAATGTATGATATGTCCGGAGATTATGAAGCTGCAATACAATGTTACGACAAAGCAATTTCCCTCAATCCTGACCTTACGGAGGCCTGGTATAATAAAGGCGTAGACCTTGAGGGGATGGAGATGTATCAGGATGCCCTGACCTGTTACGAATTTGTCCTCCTTTCAGAGCCTGAAAACCTCAGTGCCTTGCAGAAGAAAGGTTTCTGTCTCGAGCAGCTTGGTAGAAACGAAGAGGCCCTGCAGTGCTATGAAGAGATTCTCATTTACAGTCCTGATAACGCTGATGCATGGTACAGTAAAGGTTCCGTGCTTAATGCGATGGGAGATTACGACGCTGCAATAACATGCTATGACAGAGCCCTTAATCCGGATGCAGGAATTGAGGTGGAGGAGGTTGGAGATGCTCTTCTCGAAGAGTTTAATGCTTATGATTCTTCACTTCCCGGGTATTCTGAAGTTCCCGAGTTTAAATCTTCTGCAGTTAAAATCTGGTACGACAAAGGACTGGCTTTTGATAAACTCGAAAACTACGAATCTGCTCTTGAATGTTATGATAGTGTACTGGAGACAGAATCAGGACACGCAATGGTCTGGTACAGGAAAGGCCAGGACCTTGACAGACTTAACAGGTATGAAGAAGCTGCTGACTGCTATGATAAAGCCCTGAAACTGGACTCCGGATATGCGAAAGTCTGGTATAGGAAAGGATACGATTTTTCAAAACTTGGGCAATACAAAGATGCCGCAAAAAATTTTGATAAAGCTGTAAACCTTGATGAAAACTATACACTTGCATGGTACGGCAAAGCTTTTGCCCTGGCAAAAACAGGAGACTATGAAGAGGCTCTTGTATGCTATGAAAAAGTTCTTGCCGCAGCCCCTGATAGTGCTGAAATCTGGTACAACAAGGGTCTTCTTCTTGACCAGCTGGAAAGGTATCAGGAAGCTTCAGACTGCTACAGTCAGGCTCTCCGGATAAATCCCGGGTATTCTATTGCCCGTTTCAGATTGAACAAGGATACGGAAGAGTTGTATGGGGATTCAACTCCCAATTCATCTGAGGGGAAAGACCCAGAAGTCAGCCCTAAAAATGCAATTTCAGGAGGCTTCTGGTCTTATCTTCTGGGCTACAAATATTCAAGTTCTGAAGAGAGCTCGGACTTTTCAGAGTACTTTGATGACCTGAGTCCGGAATTCAGTTACGATGCAGCCTGGTACGGCAAAGCTTCAACATACAGCAAACTTGAGATGTACGAGGATGCCCTGTATGCTTACGATACGGCTCTTTCGATTAACCCCTTACGCACCGAAGCCTGGTATGAGAAAGGCTCTGCCCTTGACAAACTCGGAAGAAGCGAGGAAGCTCTGGAGTGTTACAAAAAAGCTCTCGATCTTGACCCTCAGTCGAGCAATGCCTGGTATGGGATGGCTTCTATCTCGAATACTCTTGGAAGATCGGAAGAAGCGGTTGCTTACTACGACCAGTTACTTGCTGTCAACTCCAGTGATCCTGAAGCCCTACAGGGAAAATCTCAAGCCCTTGTAAATCTTGGCAGGTACGAGGAAGCAGTTGCCTGTTTCAACCCTCTTCTCAAACTTGAGCCGGAAAACATAGAGGCCTTGGATGGCCGAGCTTTTGCTCTGAGAAGATCCGGAAAGCAGGAAGAGGCCCTTGAAGACTACAACAGAATCCTGCAACTTGACCCTTCCAATTCAAAGGTAATGGCTGAGAAAGCCTCTTTGTTTGAAGAACTCGGGAGGTATGAAGAAGCTGCTTCAACTTATGGGGAGATTCTCCTGATGACGCCTGAGAACAGAGAGATAATGTACCGACAGGGCAAGGCTCTGGAAGCGATGGGAGATTTCGAAGCCGCAATCGCCTGTTATGATCAGATTCTTGCGCTTGACCCGAAAAATATCGATGCGATAAATAACAAGGGTTTTGCTTACGCTAAAATGGAGAGATATCAGGAAGCAATTGCCAGCTACGACAAAGCCATTGAGTATGCTCCAGACAATGCTGCAGCCTGGTACTTCAAAGGATGCGCTAATTTCGCTATAAGTAGCAACATTGCTGCCGTTGAATGCTTTGATAAAGTGGTGCAATTAAAACCAGACTGCATAACGGCATGGTACAATAAAGGGTATCTATACAATGTAATGGGAGAGGTTAATGAGTCGATCAATTCTTATGATAGTGCTCTTGCAATCAACCCCAATGAACCGTCTGTCCTTTATAACAAGCGTTTTGCGCACTACCGCATAAAAGAATACGAGGACGCTTCGGCATGTAAGACAAAGCTTGATGCTATCGACCCTGGCTTTGTTCCATCTCTTCAGAACAGGGGAACTCGCATCTTTATCCCCGAAACATACAGAAGTGACCTTAACTATTCTCTGCCTGTAAGATGGTACGAAGGAGAAGGAAACTATTCTGAAAATGCCAGCATAAACAACATAACCGAAGCTCCTCAGCAGTTAACCAATACCTCCTCCGGAGAGGGACGTGGGAACACTGCCGAAACTAATGAAACAGGATACTGGTACGTTCCAGAACCTGAAGACAACCAGAAAAATACAACAGACGTTGAAAACTGGTATGTTCCGGAGCCTGATGAGGTTTAAAAGAGTTAAATTAGCTGAAAAGAAGAATTACTGGTATGCCATTAAGGTTTCAGGCATACCGGCAGACTTTTTTGAAGGAAAACGATAGAAACCCTTCCTTAAAACCGATTATTTTACCGTTCTTTTTTCTTTTTTGTACCTCTTAATTATCTTTTGATCACTAACTAAGACCCTCTATATCTTCTAGAATACTGGCTAAATAAAGCTTGGATAATTATTTAAAACAGATAACGATGTCGATTAAAATCGCAATTTTTTTAACAATTGACTGAGTACACCAAAGTAGTACAAAAAAAGTAGTACAAAAAAAGTAGTACAAAAAAAGTAGTACAAAAAAAGTAGTATAAATAATACTAAAAAAGGATAGAGGCGCTTTTGAATTGTACCGTCAATCTGAGTTTATTAACCTCGAAAATTATCTGTTAGAAAAGAAATACCTTAAAAATAATAGCTGTGAACAATCTCTCAATGCTCATACATTTATCGGCACAGTCGGGTTAAAGAAACACAGGTTTAAGAGTGTTTCCCTTTTTTTAATAAATGCTTTTGATGAAAAAACCCTTAAAAGAATGAGCAAAGTTTTCATCCTTCTCTCTATAACTATGGCTCTGGGCACTGCAATAAACTTCCTGAAAACTGAAACACCTGACTTGTTGTATGTTCTGGGCATAACGACATCTATGGTTCCACTCATTTTCTCTTTATTCATACAGCATGTACTGGAATACCACCGGGATACTTTTTGCAGAAAGTGTGGCAAGAAGCTTGCCTGCGAAGAAGTAGGCGAGCCGGTTTTGAAGGAAACGAGCGATCGTGGAGACTACACCCTGACGGTCACAAGACACTGGAAGTGCAGGTACTGCGGGAACATTGATACAAGGGAAGGGCCTGGGGATATATTTATAAATAAAGGGGAAATGAAGCCTATAATTCATCTGAAAAGTATTGAGTGTAAAAAATGCGGTGGAATAGGAACGGTTAAAGAATTCAAGATACCCGATATAAAAGAAATTGGAAATAAGCGAGTAATCAGAAGATATTATAAGTGTACTATATGCGGACATGAGAACATAAGTGAAAGTGAAGAAGCAATTAATCGTAGTGTTCCAGCCTTCAGATAATGAAGAATATATCTATTTTAACTTTCATGCAGTAATCAGGCCGTAGTGAAAGAGACTCTATAATAATATTTCTCCACTTTTATCTCATAAGCCCCTTTTTCTTTAAGGAAATCAGTCGTCCGTCTCCATTCTTCAGGATCTGCACTAAAGTACACTCCGGGAGACTCGATAGCTTTCTTCAGCACTGGATATTCATCAAGTTCTTCTTCTGTCACGATAACAAATTCATCAGGTATAAATTCCAGTTTTTCGGCTTCTATAGATTTGGAATACTCGTGGTTGAGAGCTCCGAGGGCAAAGAATGCTGCGGAGATCAGCAAAAGAGGTACAAGAGACACGGCAAATGCCTTAAGGATAAAAACTGAAGACCGTTCCCTTGAAATTAACAGCCCGCCTGCAAAGAGGACTCCATAGATCACGAACATAAGGTATATCGATGTGGGAGGGTGAATCCCGGTCAGAGCGTACCCACTCAGGAAAAAAGTAAATATTCCGATGAAAAAGAAAATCAGATATTTATAATTCATATTTTCTGAATTATTCATAAACATTCCTATTAAGTAGGAATAAACAAAACTATTTAATGATTCTTATATCCTGAAAAGATTGAATAAGAAAAAAGAATAGAATTGGAAAAATTCGGGTTACAAATGGAAAACTGAAAAAATCACAGATATCTGTTCTTATTTCGAATCTACCAAAGTGTTTCTTCTCCAGATTCACAAATAATTTTTTTTCTTCAAGTTTCATTTCCCATTCGTGTCCGAATCTCTTGCATTGTCTAAAATAAGCCCGGAAATCAGAAAAATAAAACCCATAATAAACTGGTAAATTTGCCTCATAAAAAGACCATAAATAAAAAGCAAAAATCCGGACATCATAAATAATATACCCAGAAGATAAATCGGTAGCTCTTCAATTCCGGGATTTAAAAATTTAGTGAAGATATGATTGATAGAGTCCTTTGTAACAGAGTTATTTATAACAGAGTTATTTATAACAGAGTCCTTTGTAACAGAGTTATTTATAACAGAGTCCTTTGTAACAGAGTTATTTGTAACAGAGTCCTTTGTAACAGAGTTATTTGTAACAGATCCCTTTGTAACAGAGTTATTTGTATGTGCATTATTAACATTTGAAATAGCAGTTTCAATATTGTTACTGTGCAAATAAGTGGACTCATTCTCCAGTAAAATACCCCCTATCCAAACTATCTTTTTGGCTTAATTCCTGATGTTAACCTTAATAAATAATATACTCTTTTGTAATTAAAATTTAATGTTGAAATGTTAGTTCACAAAATTCAAAACTGCCAATATGCTCAAAAAAGAATTTTTATATTAATCTTTAAACTCGAAAAAGTGTTTTATAAAAAGGATTTTTACGAATTTTTTGCGAATTTTAGGCATATTAAGGTCCAGACTTAACTTTAAAGTACATATTTCCAGCCTTCTTTTTTCAAGCTCTTCCTGTGTACCTCATAACCAGGCATGAGTCCCCCAACTAGTTTCCAGAACCTGGCTGAATGGTTCTTCTCCTTTACGTGGCAGAGCTCATGCACAACTACATATTCAAGCTGCTCTGGAGGGGCCATCATAAGCTGGAAATTAATCCTGAGCACATTATCAGCAGAACAGCTTCCCCAGCGCCTCTTCTGATGTTTTACCTTAAAAATCGGAGGGGTTATCTTCAGTTTTTCAGAATAAACTTTCAAGAGCCTGTCAACATTTGATTCGGCACAGTCCCGATAAAAATCCCAGACAGCTTTTTTTACAAGTACAGGCCTCAGCAGCTCCTCAGGAACAGCTTCAGGAATAAGGACAATAAGCTCAGCTCCGTTGAGGGAAGCAAGGGGTTTTTTAATTCCTTCCCTAGCCAGGATTTTCAGGGGATACTCTCTCCCCATATAGAGATAAATTTCACCTTCAGTATACCACTTTTCCTGGCATGGAACTCGGTTTGCTTCGAACCAGTCAAGCTTTTCCTGAACCCATCCGGCCTTCCTCTGCAGCATATCCCTTATAACCTCAAAGCTTAGCCCATGAGGAGCGCGGAACTCCACCTTGAGGTCAGGGCAGACTACTATTGAGACTTTTTTCCTTCTTTTACTGTATACGATCTCATAGTCTATTGTTCTGCCGCAAGCTTTGATACTATCGTTTTTTCTCATAGCTGGTTCCTCACTGAGTCCTGAAATTCGTTCAATTTCACATCTAACTTTATCTTTCTAACTTTATCTTTAAACCTGCTTTTACCTTAAGAATTTTACAGCATCAGGTGAAATAGATCGTTTACCTTTAAGTGATTGACCTTTTATGTCAAAAAACGACTTATGGGCTACAAATACTGAGAATTTCGGTTAAAGGGGCCAGCTTATGACAAGTGAAACTACTTTGAGATTTGCCCTTAGGGCTGAATTGCAGAAATTTCTAATTTGTCCCGTTCGGCGAAGGGGAGAAACCTTCTCAAAAATACAAAATCCTCTTCAGAATCTGTTTTTCCTTCTTTTTGCAGGGCCGCCATACAGGCTGGAGGAGGCACTTATATGTACCATAATTAAAAAATTCTTTTCGGGTCTACAGCAACATCTTTCCGATAAGGTAAATGCATTAAACCATCGAATTCGGTCATTCTTTATAACCGGAGATAAAATGGACGAATCATTTCAGACTCAGCATCAGTTCAGGCGTAAGCCGTATCCATATCATATGCTCGTGTATAGTGTTCAAAGGTAAGAAGGGTAAGGGTATTGTTCGCCTTATTAAAGGCGTAAATCAACACGAATATCCCTATGTGAATTCTCCATTTTCCCTCAAACTCAGCCCCAAGGGGAGAACCCATTTCGGGACTGTAAACCAGAAGGCTGAGGCGTGCCTTCACATAATCATATGTCGGCCTGTCGAGTTTGTACAGTTTTTTCAGATTTTTGCTGACTGAGGGGTGAACTGCTACTCTGTATGTCATTGTTCTACCTTTTCAAAAAATTCTTCGATTTCAAACTCAGGCAGATTATACTGTGAACAGTCTCGTTCTGCTTTTCGGATTTTAGAGGAAAATGATGGCTGAAAAGTAGCTTCAAGAGGGTATTTGATTTCATTGAACCTTTTTTCGAGTTCCTTTAAATGATTAAAAATTTCTGTAAATGTCATGCCAATCAACTCAATCCGTTTATAGGAGCTCCCAGGAACTTATTCGGGCTCAAAAGTACCTTTTAAGGTTTTTCTGAACAGACGCTTAAAGAAGATATAAAATAATCCTAATTATATAAATTTTTGGCATTAAATAAAGATAAAGTCATATCTTATAGATAAATTTGGAAACTGCTTACGCTAAACACAGGAAATCCGTATATAACAGTGAGTGTGTCGTTATTTTTCAACTAACTATTATATAATTTTGGGCATTATTCATATTCGGCAAATTAAATCTCATGAGAAATTTCATGAGCTAAATTAATGAACAATTTCATGAACCCCATTCACGAAAAAAGAAACAGGAGATCTTCAAATGCAGTACAGCATGGGAATTGACGCAGGAGGGACGTACACAGATTCGATCATCATCCGGGATTCCGATGGCAAGGTGATGGACTCGAACAAGGCACTTACGACCTATCCGGACCTTCTTGCAGGAATTAAAAATTCAATTGACGGGCTGGATGAAAAATACTTAAAAGAAGTAAAAATGGTGTCTGTATCTACAACTCTTGCTACAAACACGATCCTTGAAAAAAATGGCTATCCTGTAGGTTTGATTCTTGTCGGGGACTACGAAATCCCGGAAAAAATGAATGCTGAATTTTATGCAGTGGTAAAAGGAGGGCACGACCACCACGGAGCTGAACTGGAACCTCTTGATATGACAGCAGTTGAGGCTTTTGTCGAAAAGGTAAAAGACCGGGTCTCGGCGTTTGCAGTTTCTTCATACTTTAGCATCCGAAACCCTGCGCATGAAATGGTAATCAAAACCCGTATTCAGGAACTTACGGGCATTCCGGTTGTCTGCGGTCACGAGCTTTCCCTCGACCTAGGAGCGTATGAACGAGGGGTTACGGCTTACTTGAACGCCCAGCTCATCCCTATTGCAAGCCAGTTTATCCTTTCGATCCGGGAAGAGATCAAAAGGAGAGGGATGGACGCAAGGCTGCTCATGCTCAAATGCGACGGGTCGGTGGTGGGCATCGACGAAGCCCTTGAAAAACCCATAGAATCGATCTTTTCAGGCCCTGCTGCAAGCCTTGTAGGGGCATCTCACCTTTCAGGGCTTGAGACCTGTGCAGTCATAGATGTGGGCGGGACGAGTACGGATGTTTCCATGCTTGAAAACGGGCTTCCCGAACTC
Source organism: Methanosarcina siciliae T4/M (assembly GCF_000970085.1). Lineage (NCBI taxonomy): Archaea > Methanobacteriati > Methanobacteriota > Methanomicrobia > Methanosarcinales > Methanosarcinaceae > Methanosarcina > Methanosarcina siciliae. Next base: position 3,503,065 of record NZ_CP009506.1, on the reverse strand, counting down.
TGCCCGGAAGGGGCTGTAGTAGGGGGCTGGCAGACCAAGGTCAAGGCTATCCGTATGGAAACCTCGGCAATGGGGGGAGACAGCCACGTCTGGGCAAATAATATGAAAATCAACATCGGACCCCGTCGGGTAATCCCTCTCTGTGTTGCGGCTGTCAAATACCCCGGTTTTCTTGAAGTCCTGAGAAAAGGAAGAATCCCCGGGACCATGCACCTTGAAGAGAACGTACAGCCCACAAAGTTCTTCATAAGGACAGGGGCCGATGCATCAAAGCTTGGGAGTTATGAGCAGGAGCTCTTTGACAGGATAGGAGATACCCCAACTTCCCTCAACGATATCTTCTGGGAAACACAGAAAAACCTGTCCCCCGGCTTGCTAGATTCCCTGATCAGAAAACGCCTTATCCAGGCAATTGGCTTTACCCCGACTGATGCCCTGCATGTGCTCGGAGAATATAGGGGCTGGGATGCGGAAGCCTCGGTTGCCGGGGCAAAACTTCTCGAACGGTATATGCAGACAGACTACATCGAACTCTGCAAGCGTATAAAAAGGGATGTTGCAAAGAATATGGCAGTAAACCTGATGTCCTTTGTCTTAAAAGACATTCCCTCCCCGGAAATTGAAAAAATTATCCTGTCCGACAGGTTTGCGCAGTTCAGGATGAAAATCCCTGTCGTGCTTATCGGGGGCCCGGTCGTCGCCTATACAGAAGAATTGAAACAGATTCTTGATGCGGAAATCATGGTCCCCAGGTACTCGGAAGTAGGAAATGCTGTAGGGGCTGTTGTAGGAAAAGGCATAAAAAGGATCGAAATCCTTATCAAGAGCACCTATTCAAAAGAAAGAAAAAGGCTTGTACTTCTTTTCTCGCCCCGCGGTAGGGAAACCTTCGGGAGCTACTCAGAAGCCCTGGCACACGCCGAAGATCTTGGAAGGCAGCTTGTGATGGAATATATGACCGGGGCCGGGCTTGACAGGGGCGAGGTCCAGATAGAGATGAACAGAAAAGATATTTCCCTGAGTGAGGCAGGTGCAATACCCATAGAATCAAAACTCGTTTTTGTAGGAATCGGAATGCCGAAAGTCTGAGTTCCGGGACATCCGGAACATTTATATTTTCCCTCAATAATGCAGATATTACAACTCGGATTATAGAGGTTCAAAAGTAAAGACTGAAAGTAAGCCAGATAGAAGCTTTGAACTGAAATTGTTCTTAAGCCCGGGGTTTGCTTTTAAGCTCTAAATTTGTTCTTTAACAATCCGCTTGCTCCATAATTCCGGATTTCAGAATTTAAAAATAGATTTAATGGAAATTGACTTCAAGGAAAACCGGAAAAAATTGAAAGAAAAATGGCTTACGAACGATTTTAGTGTTTAAAGCATAAACGAGATCACTAAATGGCACCTTACGGGTGATCCGAAATAAAAAATGTATAAGGAGTAAAAAAAATGGCATACAGTCTGGGAATCGATGCCGGCGGGACATATACAGATTCCATATTAATCAGGAACTCGGATGGAAAAGTTATATGTTCAAATAAGGCACTAACAACATATCCCGACCTTCTTGAAGGAATAACGAATTCTATTGACGGGCTTGACCCGGAAAAGCTGAAACTTGTGACTATGGTTTCGGTTTCCACAACCCTTGCAACCAATACTATCCTGGAAAAGACAGGATATCCGGTTGGACTTATTCTTGTAGGAGACTATGAAATCCCTGCGGACTCGGAGGTCGCAAACTGCATAATGGTGCAGGGAGGACACGACAGCCGCGGAGAGGAGGTTGAAGCCCTCGACCTTTCCGCAGTCGAAAACTTTGTACTGAGGCTGAAGGACAGGGTCTCGGCTTTTGCAGTCTCCTCATATTTCAGTGTCCGCAACCCCGAGCATGAACTGCGAGTAAAAGCTCTTATCCAGGAACTCACCGGACTTCCGGTTGTCTGCGGGCATGAACTTGCCCAGTCTCTGGGAGCCTATGAAAGGGGAGTTACGGCTTACTTAAACGCCCAGCTCCTGCCGGTAGCAGAAGGATTCTTGAAGACCGTTGTAAACGAAATCGAAAGGAGAGGGCTTGAATCCAGAATTGCAATGCTCCGCTGCGACGGGTCAGTCGTAAGCATGCAGGAAGCCATGAAAAAGCCCATAGAATCAGTCTTTTCGGGCCCTGCTGCAAGCCTTTTAGGGGCGTCTTACCTCTCAGGCCAGGAGACGTGTACTGTTATCGATGTTGGGGGGACAAGCACGGATGTCTCGCTTATCCACAAAGGGCTGCCCTACCTCAGTGAAAACGGAGCTATTGTAGGGGGCTGGCAGACAAAGGTAAGGGCGCTCAGGATGGAGACCTCGGCAATAGGCGGGGACAGCCATATCTGGGTCCAGGGCAGCAGGACAAACATAGGACCCCGCCGGGTTATTCCGCTCTGCAGAGCTGCTGTCCTCTATCCGTCATTTATGAATACCCTGAAAAAACGCTGGATTCCGGACCGGCTAAAGCTGAACGAACATATACAGGCCACAAAATTCTTTGTGAGGACAAAACAGAAGGCTTCAAACCTGAGCAAAGAAGAAGAGGAGCTTCTCGCCCATATACGAAACGAACCGCTCTCCCTTAAAGACGTCTACTGGGACAGAAATATCCTCCCGTCAAAAAAAGTAATGGACTCCCTGATCCAGAGGAGGCTTGTCCAGGTTATCGGCTTTACCCCGACCGATGCCCTGCACGTCCTGGGAGAATACGATGAGTGGGATTCCGAAGCCTCGGAAATAGGGGCTACGTTGCTTGCAAACTTCCTCGGGACCGACAGACAGGAATTCTGTTTGGACGTGAAGCGGCTTTTTGCCCGGAACATGGCAAAAGACCTCCTTGCCTTCCTTATGGAAGGGGTTGACAGGAACGAAATCGAAAAAATGCTCGAAGGCAGCTTTTTCTCCCGCTTTAAGGTAGATATTCCGGTAATCCTTCTGGGAGGCCCGGTCAGAGCATATGTGGATGACCTGAAAAGACTGATCGATGCCGAAATACTTGTCCCGGAGTATTCCAGTGTAGGAAATGCAGTGGGAGCCCTTGTGGGAAAAGGGACAAAACGCGTTGAAATCACAGTTCGTACAATTTACAGTGAATCAAAGTATGACCTGAAGACAAAAGGGGTTTTTGTCTATACTCCCACAGGAAGGCGACACTTTATAATCAGGAGTGAAGCGCTCGAGTTTGCAGAGAGCTTCGGAAGAGAGCTCATCCTTGATTACATGGCAGAGTCAGGGCTTTCTCCGGACCAGGTCACGATCAATGTGGAAAGAAAGGATATAAAAGTTCATACGGGAGATATCCCCCTTGAGACCAGGCTTATCTTCGAAGGGATCTCAAACTCGGACGTGTACGAGAAAGCAGTTTCCGGGCATAAAGAATTATTCAACAGTTGTGAGGGAAATAGGGGACAGACAGAACCCCTGGACTGTAACTCTCCAGAAGAGACTTCCCTGACTGAAAATTGGGAGTGAAAAGGGGTAAAGTTCATAACTTCCCTGTACATTTGGATCATGAAATATCGCTAACTAAGTCCAGGGTTTGTTCGAGAACTTCACTCGATACTGTAGAAAACTCACATTTCGACCCCCCTTTCAAAAATAAGGTGATTTTTGCAACAACTGGATAAACTTATTGAATCTGCCGTAAAACATGCTCAACAAAATCAATGATTTTGGCTTGAATCCCACAATGTTCAAAAAAATCCAGTTCAAATTTAGAAAATAAAATAAAAAAATAGATACCTCTGAATAAATATAGTGAATATTGGGTAATTAATAGAAATGTAAAGGCAAAATTAGCAATGGACTGTGCGAATAAAAAAAATAAGTTGTGTTTTTTGGGAGGGGGTCGAAATGTGAGAGAAAAGTTTTAAATTATTGAAAATTATTCATTTGTGTATTTGTTGCCCAGATAATGGAAAATCGCTTAGTAGATGTATGTTAAAGGAGTTCACATGATCCCAAGGAAAGCATTTTTGACGAAAGGTACCGGGGTCCATAAGGACAGATTAGCATCCTTTGAACTTGCACTGAGGGATGCAAAAATTGAGAAATACAACCTTGTGAGCGTATCAAGTATTCTGCCTCCAAACTGCAAACTCGTAACCAGAGAAGAAGGTCTCTCCGAACTGAAACCGGGAGCAATTGTTCACTGTGTTCTCGCAAGAAACGACACCAACGAGCCTCACCGCCTGATGGCATCAGCTATAGGAACTGCTGTACCTGTGAACGAGGATAACTACGGCTATATTTCCGAACACCACTCATTCGGAGAAGAAGAAATAATTGCCGGAGAATACGCTGAAGACCTGGCTGCAACTATGCTCGCAACAACTCTCGGGATTGAGTTCAATGCGGAAATGGCCTGGCATGAGCGCGAACAGGTGTATAAGGCAAGCGGACACATTTTTGACACGTTTAATATCTGCCAGACTGCAGAAGGTGACAAGAACGGAAAGTGGACCACAGTTGTTGCTGCCATGGTTTTTGTTACGAGTAAATGTTGAGGGGCTAACCCCCCTTATCCTCATACTCCTGCATTTCAACAGCGTTTTTTCATTTTCTTATTTTTTGGCGGTCCCTGTTAAAATTCACGGAAGTTTGGGAATTAAAAGAAGATCGGTGACGAATCCGAGGACATGGCTTTAATGTATTGTTCCTTTGCTTCATCAAAGCGCTCAAGCTTGAAAAGGAACAGGCTGTAATTGTAGTGGGTGTTAACGTCTTCGGGGTCCAGTTCCAGGGCTTCACGGTACATGGCTTCAGCCTGCCTGAACATCCCCAGCCGTTTCAACAGATTGCCGTACTTGCAGAGCGTAGGAACATGGCACGGGTCTATTTCAAGAGTCTTTTTGTACTGGATTTCAGCTTCTTGATAGCGCCCAAGTTCAAAAAGGAGCTGCCCGTAGTTAGCCCTGGCATCCGCATCTCCGGGTTTCAGTCTGAGGATAAGCCTGTAATGCATTGCCGCCTCCTCAGCCCGGCCGGATTCCGAAAGCAGGTTCCCGTAGTTGCAGAGAGTACTTATATGTCCAGGGCTTACCTTCAAGACCTCTTTGTAATGAACTTCAGCTTCCTCAACCTTTCCTTCTTCCTTAAGGAAATTGGCATAATTATAGTTGGCTGACACGTGCTCCGGCACCTGTTCGAGCACCAGTCTGAAATGCTCTTCAGCCTCCTCTTTCCGTCCAAGTTCGACAAGGAGGTTGGAGTAGTTGCAGCGGTTGTTTGCATTTCCGGGATCCAGCTCGAGCACTGTCCTGAACTCGCGTTCCGCTTCCTGCATTTTCCCAAGCCCAAAAAAGAGGTTGCCGTAGTTGCAGTGGGTGCTGACATGCCCCGGGTCAAGTTCAAGAGCCCTCCTGTACCGGCTTTCTGCTTCAACTTTCTTCCCAAGCTCGGCAAGGACGATTCCCTGGTTGCAGAGGGAGTTGACGTGTCCGGGATCAAGCTTCAGGGCTTCATCGAATTCCTGAAGAGCAGCTTCCTTCCTCCCCATAAAATAGGCAAGAACTCCCGAAAGGAAATAAGCCTCAATTTGCTGTTCTCCTTCCCCCAGGAGAGCGCAAGCTTTCACAAACACGTATTCTTCCCTGAACATCCCCTTTGAGTCGCATATCCTTGCGATGTTCAGGAGAAAGTCCGGAGAAATTCCGTTTTTCCTTGAAAACTGGACTGTAAACTCAAGCGCTGCGCAGTGTCCGTCACTGTTTTTCCTCACCGATTCCACAACATCAAAAACAAGTTTATTGATCAGGTCCAGGTCCATAAAAATCAAATCCCTCAAAAATAATTTCCTGAGAACAAGCTTCAATTTCCTACTTATTTATCCTCTGATTTCAGCTGATAAATATTTTATTATATAACTAGGGCACATGGGAAGAGTTTGACAAAAGTTGTCCCGCTCGAATTGCGCCTCGGGATCACATGAAATCGGAGATTTCATGGGAGTTGCGATGTAATCGCAACAGTACGCGGTCCGTTTCGCTGCGCTCAAGCAGACTATTTATGGGTTAAGAAGTGAGCTGAGCTCAAGCAGACTATTTTATAAATTAGAGACAGGCGCTTCACTCAGCCGAACTAAATAAGATTTCTTCCCCATACAATGTTACTCTCTATATCGAGTCGTTCTTGTCCCGCTCGACGCAGGAGAGCGGTCTGTCCCAAAAAGACAAAACGAAGAAAAAGAGCACGTAAATAAGAATAAAAACAACATGCCAGCAATTAAAAGCTTCTGAGACGTTTGTGTGTGAAAAAGAGAACAGTAGGTCAAAAGGCATAAATTTTGGTCTTATTTCTCTTTAATTTCTGCTTCTTTTTCTGCTTTTTGTGAAAGATCGCCAGACAGGCTGGCGGAGGCGCTTATATTTATTTGTGAATTTTAATAAGGTCCCCCAGGTCAAAATCTGAGTTCTTCTGTTCTTTTTGCGTTGCAGACGAGACAGGTTCGGCCTGAAAGGCTGAAACAAAGTATTCAACTTTTGTTTGCTAACAGTAATTCCTGCAATTCTTTTAGAGAAAGGACTGAATCTTTTCTTCTGTGAATCATACGATGGCAATTAGCACACACACATATTAAATCTGTTTCAGCATTTATTGGAACAGAACCTTCTCCTTCGCAGAGTGGTTTTACATGATGAACTTCGATATAATCTCTCCCTATTTCACCATATGTCTTTTCAAAATCAAAACCGCATCCCTGGCATACAGTTCCATGTATTTTAATAGCATTACGTCTATTTTGTGCGTTTCGTTCATATCGAGTAGTATAACATAAAATCTTTTTACCGTCCGGTGTGCTTTCTACAATGGAACTTGTAAGCTCATCTTCTTCAGATGGAAATGGTTGATCATCTACCATACCAAGCTCTTCTAATGCCTGGACTAACTCATCTCTTAATTTCCAAACAAAATGCTTAGACGGATTGTAGTCTTGATGCCATCCTTCAAACGGTACAATGAATTTTGATTTATTACCGTCAGTACCGATTACTTCAAATCGATTTAGATATTTTAGAATTCGATTAGTTAGACCAATAACTATTCCGTTATATGGAGTGCCTTTCAACTCAGGAGAATACTTTGCCATTATTGCTTTTGATGTTGCTTGATGGTCAATTTCTTTATACCATTTCAAAACCATATCCAAAGCTTCTTTATAAAAAATGTTCTCATTTTGAAGCATTGATTTCCATTCTTCTACAGTGATATCAATGTCTGCTTCATATCGACCATCAGAATACCTCAAGTATCGCTGTTCCATCAGTAACTCACCTTTAAATTTGGAAATAAACCAAATGAAGATACAATCACTTTAGAAACGTTAAATTTTTTGATTTAAGAGCTTTTGACGTGATCACTTTCTCAAGTAACTTATACAATAATATCAACAAACTGCAACTTTTTACCATAAAACTTTGTATGAAAAAGTAAAGTATGTTCCTTTTTGATACCTGATTGGCTTATAGTTACAAATTATATATTCTGATATTGCACACTGGCTGAGTAAACAAACAAATTACATGAATTGGACATTTTGAAATGTTTAAATATAAACTGTCCTGATATTATTAACAGTGATAATATGGTAGATGAAATTGTTTTTTGCCCTATTTGTGGTCAAGGAACTTTAGATTCAGAAGAAATAGAAGAAAGTTCAAGTAATGAATATGTCGAAACTTTTTATTACTCCTGTGGTTACAAGCTAGTAAAAATTAAAATTTCAGCGACAACTAAAGTAAAAGCGGAACCAAAAAAAATGGTATCAAGAAGTGGAAACAAGACGAATGGTAAACATCAAGAATATGAGATAGAAGAGAGATTTCGAAAAAACGATCTAGATCAACCGGGAAAACCAACACTAGAAAGGATCTTTATAAATCATAAGGAGAATCCAACGTCGATTTTCCATGCCGTTAAATACTGTGAATCAAATGAATTTAAGCACATGGATTGCAAGACATGTGGAAACTCATGGAGATACGATTCTGGATTTCCTATGCAGAATTATTTTTCATTTGAGTTTAATCCAGAAGATAGTTACCCACATGGTTTCAAAATTCAGTGCCTAAAATGTAATGCAAAATATGAAATGAGAAAATAACATTTATTTTGGCATCGGTTAACGAATTTTATGCACAACTTCAAATACCATAAATAGCTATTTTCCGGTACAATTCATAGATATCTACATAAAAAAATAATAATTTTTTGGCATTTCGGATCTTAAACGAATCCAAATGGATATTCAGCATATTTTTCCTTTCTCCAAGTAAATCAAAAGAAGAAGAGAAAGAAGAACATGGAAGTAAAAAGGGGAGTAGAAAGAAATCCATAACAGACTCAATAAATTAATCCATTTCCCTCTTTACTCCCGAAATTTACTCTACAAAATAAATCATTTCATTGGGAGTGCGGGTAAGTTCGTTGCTTTCTATCTCCGATAGAATAAGTTTCTCTATCCTGTCCCAGGTATTTTTGCGGGTTGTTTTAATGCCCAGGACCCTTGAGGTCTGGATAATCAGGTCTTCAAGAGGGGTCGAATACTGGGTGTTAAGGACGAAACGGACAGCTTCTTTTATCTCCTCATCACAGATCCATTCGATCTTTGCATATGTTTCAGTATCCCGCTTGCGCAGGAGTTCTGCAGGTTCCGAAAGCGGCCAGTAGAACTCGCCTCTTGCCACGATTTTCCCCGAGCTTTCAGCCTCTGCCAGGGAGTCCAGGATTCTATGCTTGATTTTGCTGAACATGCGGGGGATTCCCGTATGGGCCTTTATCCTCTGGATTATTTCCTCTGCGTGGACAGGCCCTTCGTATTCCACGATTCTTATAACGGCTTCTTCGAGCTGCTCATCGGAAATTTCAGAAAGGTCTGTTGACTCCGGGAGTCCTGAGGAGGTACAAATTTGGTAGGAAGGGACAAGAGCTCCAAGGGAATTCCCTTTCTCGGAAGATTTTTCAGTTTCGGTTTTCAGAGTTTCGGGAGCAGAAACCTCGATACTTTCGATATCTTCATTCTCAAGCCTCGAACCCTCAAGCCCTGAACCTGGATCGGATTCGGTTTTTTCTTCGGAGTTGGCAACGGAAACTGTTTCAGATGTTTCAGATGTAACTTCAGGTTCAAAATCCCTTGCCGAGTCAGGATAATCAGCTTCCTCGGAATCTCCAGGTTCAAAGAAGCCTCCTGAGCCGTAGATGTAAGCAAATTCATTAATTTTTCTGCTTTTTCTCTTTTTTACCGGACCTGCACTGAAATCGATATCGGGATAAGCCTGGAAGAAGTTTACCTTCTCAGGTTCGGGTTCGGGGATGAGATCAGCTTCTTCGTCCGTATTCGTCTCGAAATCCTCACGTGGATCAACACTGAATTTAAGGAGATTCGATTTCCTGGATCTTCGGACAGGTTTCTTTCTGGAGTTTTCGTTAGCGAGTGTAGCCAGATACCGGGCTTTCGAAGTCATCTCAGGAATAAAGTCCGAGCCTGAACGGGAGAAAAGTCCGTCTCCCAGTGAGGAGAAAGCATCAGTATGGGAATCTTCAGCTTCGGTATCGGTTTCAGTTTCATACTTTACTTCAGCGTCCGGTTCATCACTTTGTTCATCATTTTGTTCATCACTTTGTTCATCATTTTGTTCGTCACTTTGTTCATATTCGGTTTCAAGTTCACTTCTATCTTTTTCTTCAGCTACTCTTTTGATTTCCCCTTCATATTCCGCTTCAGAGAAAATCGGTGAGGAAGATTTCATTTCAGGGACATTCTTTTCAGGAGGAACCTTTCCGGGATTATCTTCTACAATGAAACCCTTTTCAGGGGAATTTTCCGAAAGGAATTCTACCTTACTGGGAACTTTTGCAGGGGACGCCGTTTCAAAGGAATTCAAGTCAGACGTATTAAATTTGCTTTCCTGAGGGGAGAGCAGGCTTGCAGCAGGAACGGCATTTACCTCAGCAGTTCGGGCTATTTCATAAGTTCCGGCGGATTTTGCCCAGACAGAAGGTTCGTTTATTATCACAAGTTCGGGTTTGGGTTCGGATTTTGCCTGCCGTTTTGCCTGTTTAACAGCTGTTTTTACAGTCTCGAGCAGTTTTTCCCTGCACTCTTTTGGGTGAAGGTACCAGTCTGTGGACCAGACCCTGTAGATTTTCCAGCCCAGCCCTTCGAGAATCTGCTGGCGCAAGCGGTCTCGGTCCCTTGCAACGGGAGAGGAATGGTAGCTTGCTCCATCACACTCAATCCCGAGCACATACCTGCCCGGATGGCGGGGGTCGGGGACTGCAAGGTCAAGTCTGTACCCGGCACATCCGATCTGACTGTGTACCTCACATCCGTTTTCAGTAAGGAACTCTGAAATTGCTTCTTCGAAAGGAGAATCAAGCTCCTGTCCCCCGCATGACTGAACCGGAAGTGTACCGCTCTCGGCAAACTCAAGGAAGACTTTGAGGGCTTGAAGCCCGAAAGAGGTATTTTCATCAATGGGCAGATCTCTTGAAGTAAAGTTGGAAAAGACGACACATTTTTCCCTTGCCCTTGTGATAAGTACATTCAGGCGCCTTTCTCCACCTTCCCGGTTGAGAGGCCCGAAGTTAAGGGAAAGCCGTCTGTTATTATCAAACCCGAAGCCCACACTCAGCAGGATGACGTCCCTTTCGTCTCCCTGGATGGTTTCGAGGTTCTTTACGAAGAAGTGTTCGCCTCTGTCATTCCCGAAGTTGAGGTCAACGCCCGGGTTTGCTTTCTGGAGGGCTTCGATCTCGTCCAGGATAGCTTCCTGCTGTTTAATGTTGAAAGTGCCGACCCCAAGGCTTTTTTCGGGATACTTCTGGAAATGCTCGAAAACAGCCCTGGATACGGCTCTCGCCTCGATCCTGTTGACTCCGCTCTTGCCCCTGTCATAAGCCGCATCAGGGAGGTGGACGAACTTCAACCCCAGGCTCTCATCCTTCTGCATGGGGGAAGGGTAAACATAGAGGCGGTTGTCGTAAAACTCCTGGTTTGAAATCGCAATCAAAGACTCATGCCTGCTCCTATAGTGCCAGCGCAGGGTCTTTACCGGGAAGCTGCGCTTGCAGACGTTCAGGATGCTTTCCATATCCCCGGCAGAGGTATAGTCGTCAGGCTCGCTTTCGGGGGAGTCAACAACCGTATCGAAGAAGTCGGTTGGAGGGAGCTGTTTTGAGTCTCCCATTACCACTACCTGTTTTCCGCGCAGGAGGGCTCCTACAGCATCTTCGGGCCTGACCTGACTTGCCTCGTCGAAGATGATTACATCAAACCTTGTGCTCCGCGGGTCAAGGTACTGGGCAATGGAAAGCGGGCTCATCAGGAAGCAGGGCTTTATTTTTTGCACAAGGCTGCCTGCTTTTTTCATCAGGGTACGGATGGGCATGTGCCCGCGTTTGCGGTTGAATTCATTGAGCAAAATTCCGGCTTCGGAAGCTCTCGAGGCACCCGAGGTCAGTTTTGGGGTTTCCTCATAAGCAGAACAGACAATTCTCTTCCTGTTCTCCAGCAGGACTTTCTTGTCAAGCTCGGTGAACTTGCTGATCTTACCTTCATGGAGTTCACGGATAAAAGCAGAGAGCTCCGGCCTTTCCCTGAAAGCCCGATGCAGCATGCTTTCGGCGTAGTTGCCTTCAAAAGCCGGGATCATATCTTCGGGCTCTATTTTTCCGGCTTCGAGATCATCCATCATTGGAGAGGCAAGGGTTTCAAGGCTGGCCTTCCGGTATCCCAGGTACTGGCTCCAGAAGACGAGGGACGAAGTTTCGTCTTTCCATCTGGTTACACGGGACTTCAACTGACTGAGCTTTACGGCCTCCGGGTCGCTTCCGAACATTTTCCCGAAATCTGCCCCTATAAGAGGCCCGAATTTTTCGAGGGAAGAAAGAAAAGCCTGTTTTGCTTCCAGGGCTTCATTTATGGCAGCTTCAACGGAGACTGCGTCAACCCCGTTTCCTATCAGTGTGACTGATTTGTCAGTTATAGCTCCTTCCCTGACTAGCCTGCGGAAGGGAACCAGCCACCTGCAATGTTCTTCCAGCAGGACAGGGTCGCTTTCAAAGCCCTTCCAGTAGTCTCCGAAGAACTTTTTGCCCGACAGTTCGGAGCCTTCAAGCTCCTGCCTGTGAGCCTTTAACTCGGAAACGCAGGCAAGGTCGAGCAGGATTCTGTTGTCCTTTGAAGGTGCTCCTGAAAGATAGCAGGCTGAAATCTCCTTTTTCAGTTTCCTGTACTTTGAATTTAAAACACTGAACAGCTTACCTGAAACGTCTTTAAACTCCGATGTATTAAGGTCAAAAACCGCAGGATGGAATGTTTTGTCTACAAAGGTTTTCAGTTCCCCGTACTGCCTGACTTTTGAAACCAGGGCTTCGGCTTCGGAGCTTGAAGTATCGGAGTCCCAGGCAGGGTTCTTGAGCTGTTTTTCGGGCAGGGGTTTTGATTTCCCTATAATTTTTGCAGCTTCGGTTATACCTTCAATATCTTTAAGTGTCTGGGGTTTTGAGGTTGCAGAGAGGTCATTAAGGGTTTTTGTTGCCTTCTCAAGGTTTTCAAAAGCAAAAGCACACTCGTCTGCAGCCGATCCTATATCCCCAAGATCCGAAGGCAGCACAAGCCCGGGCTCGCAGCCGTACCAGGGATTTTTCCTGACCGGGCCGAGAGCCGGGAGCACCTGCCCCATTTTCTCAATAACGGACTCAGCTTCCAGCCAGTCCTTTGGTTCCCAGGTATCGGGGTCCTGGAACTTAAAAAGGGGCATTTTCAGGCCCTTTGACTCAAAGTAAATCCGGGTCTTTTCTTTTATCCCGTAGAGGGCATAGAGGCTTGGGTAGATCTTTCCTGCAGGTTCCCGAAGAGTTTCCGCATACCCGTTGAGTTCCTGTTTAAGTTTTTCAAGTTCGTTAAGGTCCCGCTCAGCGCTGATGGCAGGAGGGACAGGTCGGTTGAGGGCTTTTTCCAGTTCTTCAAGCACGGCTTTTTTCCGGGTCTGGTGGCTGTGCACCTCCAGACAGAGCTCTCCTAACCCGGCATTATCGAGCCTGCTCTTTACAACCTGCAGGGCAGCCATCTTTTCACTAACAAAGAGTACGCTTTTTCCCTGGGCAAGCAGTTCTGCAATCGTATTTGCAATGGTCTGGGATTTTCCCGTGCCCGGAGGCCCTTCCACAACAAGGTCTTTTCCGGCCTTTACATCCTCAATGACTGCAATCTGCGAGGAATCCGCATCCATTATGTGATAGGTATCTTTTGCCGAAAGTTTCAGGTCGACTTCATCTTCCCGGAAGCCCTGAACCTCACACTCGGGCTCTTCGGGGTTGAAGACCTTCTGGATCAGGGGATGCTCGGCAGGGGACATGTCCTCAGGCCAGGTTGCAGGGTCCAGGTCCTTGTACATGACAAATTTCCTGAAATTGAAGAGGTCAAGGCAGACTTCAGGAATGATCTTCCAGTCCGGCTTTTCGCGGATTGCCTCAAGCACGGCCCTGAAGTATTCCTGAATCCCGGAAGCGTCCTCAGGCATTTCAAACTCGGGAACCTCTATCCCGAACTCTTTCATCTTCGCCTGCAGGGTAATGGAGGTGAAGATTTCGTCCCCGGTCCACTGGATGCTGAAGTTCCTGCCTTTTCCTATCCTCTTGAGTTCGACAGGGACAAGGACAAGGGGAGCTTTCGGGTTCTTTACTGAAGATTTAATCTCACTCCACTGCAGAAAACCCATTGCAAGATAGAGGACAGGATAACCCTGTTCTTCAAAAATAGAATTCGCCTGGTTGTAGACGTAAAAAAGCTTCCTGTCGAGGGTCTCACTGTCATCAGAAGTTTCAAGAAAAGGTTCGAAACGGGAATTATGGGGTTTATTCTTCTCTTCCGAAGCAAGGATTCTTCCTATCGTTTTCAGAAGCCTGCTTTCACTTTCCGCAGCGTCGTCTTCCCCTTCATCCCCGTTTGCACTTTTTTTTCCTCTTTTGGGCCTGGTCTTTACTGCCCGGAACTTCATTGATTTTTCCTGAAGAACAAAAAGGTCATAGACCTCCTCCGGGGTTCTGCCCGTAATTGAGATAGTCCGTCTCGTGGAAGGGCGGTAATTGAGAAGGTTATTACGAAGGGATAGATCAAGCAAGTTTTGTCTTAATGATTCCAGTTCCTTTACTATGTCTACCATAAAATACCAGGCCCTTTTCAAATAATCAAGAAAATATATTTAAGATACGAATAAGAATACAGGATGATTGTTAATAAATTTTGTTGATGTCCTGTCGGAGAGCAAAACTTCAAATTGCGAATGAATTCTGCTGAAAGGAGATCGAACTCCTCTGTAAGTCTTACCCAGTTCAGAAAGAATCTACTCCCACTAATCCACAACTGTAGAATATTGATACAAGAGTATAAAATCTTTTACCAGATAATTGACTGTTGATTTACTGAGGATTTACTGAGGATTTACTGTTATTGATTTATTTTCGGATTTACTGTTGACTCGCTGAATGCTGTACCGAAAAAAACCTATTTTGTTCCTGATTTAACAAAGTTTATTCTGCTTTACTTCCAAGGCTTTACCTTTTTTAAGAAAGGATTGTGTAAGTGGTTGTATATTACCTCTTTGAAAAATACATGTACACATACAGGAATAAATCTGAACTTATTTACCTGTTATTAGAATTTATTGGTAGCCCTCAAACAATCATAGGTCTCTGGCAAAGAGAAAAGTAACGTTATTTGTCCGGGAATAAGTCCTTTTGAACGTGCCGCCCTTTCAGAAGATCTTCACCTCATGTTTTGCTTTCACTTTCCAGGCCCATAAGGAGAGAGCTTGCGAGAATAAGGATGCATCCGAACAGGGTGGCCCGGGAAACCGGGTCGTTTAAAATTAGGTAGGCAAAAAAGATGGCACTTACGGGCTCAAGCAGGGAGATTACGCTCGCATTCTGAGCTTTCACATGCTCAAGCCCTGTGAAATAGAGAATGGAGCCAAGGGAGGTTATCATTACCCCGAGGAAGAGCAGGACTGGCAGGTTCTCAAGCAGGACTGCGGAGGATATCTGCAGCATAAAGGGGAGGAGGATCACAAGGGTCACGCCTGTTGAGAGGAAAAGCTGTTCCAGGCCTGAATATTCGTCTCTGAGGTAGCGGGAGGTCATGATTATGCAGGCATAGAAAAAGCCTGAAAAAAGTCCCATCAGTACGCCGTAGAGATAGCCTGAACCTGTCGTGCCGGAAACAAGATTTACCGGACCCACGACCACCACAACCCCTATAAGAGAGAGGGTAAGGGCAACAAGGTTTTTTGTGCTGATTTTTTCTTTAAGGAGGATAGGAGCGATCAGCAGGACATAAAGAGGAGCCGTATAAAGCAAAAGCACGGACATTGAGACATTTGTAAAGTTTACAGCCGTGTAATAAGAAAGCATCACTCCGGCCTGCCATGCCCCTAGCAGCAACATGGCTTTTCTTTTTCCTCGAAGCTGGATCCTTGAGCTTCCTGAGAATTTTCCTGCAGTTGCCAGGTAAGCGGCTAGAACAAGAAACCCAAAAAGAAGCTGGCAAAATACAACAGGTCCCTCAGCCATGTTTTTTATGTACAGGAAGAAAATTCCAGCAAATCCGTAGATTACGGATGCGGCAATAACCTGAGCATTTGCTTTTATGTATCCGGGCTCCATGACTTCTTCAAATAAGGAATTGGTTTAAATAAGGCTTTCCGGTCTTGTCCTCAGACAAAAATGAAAAAAACTATTACCATAACATAGATTCGATAACGTTAAATACTGTCGAAACAAAAGTAATAGTGGATAGGCGAGTGTGGAAAAGAATTTGTAGAGGCGTGCCTGGGTTACTTTCTCAGATATCATCACATCACCCCCAGGCGTGCCTATTCCCTTCAATCCGCACGCCTCTGTCCGGCATAACAATTCTCTGATGTCTGCATTTATTTCTACTTCTCTTCCGATCCACTTTATTTTCAGTCTACTTCTTTCCGTCTTTACATTTCTTTTGCCTTTCCTTCACAAGGCTTAACTTCTTTCTGAAACTCGGGATACCGATGAATGGTCAGGCTGAGAGACTTTATGTTTCACGCCAAGCACCTTCACAACAACCATGCTGATCTCAAAAAAGATGATCATTGGTACAGCTACCATGACCTGGCTGAGCACGTCAGGGGGAGTAATTGCAGCTCCTGCAACCAGGAAGACAATATAAATGTGCTTGCGGTAGGTCACAAGGGTACTGTACTGGATAAAGCCGTTCCGGGTAAGGAAAGTGAGGACGATCGGAAGCTCGAAGATTAGTCCGAAAAGGGCTGTGCCTGCAGCTGCGAACGAGATGAACTTGAAGATCGAGTAGGTTGCGGTTACCCCCGAACCTGCTGCGTTAAGGTAGAGGTATTCCAGAAAAAGGGGCAGCATGAAGAAGTAAGCATAAGAAGCCCCGAGAACAAACATTACAAGAACAGCTACACTCAGGAGTAAAAACTGGCTTTTCCCGATCTTTATAGGATTTCGGAAAGAAAAACGCCTCGATACAGCCCTGTAGGCATAGTATGCGATAAAGGGCAGGACTAAGAGCAGACCTATTATAAATGAGAGCTTGAGCTTCAGCATCATTACTTCGAGAGGAGATACATAAACCAGCTTTGCACCCTCAGGTAAGAGGTCCTCTTTCATCCTCTCAATCAGCGGACCCGTAAACTGGAAAGAAAGAGCAACGCCTGCGAAAAGAACTGCAGCAACCACGGTCAGTTTCTTTCTCAGGGTCAGCAGGATTACACTTAAGTTTTCAATTGCTTCTGACATATGGAGTACCTATCCGGCAAATAAAGGAACTGGTTATCCTTCAGGAATTAATTGTCTTTGGGAATCAATTTCCTTCCGGAACTGATTCCTTCAGGGATTGATTTTTTCAGAGATTGATTATCCTGTTATATGTTTTGTTATGCTCGGGTGTAGCAAATGCAAGCTTCCAGATCAAAGCATCTTATTTCAAGCTTTGTGTTTAAGGGATAACACGAAACTTAAGTATGGAAACTAAAACAAGGAAGCGGATACTGTTGATACGAATAATCACTGTAAATATTAAGTACGGTAAATACATATCCTGGCTCTATAGTTTTGGAGCAGTCAGGCTTCGGAATATCCAGAGTATCCGGCATATCAGATATATCAGTCACGTCCGGATTATGCGGGATATTATCGGACCCTTAGATGTAAATGTAATAGGAAGTTCCGATATTAATATATTTATTAAAATGCAGTGTAGACAGAAAAAACTTGGGTAAATCAGCAGAAAAACAGATAGTAAGCTAAGGAAAAATAGCTATAAAACCAGCAAAAAGAGATAGAAACCGACAGGACACCGGATAGCAGACCAGTAGAAAACAACCAAAATTCAGATAAAACCATGAACTCTAATAATACCGGAAACCAGCTGCATGATACAGGAAACAAAATTAATGGAAGCAATAACGTTTATTCTTCCGGGGTCCCTGGGGATTTTGAAGAACCCCTTATGGCTCACCTGTATGAGCTCAGGAAGCGGCTTGCCGTAGTTTTGGTCTGGCTCTGTCTGGCTATGCTGGTTGCATATCCCTTCTCGGAAAAAGGGATGCTGCTTGTCTGGAAAGAGTTCATAAGCCCGGAACTAAATATGGCAGTCTATTCCCCGCTTGAATGGATCTTTGCCCGCCTCAAGCTCTGCCTGGTCTTCGCACTGGCGGTTTCAATCCCACAGTTTTTTTATCAGCTCTACAGGTTTGCAGGCAAAGGGCTTTATCCGCATGAGAAGCGCTTTTTCCTGAAAGTTGTTCCTGCTTCGTTCCTCCTGTTTATTCTGGGCGCTGCTCTTGGCTACTTCATTGTTTTGCCTGTGATGTTCAGGTATATTTTTTTCTATTCCGGAGACGTGGCTTCGGCCCAGCTCTCCGTCCAGAATACCCTCTCAGCAGTGACCACAATCCTTGCAGGCTTCGGAGTCGTGTTTCAGGCACCTCTCCTTGTGGTATTTGCCGTGAAACTGGGGCTTGTAAATTACCAGACCCTCAAAAAACAGCGGTTACTGATCTACAGTGCAATTGTAACGCTTTCGTTGTTCCTTTCACCCGACCCGACATTTATTGCCCAGATCCTGGTCGCGCTTCTGCTTGCAGTCCTCTTTGAGTTCAGCCTGCTGTTGGTAAGGCTGTTTTGACATCGGAAAACGAGCTCAGATAAAAATCCGCTTTCCCTGCCTTTTGCAAGAACTTTTATATTTGATTGCTGATAATAACCGATAATGATAGGTCCCACTGAACTGCTTGCAATCCTTCTCGCTGCGCTCTTTCTCTTCGGGCCAGCCAAGCTTCCCGAACTTGCAAGGTCGCTTGGAGGTGCGGTAGGAGAGTTCAAGAAAGCCCAGCGAGCTGCTGAACTGGAGCTTACTACTTTCGATCCATATACCCGGAAAAACGTGTATGGAGCTACTGCCGGGGCAAAAGAGGGAGCAACGGAAAGAGAAACTGAAGACCTGAATACAAAGACCGGAGCGGACCGGAGCCTTAAAAACTCACTGGAAGCCAGATCTTCCATTCCAGAAAAAGAAAATTCCAAAACTTCCGGAGCAAATTGAAAAATCCCGTAAAATAAAGTTAAGGCATATGCATTCAAGGTTTTCGGAGTTCAAAGTTTCCCGAGTTTAAAGTTTTCGAAGTTCGAAGCTTCAGTTACTGATTAAAAATGAAAGACAGTAAATCTTTATGAATCAAAACAGGTGGTTCTGGCTTTAGAATTCCTTGAAAATTAAAAGCTAGTATAAGGACAAATAGATAAAAATTAGACAAATAATAAATAGAAAATAAAAGGTTTATATAGTAGAAGTAAATCCTCATTCTCTACTATACAGCAGTTATTCAGAATGATTCAGAATCATTTTTGTTTTACCAAAATTATTATAATTTGCTGACAAACACAATTTGCTGATAAACCTGAAAAAAACAGAAAAAGTAAAAATTCGAGGTATAGATATGGTTGGCATGCCAGGTCCCATGGAACTGATGTTCATATTCGCAATAGCTATACTCCTTTTTGGGGCAAGCAAACTCCCGGAACTTGCAAGGTCCATGGGAAGTTCGGTGGGAGAATTCAAAAAAGCCCAGAAAGAATCCGAACAGAGCCTGAGGGATTTTGAAAAGTCCTTAAAGGAACCCATAACTCCAAAGACTAAAGTACAGGAGACTGCTACAAAGCTCGGAATTGACATAAAGGGCAAGACCGATGACCAGCTACTTGAAGAGATCCAGAAAGTCGCAGAGAAACCAAAAGAAGTATCTGAGCCTTGAGAGCGTCTGAAAAGCTAAATTTTCATTTTTCATATTATTTCACCTAATTTTATTTTTTAAATTTCATTTTTTGTCGTCCCGAAATGTATATCTGTGTTAAAATACTCGTGTTAAAATACCCGTGTTAAAATACCCCTATTAAATATTCAGAGCTGACACGGAGGTTTCCTGTGACCGAGTTGATCAGTGAAGTTGACAAAGATGATAATTTTCTTGGACTGCGCCCGAGAGAGGAATTTTATTCGGGGAATCATATTCACAGGGCTTCCCAGCTCATTCTCCTTGACTCTGAAAATAGAATGCTTCTCCAGAAACGGGCTCCAGGAAAATTCTGGTACCCCAACCTCTACACCTATTCCGTAAGCGGCACTGTAGCAGACGAGTCCTACGAAACCTGCATTGCGCGGGAGATGTTCGAAGAAATAGGAATCTCAGTCCCTTTCCGGAAATTATTCAAAATTCCCTGCATCTTAGAAAACAAAGGAGCTTACCATACGGTATTTTCAGGTAGGTGCACGGAAGAAAACACCAGCCTTATACGGTATGACCCCGAAGAAGCCGTTTCCGTTGAGTGGGTGGGACTCGAAGAACTATACAGGGCTGTTAAAATCGAGCCTGGCAGCTATACGCCTTCCCTGAGGGCAGGGATAATCAAAATCTTTGAAGAAGGGTGCGAAAAATATATTTTGTGATATTTACGCGGACCAAAAAAGGATAAAAATTACAAAAATTTCTGACCCGTACAACCTTATTCGTCATATGGGCCGTTCAAGGAATAGATCCACCAGTTAACCGGGGACCACTTTCAGTCTTCCGCTTCGCTAAATTCCCGTTTTACGTACTCTCCGACGATAGGTATATTCTCCCCGCAGACCGGGCAGGTCTTTTCAGGCGTAATTTCGTACTTTTCTATATCGAAAAATCCTCGAATGATCAGTATTTTGCCGCAATTAGGACAGAAGGTATTATTGCGGTCACTTCCCGGGACATTGCCCATGTAGACATACTTCATCCCTTCTTCCGTTGCGATTTTACAGGCTTCCTCCATGGTTTTTACCGGAGTTGGCTGGAGATCCTGCATCTGGTACTGGGGGTGGAAGCGCGTGAAGTGAAGGGGGGTGTCAGGCCCGAGGTTTTTGTAGATCCACTTCGAAAGTTCCCGGAGTTCATCAGGAGAGTCGTTGTGTTTCGGGATGATAAGGTTTGTTATCTCCACATGGATCCCAAGCTCTTTTGCAAGGATAGAAGACTCAAGTACGGGGGCCAGCTTTGCACTGGCAACATCATGATAGAACTTCTCGGTGAAAGCCTTAATATCGATATTGGCAGCATCCAGATAGGGTGCGATGTGCCGGAGGGCTTCTGGAGTCATGTAGCCATTGGTCACATAAACTGTTGCAAGCCCTGCCTCTTTTGCCATCTTTGCACTTTCGTAAGTATATTCGTGCCAGATTGTAGGCTCGTTATACGTCCAGGCAACGGACCTGGAACCTGAGAAAAGCGCCCTTGCCACCAGTTCGTCCGGAAGGATATCTGTTGTATAAGAGTCTTCCAGGCAGACTTGAGAAATCGACCAGTTCTGGCAGTGTTTGCACCTGAAATTGCACCCGATAGTCCCCACCGAATAAACATAAGACCCGGGATAGAAATGGTAAAGTGGCTTTTTTTCGATAGGGTCCACAGCTTCGCTGGAAACGGTCCCGTAAATGAGAGAATAAAGATTACCTCCCCTGTTTTCCCTGACTCCGCAAAATCCTCTCTTTTCGGGAGCAATTTTGCACCTGTGGGCACAGAGCCCGCACTGTACCTTGTCAGCTTCGAGTTTCTCGTAGAACATGGCTTCGCGAATCACAACAATCCCCATAGAGTGATTGTTTTTTTGGGTAATAACGTTACTGTCGGAGAAAAGTAATCCAAAACCCTCAGGAAATGACCTGTTTGCCCGGGAAGTTTTACGTAGAAAGCTACGGATTTACTTCTTTTAAATTTACAGTGAGTATTTCATCTCTTTCTTATTCATATGTTCGTTGGTGCTCCTGTACAGAAA
This sequence comes from Methanosarcina siciliae T4/M, assembly GCF_000970085.1. Lineage (NCBI taxonomy): Archaea > Methanobacteriati > Methanobacteriota > Methanomicrobia > Methanosarcinales > Methanosarcinaceae > Methanosarcina > Methanosarcina siciliae. The sequence continues at coordinate 3,481,678 of NZ_CP009506.1, read as the reverse complement.
AAGAGAAAGGATATGGAGACTCTTGATTTTGCGTTTTATCTCCGCAAGCTGACCGGAGACCTCCTCAGTTCATATATCGTAGGAAATGGAAAAATTGACCTGAAACTGGACCTTGAGCAGATTTATCTGGGAATGGATACCGCAGTTCCTCTCGGCATCATCGTAAACGAACTGGTTTCGAATTCCTTAAAGCATGCTTTTCCCCGGGAAAGAAAGGAGAAATCCGCATAAGGCTTTTAAGATCAGAAGACTGCGAAAAAGGGCATGAAAAAGACAATTCCGAAGCAGAAATACACATAGAAACAGTCTCACAGAGCATAGAAACGGATGAAATGGGCATCGAGAAAAGTGAAGAGGGAATAGTAAGGTGTTCCGAGAGCAAAAGGAGCATTGAAAAGAGTGAAAAAGAGCCAATGTTTGTGCTGATCGTAGCTGATGACGGAAATGAATTTCCTCATAATATCGATTTCAGGAATACGGATTCTCTGGGGCTCCGGCTTGTAAACATTCTAAAGAAAGCCCCAGGAAGAACAACAGGTAAAGCAAAAACGACTAAGCATTGATTTCAATTAACAGTTATCTGTTTGGTCTGCCTGCGGCAAAAATGTATAGACTCCTTTTTTCCTTGACCTTCAGAGATTCATCTTTCAGGGAGTGGCTTTGCAAATATCGGGCTGAAAGAAAACAGATTCACCGGTTGTACAGGATTGTCAGATTGTTCCAAAGAATATTTTACCAATAGATAAAATTCATTTATCCACAAAAATTTCGTATATACGAAAATTTTAAATATTTAGTATTACATTTCAAGACTAGGAAAAATATTAGGTTATCCGAAAATTAAAGGGTGATTAAAAATGATAGAAACGATAGATAAAACCCTGAATATGCTGGAAACAGGTCAGAAAGCCCGTGTTATCCAGGTAAGAGGAGGGGGGAGTTCCCGTAAGCGACTCCTTGATATGGGGATGGTTCCCGGGACAGTTCTGAGTGTCACCAAAAAAGCCCCATTGGGTGACCCTGTGGATTTCAAGTTGAAAGGATACAACCTCTCCCTCAGGAAGACTGAGGCTGAGGCAGTTGTTGTTGAAGTACTGGAGGATTAATTTGACCGCACGGATGCCTCTTACCATGCTTTCGGAAGGGAAAGGCTGCAGGATCAAAGAAGTTCGGGCAGGTCTGGGCCTCAAAAGAAGACTGACAGAAATGGGTTTTACGCCTTCGTCCTCTGTCCGGCTTATAGGATGCGAGAGAGGGAATCTGCTTGTCAACGTGAATGGAGCACGTTATGCCCTTGGAAAGGGTATGGCTATGAAAATTATGGTGGAACCGGATCCATGTGAAGGTGTGGAACTTGGTTGAGACTAAAATCAGGGTTGCACTTACAGGAAATCCCAATGTGGGCAAGACAACCGTTTTCAATGCTATTACCGGAGCCAGGCAAAAAGTGGGAAACTGGCCAGGGGTAACGGTTGAGAAAAAAGTAGGTACAAAAGAATATGCCGGACATGTTCTCGAAATTGTAGACCTTCCCGGAACCTACAGCCTCACAGCCTATTCGGCAGACGAAGTTGTTTCCAGAGATTATATCCTCGAGGAAAAACCGGATGTTGTGGTACAGATTCTTGACTCGACAAATCTGGAACGCAACCTGTACCTGAGCACCCAGCTACTGGAAATGGGAACGAAACTTGTCTTTGCTCTGAATATGTCCGACCTTTCGGAAAGCCGGGGAGATGAGGTGGATATCCTCAGGCTTGAAAGATTACTTGGAACCGCTTTGATAAAGACAACGGCAAACGAAGGCAAGGGCATTAACGACCTCCTTGACGCAATAATCACAAAAGCCGATTCCGAAGCGCACCTGCCTCATGAGATAGGGTACGGGAAAGATGTTGAAGAGAAGATACGTCATCTTGAAAATATTCTCGTTAAAGACATGACCCTTATGAACAGATACCCTTCCAGATGGTTTAGCATAAAACTACTCGAAGGAGACGAAAATGCTCGCTCAAAACTTTCTAGGTCAAGTGTAAAGCCTGAAGTTGAAAAGTTCCTTTCCGGTCTGGATTCGGAGGGATACGAAGCTGAAATGGCCGATAAGCGGTACGAGTTCATAAGCAGCATACTGTCTCAGGCATGTACGACCTGTGCTGAAAAGATGTCACCATCCGACATGGTCGATAAAGTACTTACAAACAGATATCTTGGAATACCCATATTCCTTGCCCTGATGTGGGGTATGTTTGAACTTACTTTTACCTTCGCCTCTCCCTTCATGGAACTCATAGACATGTTTTTCGGTTCGCTTGCCGAATCTGTTGCTGCAAACATTGATTCTTCCTGGCTTGCATCCCTGCTAGGGGACGGGATAATTGCAGGAGTGGGATCAGTTATACTTTTTGTACCCAATATTTTCATCCTGTTCTTCCTCCTGGCTTTGCTGGAAGACAGCGGATATCTTGCAAGAGCCGCCTTTATTATGGACAGGTTGATGTATTCCATGGGGCTTCAGGGAAAATCCTTTATTCCAATGCTTATGGGATTCGGGTGTTCGGTCCCGGCTATTATGGCAACCCGCACCCTTGAAGATGAAAAAGACCGCCTCATTACGATGATGGTTACGCCTTTCATGTCCTGCGGGGCCAGGATGCCTGTTTACGTGCTGCTTGCAGGGACGTTTTTCGGAAAACAGGCCGGATCGGTTATCTTTGGGCTTTACGTGCTCGGCATAATTGTGGCAATCCTGTCTGCCAAGCTTTTCCGGAGTGTCATTTTCAAGGGCAAACCTTCTTCCTTTATAATGGAACTTCCTCCTTACCATGTGCCTTCGGTCGGTAATTCCCTGAAACATATGTGGAACCAGGGTTCCCTTTACCTGAAAAGGGTAGGTACCGTGATCGCAGGGGGAGTGGTGATAATATGGCTACTTGCATACTTCCCACAGGGAGTCGAATACGGAAGTGCGGAAAGTTACATAGGCAGTCTGGGAAAACTGCTCGAGCCTCTCGTAGCACCGATAGGTTTTGACTGGAAAATTGCAATTTCCCTGATCTTCGGGTTCCTTGCCAAAGAGGTTGTCCTCGGTTCTCTCGGTACCCTATATGGCACAGGGGAAGATGAAGGAATATTGTCTTCGACTCTTGCAGCAGACCCTACATTCACACCCGCTATTGCACTCGGGCTCATGGTGTTTACCCTGCTTTACGTACCCTGCATAGGAGCAGTTGCAGTAATCAAAAAAGAGTCCGGCTCCTGGAAATGGATGCTTTTTGCAGCAGCTTATTCGACAGCAATAGCGTGGATAATGGCCTTTGCGACGGTAAAAATAGGGAATATCATATTCGCATGAAGAGGAGATATAAATGGAAAATAAGAACAAAGCTCTGACCTATTTTACCCTCCTCTGGGGGATAACCTACCTGGCAATCGGGAGCTTACAGGTCCTGAAAGGAGCCGGGTTTTTGCCTGAAAACTTTATAGCTTCCAACCTGCTTCCCCCGGAAATTGCCGGAGGGCTGGTACTTGTAGTCGTAGGTGCGGTTTATTTATACGGAACTAGTGAACTTTCAAAAGATTTCCAGGAAGGAAGAGCCTACGCATATGTAGGGATCGTACTTTCCATGCTCTTCGGAGCTCTATATTCCCTGAACTTTATTGCCGACCTTATTAATGCGTGGGTTTTGTTTGCGGAGGGATTTGAGGAATGGACACCACTTGTAGATTTCAAGCCTGCACTTTACCTTGGCCTGCTTTCTCTTGTAATATACGCGGGCTGGGAAAATAAATTCAAACTTCAGGAAAGGAGGGAAACAAGGTAATGGTACTCGGATACATGTATGTACTGAAACAGGTGGCAGAAGCGGAAAAGAAAGGCAGTATCTCTTTCAATGAGATTTCGAGACATTTGAAAATGAGTACGCAGCAGCTTAAAGGCTTACTCGAGATTATGGAAGGAATGGGACATGTTGAAAAAGTTATGGAAAAAAATCCTGACTGGTCTTCTTCCTGCTCCGGTTCCTGTAAAGATTGCGGACTTTGTGGCTGTTCCGGGAAAATCACCGTATCAAGCGGTACCGTTTACAAGTTGACAGAAAAGGGACGAAGGGTTTGCCATAACCGGACGGGCTGAACCTGAAAAACCCTGATCAAAAAATCTTGATGAACAGAAACCGAAGATTTCAAAAGCCTGAAAGCAGCCTTCCTGAGCTTAAAGCTGCATAGACAGATCAAAAAGCGAACAACCGTACAGGATCAGTAAAGGCCGGAAATAAAAAACGAAAGTCGAAAACAGACTTTAAAGCTTTAAGACTACAGGTTACAAAGCAGCTAGCTAGGGCTTTGAAATTTTTCGGCTCAACGGAAAGGAAGACAGGACAGAGATGCCTACCAACCTGGAAAATTCCCGGAAAAATTAGATCCTGTCTTCCTATCCACAAAATATCCCGGTACCTATAAACTGAAAGAATAAATTTCAATTATTCCGTTAAAGAAAGCAATAACCCTGAACAATTTAGTTTAAGCAGAAGTTAACAACCAGAAAATGGAATTGATAAAACATATTATCATTAACTGTTGCCGGGTAAGTTGTTCATCCCCGCAGCAAGCTAACGGGGTATTCAACTGAAATAAAAAACGAGAACTGAAAACATTCTTTAAAACTTTAAGTCAACCGATTGCAAAATGACCAGACTTTACTCTCCCGAATCAATGGGAATATTGAATATAACCAATTAGGGTCCAGGTATTCAGGAAGTCAAGCTATAGCCAGGAAGCAAAATAATGCAACATTAGGTGAGCTACAAAGTGTTTTCTTTGTTGCTGCAATTACGAGCGTGACTATAAATGCCAAAAGAGAAAAAAAAATTTATTTTAAAAAGGTTCATGCCCTACATGGGCAAGAAGAAAGTACTTTTGCCATTATCATTGGTATTGTCAGGAATTTCCGCAGTTCTTAACATCTTGCCTTTTGTGCTTATATGGTACATAACACGTGATATATTATCAGCTCCCCAATCGATTGACATTTCAAATGTCAGTTTTTATGCGTGGCTAGCCTTTGCAAGTGCAATCGGAGGAATAATAGTATATTTTTGCGCACTTATGAGCTCGCATCTTGCGGCTTTTCACGTAGAGGTAGGGATACAAAAAGTTGGCATGAACAAAATAATGTCTATGCCGCTTGGTTTTTTTGATAAGCATTCAAGCGGGAAAATACGGAAGATTGTAAATGACGGAGCGGGAACAACTCATACATTTTTAGCACATCAGCTCCCGGATATGGCAGGCAGCATCGTCTCCCCCATTATTCTTATAGCTCTGACTTTTATTGTAGACTGGAGAATGGGACTTGCTTCTTTTGTTCCAATTATTTTGGGTTTCATAACAATGAAGTTCATGATGAGCTCCGAAGGTAAAAAATTTCAAAAAATGTATTTTGATTCTTTAGAGGAAATGAGCTCCGAATCCGTGGAATATGTCCGTGGTATTCCGATTGTAAAAACATTCGGTCAAACCGTATTTTCTTTTAAGCGGTTCTATAACAGTATAATAAAATACAAAGAGATGGTCCATGCGTATACCCTCCTTTGGCGAAAACCAATGTCATTTTACACCATAATTATGCAATCAGCCGCATTCTTTTTAATTCCGGTGGCTATCTTTTTGATAGGAAGAGGAGAAAACCTTCCCCTTGTGCTTGCGGACTTTGTTTTTTACATTCTGATATCACCAATTTTTACTATGCTTTTGATGAAATCGATGTATTTTCAGCAAAATACTTTGATTGCGGAGCAAGCCATTGACAGGCTGGATAACCTATTAGCTTATCCAGGCATGAGCCATAGCGAAAACACAAAAAACATCCAAAATCACAGCCTGGAGTTTAGGAACGTAGCGTTTTCATATGAAGGGAGCGACAAACGCGCCGTCGATAAAATCAGCTTTAAATTAAACGAAGGTGAAACGGTAGCACTTGTAGGTCCCTCAGGAGGCGGAAAAACAACCATTTCCAGGCTGGCCGCCCGCTTTTGGGATGCAGATGAAGGCGCAGTATTAGTCGGAGGAATAAATGTCAAGGATATTCCCAAAAAAGAACTAATGGACAATATTTCCTTTGTTTTTCAAAACACCAGGCTGTTTAAAGGTTCACTAAAAGAAAACATAGTTTTTGGAAAAGATAACGTCGGAGAAGAAGAACTAAATAAAGCAATTGATTTTTCGCAGTCAAGAGAAATTATCGAAAATCTCCCTGACGGACTTGATACGATAATAGGCTCAAAAGGAACCTATCTTTCAGGGGGAGAACAACAGAGAATTGCGCTTGCCAGAGCCACGGTCAAGAATGCTCCGATCGTGCTTTTAGATGAAGCCACTGCCTTTGTAGACCCTGAAAATGAACATTTAATCCAAAAAGCTCTTAAGGAGCTTAGCCGTGGCAAAACAACTCTTATGATTGCACATCGTCTTACCAGCGTACGGGAGGTCAACAGAATCCTGGTTATCGAAAGCGGAAGGATTGCAGAGGAAGGAACGCACGCAGATCTGCTGAATAAAGGTGGCATCTACAAAACCATGTGGGATGAATACCAAAAATCTGTTGCCTGGAAAATTGCCGCAAAAGCCAGGTAAACTAAGGAGGTCAATATGATAAAATATTTTCAAAACAAATATGCTATGTCTGAAAAAGGCGCAAAAGACCTTCTTCACTCGATAATCTGGACCGTAGTGATGGACATCAGCTTTCTGGCTCCGGTAATCCTCAGCTTTTATTTCCTCGATGAACACATAAGCTCCCTGATAAATTCTTCAACCAGCCAGAAAAGCAGCTTTTTTTACTACGTTATTCTGTCTGCCGTGTCCTTCATGATAATGTTTGTTATCGCCACCTTTCAGTACGATTCGGCCTACACGAAAATTTATGAAGAAAGTGCTCAAAGACGGATCAGTCTGGCTGAAACGCTAAGAAAGCTTCCATTAGCTTTTTTTGGCAAAAAAAATATTGCCGATTTAAGCTCTACCATCATGGAAGATGTAACACAGATAGAGCTGCTCTTTTCCCATACGGTTCCCCAGCTTTATGCAGCGGGGTTGACTCTTCTGATCATGGGAGTGATGATGTTTTTCTATAACTGGGAACTGTCCCTTGCCGTATTCTGGGTAGTTCCGGTTGCCGCCCTGGTTTTTTATCTTTCGAGAAAGTTTCAAAATAGTACACAGGTGAGAATATATGATATAAAAAGAGATATCTCGGATAATATTCAAGAGGGACTTGATTCTGTCCACGAAGTAAAGTCCTATAACAGAGAAGAGGCTTTTTCAAAGGCGTTAAACGCAAAGTTGGATAACTACGAAAAGTTTTTGATTAAAACAGAGCTTTTGATTGGCGCATTCATCAACCTTTCTTACGCTGTTTTAAAGCTTGGTCTTCCCAGTGTCATATTGGCCGGAGCATATCTTTTGTCAACCGGGGATATAAGTATTTTTACTTACATTGTTTTTCTTGTCGTCACTGCGCGCATTTATAATCCGATTATGGACGCTTTGAACAACTTTGCAGCGCTTATATATCTCAACGTACGGATAAAACGCATGAAAGAGATGGATGGAATGCCAGGACAGGAGGGAAGAACTGAATTTCATCCGAAAAACTACGATATCGAATTCAAGAACGTGGACTTCTCCTATCAAGACGGTGTGCAAACATTGCAGAATGTAAACTTCACCGCAAAGCAAGGCGAAGTAACGGCGCTTGTAGGACCTTCCGGCGGCGGGAAAAGCACGGTTGCAAAACTGTCTGCTCGTTTCTGGGATATCGACAGAGGAGTCATAACCCTGGGCGGAGAAGATATCTCTCGGATTGATCCCGAAACCCTTCTGAATAATTTTTCAATTGTTTTTCAGGATGTTACGCTTTTTAATTCAAGAGTTATGGATAATATCCGTCTTGGGAAGGAAGAAGCACCGGATGAAGAAGTAATGAAGGCAGCACAACTGGCCCAATGCGATGAGTTCGTAAAGAAGCTTCCGCAAGGATATGACACCTTAATAGGAGAAAACGGGGAAAAATTATCGGGAGGCGAAAGACAGCGTATATCAATAGCCAGAGCAATACTGAAAGACGCTCCAATTATCCTGCTTGACGAGGCTACAGCATCTCTTGATGCGGAAAATGAGAGCAAAATCCAAAGGGCACTCAGTGAGCTTATAAAAAACAAAACCGTTTTGATTATTGCGCACCGTATGAGAACAGTTTCAGGGGCTGATAAGATTGTTGTTATTAAAGACGGGGTTATCGCAGAAACAGGCACACCTTTTGAATTAAAAGAAAAACAAGGAATTTTTTCCTCAATGTTAAAGGCGCAATATCAAAGTAATTAATACTTTTGGGGATGTGAATTAGGACTGCATCCGGCTGTCCGGCAGGAATGTAAGAGGGTTCACACTGGAGAGTCTGCTCTCCAACATCAACAAGGTATTCCAGATATAGTGAACGGTTTTAAGGTAAGAATTTGCCATCCAAACAGCGGAGCATATCGAATTAGTCCTATGAAAAAGTTAAAAATGTTTAGATCTTGAAGTGTTTCTTTGAAGATTTGAAAAAAATTGGCACATATCTGACTGGACAGTATTTCAGGATACTTCTCAGGAGTTTATTGAGATCCCGAGCAGAGCGAAAGAGTTTTTCGTATATGCAAATAATATATTATTTTACAAATTAATTTCTTTTAACAAATAGTATTTCATATACTAGCATATTTTTCGGATATACGAAAATTATAAATAGTTACTACAACATTTCAAGTTTGAGGAAAATATTCGCATCCCAAACATAAATTTGGAAAAATGTGAGGAAATTCCGAAAAATTGGAAAATCTTTTCAGATGCGAAAAACGGAATAAGACTCATATTAATGCCAATTGAAGGAGGCCTTGAAGAAGACGGCAAAAAGGAGGTTTGCTGGGAAACAGAGAGGTTAATTCGAGAGGAGAAGCTTCCGAACTTATCCGACTATGCTGACTCTCAATTGAAAGATGGGGGATTCTATAAGTATGGATAATAAGCCGGATTTACAGGATATAACACCGAATTTACAGGGTATACCCGAGACCTTGCTTATCCCGCTGTGGGCGCGGGCCGTTGAAGCAGAACAAACCTGTCCGATAATTAAAGATACAAAAGCAGCGGAGATAATGAATGGACTTGACTATGATTTCACGAAATTTGCCAATGCATGGAAATCCCAGATCGGGGTTGTGGTGAGGACAAAACTTCTGGATCAAGCGGTGCGGAGTTTCATTCAAAAGTACCCCGATGCTGTAGTGGTTAACATAGGCTGTGGACTGGATACACGCTTTGTGCAGGTAGATAATGGCAGGATGCACTGGTACGATTTGGATTTACCGGAAGTAATCCGCATCAGGCAGAATTTTTTTGTCGAAACTGACCACTACAGGATGATTGCCAAATCGGTCTTTGATGATTCCTGGATGGACGAAATTTGTGTAACTGACGAACCGGTTTTGATCATTGCCGAAGGGCTGCTGATGTATTTTACCGTGCAGGAAGTCAAAACCCTGCTGAATAAACTGATTTCCGAATTCCCGGGAGGAGAAATGCTTCTGGAAGTTATGAGCCCGGACATCGTGAAGATGAGCAAGCGACATGATGCCATCGGCAGGATGGATGCTAAGTTTCGATGGGGGATAAAAGATAGCCAGGAATTGGAAACCTACAATCAGCTAATTAAAGTGGTCAATGAGTGGAATTACTTCGATTATCACAAAGACAGGTGGGGCTGGCTGGGCTGGCTGGCTGTTATTCCTGCTTTTAAAAATCATTTCAATAACAGGATAGTCCATTTGCAATTCACTTAAGACCGGGATTTCCTGCGTATACTGCCAGATCATCGTTGCTGCAATGCATAACTCTAGTATGGTGGCGCATCGCGCCAGAAACATCATTGATATTATAGAAAAGAGGTGATAATAAGGGACGAATTTTCAGAAATCCAGAGGAATAAAGTACAGAATACGATTATGATGCCGTTCAATTGATCGGATTTCATCAAAGAAACGCGGATTTGAAAAGATTAGCGTATGCTATCGACCAGAATATCAACTATTTGCACATTTAGACAAAAGATTTCCAAAAATGATATGAAGAGGGGTTTATTATGGGAAAACCACACATTATCTTAAGTAATAAGTGGCAACTGAGAAAAATTTTCGCTATGCTATTAACAGTGGCAGTGGTTATTTCGTTACTTTCAGCCACTGCATATGCCTGCAATCCTGCGGCGGAAAACTGCACCATCACTGCGACCATCAATCATACGTCGGAAAACTCATCCCATGCGGATAAAGAAGAAACAGCAGTTTCGTTGTTCGCAGGGGGCTGCGGAACGGAGTCAGACCCATACCAGATTACAACAGCAGAGCAGCTTAATCGGGTACGATGCTTTCCGGATAAGCACTTTATCCTGACCGCAGATATTGATCTCTCCGGCTACGAGAACTGGGAACCTATCGGTACTTTTAAGCCTTTGTCCGACGACCCGAAGGATGAAGAGACCCCGGATCCGGAAGCAGCCTTTACCGGTACTTTTAACGGCAACGGGTATACCATTTCTAACCTGACCATCAATCAGCCTGCAGGCACGGCGGTTGGTTTATTCGGGTGCGCCGTCGGCGATGAGAAAAATCCAAGCTCCATATCCAACCTGACAGTGGAAAATGCAGATGTGACCGGATACGCTTTTGTGGGGGGCATGCTCGGCGTTCAGTATTTGAACGGAAACCTGGAAGGCCTAAGTCTGACCGGCGATCAAAATACGGTTAGGGGCAACACCAACGTAGGCGGAATTACAGGCGGCAGCCTGAGTGATATGAAAGACTGCAACGCTGCGGCGGACATCGTGCTCCGGGGCGATGGCGCGAACCACGCGGGTGTTTTGAGCGGCGGCCTGGAGGACGGTTCGTTGCTCAACTGCACGGCGACGGGAGGTACGGTGACAGTGAAAGGAGACAATCGTTATGGAGTGGGCGGACTGGCCGGCTGCGTAATTGAGGGAGCGGCGGTCACCAACTGCCATGCTGATGATGTTTCCATTACAGCTTGTGGTAAAAACAATTCCATGATAGGGGGGTTATTGGGGCATACGGGAGCCTCTGACGCGGAGCACCCCACCCGGGTGACGGGCTGCTCGGCTGATGTCACCATTATCGTGTCAGACAGTACGAGCAGGGTAGGCGGACTGGTGGGAAGCGGGTTTTACCTGGAGCAATACAAGGAGTATTACCCCACACCGACTATGTATGGGCTCGTGAACTGCAGCACTTCGGGTAGCATTACCGGCGGCTCTGAATCCATAGGCAGCATCGCGGGCTATGCCTACGATTCCACCGTGGAAAATTGTACCAGCACTATGACCATAAACTGCGTGTCAGAGAATGCACCTCAGGTAGGGAAGGAAGAAACAGGAGTGGTGCCCCCAACAACCGGGATATTGGTAGTAGCGCATGGCTCACCGGAAGATGAGTGGAACCAGCCGGTGCGGGATGCCGTAGAAGCTATTGATTGTCCGTATCCGGTAGAATTGGGTTTCCTGGAGTTTGTTGAAGGTGAAGATATCGGGACTGCAGTTGCCAGTCTGGAAGAACAGGGTGTTGAACACATTATCACCGTGCCGATATTTGTGGCCTCGGCTTCGGGTCATATTGAAGAAATCAAATACATACTGGGAATTCCCAGTTCCATTACGGAAGAAGAAGCAATTGAGGAAGGGCTGGAAGTAGTTTCGCACAATGCCGAGATTGAAATGACATCGGCCCTGGATGACCATCCATTGGTAGCGGAAATTTTAGATGACCGTATTGCAACGGTTAGCCAGCAGGCAGATCAGGAAATCGTGGTACTGGTCGCTCATGGGACCTCGGACGCGGAAGACCTGGCAGTCTGGAAAAATAACCTGGAATCTTTAGGGCAACAGCTTAAAGAGAACTATCAATTTTTGGATGTAGATTACGGCTTTGTGGCTATGGGTGAACCGAATGCCAGGGCAGTGGTAGAAGCGCAGCAAGCGGAAAATCCCGGAGCTTCCGTTATTGTTATGCCGGTGATGCTTTCCGAAGGCACATTCACAGGCACTACGATTCCTGAAGTTCTAACCGGATTAACTTATGTATATCCGGAGGAAGGACAGCGTTCTTTACTGCCCCATGATAAAATTTCTCAGTTGATTGTTGCCCGTGCCTATGATTCCATCGGAGTTTTTGCGGGTGGAAACGGAACAACTGAATCCCCCTATCAGATCGCAACAGCGGAACAGCTTGACCAGGTGCGCAACTATCTGGTTAAAGACTTCGTTTTAACGGCGGACATCGACCTCTCCGGCTATGAAAACTGGGAGCCCATCGGTACTTTCCAGCCTTTGTCCGACGACCCGGAAGATGAAGAGACGCCGGATCCGGAACTGGCCTTTACCGGCACCTTTAACGGCAACGGATATACCATTTCCAACCTGACCATCGATCAGCCGGAGGGCATGTCGGTTGGTTTATTCGGGTGTGTTGCCGGGAAGCAGGAAGGCCCCATTCACATATACGATCTAACTCTGGAAAATGTGGATGTGACCGGAAACTTTTGTGTCGGCGGAGTAGTTGGTTTTCAGTATGCGGACAGTATCCTGGAGAATATAACTCTTACTGGCGATAACAGAGTTCAGGGTAACATTTATGTGGGTGGCATTTTAGGAGGCAGCGATATAGGCGGAGGTTCTGCGGAGCTGAAAAACTGCAACGCTGCAGCGAATATCGTACTCTTGGGCGATGCCGCCAATTCCGCAGGTGTTTTAGGCGGTGCCCTGAACGCTTGTTCAGTTATCGACTGCACTGCGACAGGCACTGTGACAGCGGAAGGAGAAGATTATTTTGCGCTGGGAGGGCTGATCGGTGGTGCATTTGAAGGAATCGAAGTCATAAACTGCCATGCCGATGATGTTTCCATTACAGCTTGCGGTAAAAACAATACCATGGTCGGCGGGCTTCTTGGCTATGCTGGGACCTATGGTAAGCAACTCCCAACCCAGGTAACAGAGTGCTCGGCAAATGTCACTATCGCAGTGTTGAACAGCACTGAGCGTGTAGGTGGTCTTGTCGGCGGCAGCTTCTATCATGAGTTGGCTGCAGAAGCTAGGCCGGTGCCTGCGCGCTATGCGATCAACAGCTGTAACACCTCGGGTAGCATCACTGGCGGTGGAAACGAAGTAGGAAGCATCGCGGGCTATGCCTACGATTCCACTGTGGAAAATTGTACCAGCACCATGACATGGAATGATGGCGTTCTTGAACAGATTGGCTACGCTGTAAATGAAGAGCAGACTGACGATATAGGAATATTAGTAGTAGCCCATGGGTCAGATGAAAATTGGAACCAGCGCGTACGCGAATCAGTAGCCGAGGTTGAAGTACCTTATCCAGTAGAATTAGGCTTTTTGGATGCGGAAACAGAAAACATAGCCATGGCCGTGCAGGCACTGGAGGAAAAGGGAGTGAAACGAATTGTGGCTGTTCCTATATTCGTTTGTTCTGCTTCTAGCCACATGGAAGAAATAAAATACATGCTCGGTTTACCCAGCTCTCTGGACGATGCAGCAGCACAAGAAGAAGGTTTGGAAAGAATCGAAAAAACCGCCACTGTGGAATTGACTTCCGCTTTAGATGATCATTTATTGATTGCCGAAATTCTCGATGAAAGATTGAAAAACCTTAGCCAGGATGCTGAGAATGAAATAGTGGTTCTGGTTGCTCACGGTACATCTAATCCGGAAAATTTAGCTGTCTGGAAAGAAAAGATGGCATCCCTGGGGGATAAACTGCAGCAAATACAGGGCTTCAAGCAAGTACATTACGGATTTGTGGGAGCTGGAACACCCAACATAAGAACCGTGGTCGAAGAGGTAAAAAAGAATAATCCTGACTGCACAGTTATAGTAATGCCGGTTATGTTGAGTGAAGGAGTTTATACTGACAGTAAAATACCCACCAGCCTGGAGGGTATAACCTATCTGTACCCCGAAGCCGGACAAAGGGCACTATTGCCTCATGCCAACGTGGCCCAATATATTGCATTTCGTGCCAATGATGCGATTATCGGAGACATAAAAATGCAGGAATCAGGACAGACACATGTAATCCAGTATTCTGATGTTGCTCTGGAGGAAGGAGGAAAGGTTTGTGTTTGTGGTTCCTTTGCTTATCGGGCTATGCAGGAAGCGCTTGGGGTTTTGAGCCCTGGAGCTGTTGCTGAGCGCAGTCGTTTTACAGCAGTCGGACCAAGCTCAGAAGGCACTGAAGCGGCACTGCAAACCATACTGGGTACCGCTGGATATCGTCTGGAAGAACGGCTTCATAATGGAGATTATTATAGTTATCAGATTACTGATCATGAAAGTGGCAGGACATTAACAGTAAAGGCGCGTCCCGAGGTATTTCCGGAGAACTTCTATGCCTTAAAAAACAAGGTTAAAAATAATACCGCAAGCTCTGAGGAAAAAAAGACCTTTCAAGCTCTCCGGGCTCAAGTAGTGGAAAAATTGCGCTGGGAAGATTCCGATAACTTGTTAATCATAGGGGAAAGCACCGTCTTTGAGGGCGGCAGCGGCATGGAGTCCGATCCGTACCGGATCTCAACAGCGGGACAGCTTGACCGGGTGCGCAACTATCTGGATAAAGACTTCGTTTTAACGGCGAACATCGACCTCTCCGGCTACGAGAACTGGGAGCCCATCGGTATTTTCCAGCCTTTGTCTGACGACCCGGAGGATGAAGAGACGCCGGATCCGGAACTAGCCTTTACCGGCACCTTTAACGGCAACGGATACACCATTTCCAACCTGACTATCGATCAGCCGGAAGGGATGTCGGTTGGTTTATTCGGGTGCGCTGTCGGAGACGGGGAAAATCCAAGCTCCATATACGACCTGAAAGTGGAAAATGTGAACGTGACCGGAAACTTTTTGGTAGGTGGCGTAATCGGATTCCAGGCTCTGGATTGCGTCCTGGAGAATGTAACTTTGACTGGCATTAATACAGTCCAGGGCTATCAGGCAACAGGTGGCATAACTGGCGGTACCTTTGGAGATCTTATTGGCTGTGACGCTGTGGCGGATATTGTGGTCCTGGGCGACGGCTGTTGCGCAGGTGTTATACTCGGCGGACAGGAAGGGAACTCTGCTGTCCGGGATTGCACGGCGACAGGCACGATAACGGCAGAAGGAGACAATTGCTTTGGCCTGGGCGGACTGGCTGGCAACGCTGGCTACGCCCGGGAAGGAGCCGAGGTCACAAACTGCCATGCCGACGTTTCCATCATGGTTTTAGGTGAAAACAATACCCTGGTAGGGGGACTTCTGGGCTTTACGGGTACCTTTGGTGATGATGCCCCCGCAGAGATAAAGGGGTGCTCGGCGAATGTCAACATCACAGTGGTGAACAGCACTGAGCTCATAGGAGGTCTTGTCGGTGGGAGCTTTTATCATGAGTTTTATGCAGATGAGAGGCCGGTACCTTCATCCTATGCAATTGCGGATTCTACCTCTTCGGGCAGCATTACCGGTGGGAGTTCTACAGTGGGTAGCATCGCGGGATACGCCTACGATTCCACCATTGAAAACTGCACCAGTACCCTGGCCATCAACGGCGCATCCGATGCGCCCCAGATAGGGAAGGAAGAAACAGGAGGTGAGTCAGGAGGCGAGTCCGGAGGTGAGTCCGGAGGTGAGTCCTCAACAATCGGGATACTGATAGTAGCACCAGGCTCCCCGGAAGATGAGTGGAACCAACCTATACGGGATGCCGTAGAAGCTATTGATTGTCCGTATCCTGTAGAATTGGGCTTCTTAGAATTTGTTGAAGGTGAAGATATCTGGACGGCAGTTGCCAGTATGGAAGAGCAGGGTGTTGAACGCATTATCACCGTGCCGATATTTGTGACCTATGTTTCGGGCCATATTGAAGAAATCAAGTAACTATTCGGGGTATAAGTTAGCGGCGCTCCCCAGAGCGCCGCTATAATACCCTCTAAAACAGGCACCCCGTTCTTTCTGAATGTAGAAATGTACACTCTAATTCTGCAGAAGGCTTGTGACCCATGTGTTTTCTGAAAATTCCCGATATTTTTTGCTGTAGTTTCACCATCCTGACATCTCTTTCTGCTTGATTTTTCTCAAACGGAACTTTTAAATCTGTGAGGAATTTAAGAGCCTTTTCTATCTCAGAGTCTTTTCTTTGGGTTCTATAAACCTGTCCAGCAGATTTCTTGCCTTGGTTTTTGGTTTCTTTCCACGTTTTCCTTACTTTTCAGGATTTCATCCCAGTGAGCAATTCATTCATTTCTTTAGCCTACTACTGCTTATAGTTCTCTTCAATAATGCTTTCAAAAAACTCTAAATTCTCAAAGCATTCTTTGTCGGCTCTAATGTCCTGCAGGTTGCGTGTTCGATGGCCTGGATATCAAAGACTGCCACGCTGAAGTCAAGATAAGGACGCCAGAAGAAGACCATTCATGTGCGTTTTTTAGGGGGGTGCGAGCATATCTTATTGCTTGAAATGAAATGCCAAAATAACTTTTATTTGTATATACAAAATGATTTGTTATTACTAATATTATTTTCTATTCAGATTATATTTCATATATTAGAATAATTTTCGTATATACGAAAATTATAAATAGTTCCCGGTACATTACAGGTATGTGGAAAAGATTAGTAAGCCAAAATAAATTTTTGCAACATAGAAAATGGCTGAATAATACGGGAAACCGAATACGATGGGAATATGGGAGTCCGCCGGTGCTTAACCAAAAAACACCATTTAAAGCTTGGCGGGATTTAAACCAAATAGATATAATATTTTCAGGAAAAAGGAGGTGAAACTAGACTGAGGAAATAAGAATTGGTGAACTATTAAACAGAAACTTAACTCCTAAATTGCATCTCACAAAAAGCTAAAAACTGATACTTCAAAATCAAAAATATGAGAATACGAATTCCAAAAGAAGGTTAACTGAAAAAGTCACAAAAGACACACTTTTGGCAATGTCCGGTTTAGATGTAAAGTTCCAAGTCCCAAAGTTCCAAGTGCCGGAAATTGTTTGGTCAAAAAGTTCCACACATTAAGAAATAAAAGAACAGAATTAAAATATAATATACGGGATCTACAGCAAACTCACGACACTGCCATAGCTTATATTAAAAGAAGTTAACCAGGAGGTTTGAACTCTCGGGGCGTATGATAAAACTCGACAAACACGAAGCGGAGTTCAAAAGCAAGGAACATCTCTAAACTGAGTGCTGGCAAATCTACCGCAATGGATAACATACGAGATCACAACTAAGAAGAAATGCAGGTATATAACACTTTAAGACAACAGGTTACAAATTCCAGGCTTTTGAACTCCTCCGACCAACGGGAAGGAAGAGCAGGATAGAGACGCCTCCGCTAACTTTGAAAAACTCCCGAAAATATCTGTCCTGTATTCCTTTTCCGTGAAAAATGCGTGCTTATATGTGAAAAGCAAATTGTGTTCAGGAATGGCCATTTAATGTGCAGATCCCAGGAATTCTCTGCCACTGAATCCTATGCTATTGTTACCCATTCAACCATATTAATTCCTGACTGTAAAATCTTTAGGAAGAACTGTAATCCTAATAATCCAAAATGGTGGTGTAAAATGGAATACGAACTTGAAGAAGTCGAGCGAGATTACATAGAATTCAGAAAAGAAATGGGAGAGGAATAATGCAAAAAGAATGAAAAAACGGTTCGAACATATCCACTTTTCTAAACCCCTTTTCTTATTCCTGGAATGAGAATAACTCCCCATTCCAACGAAATCATGAGGTCTATAGATATCATCTGCAAAATTATCTATTAATAGTAATATGATAGCGCTTTTCTTGAAAATATGTAGCTTTTATTATTTCCTCATCAGAAATATCTCCTAATTCTTCAGGTATAACCACCAATTTGTCGTCATCTTCTTCTGATCTGCATATGATAGCCACGCACTTGCCATCGAATTCTTCAAGCGGCTCATTAACTCCCATAACATATGCATCAATTTCTTCCCCGTCTCCGCTTACCGTATTCGGCACAAAACCATAATTGATTTCATATCTAAATCCATATCTGGGATGAAAACTGCCCAGGGGCCGATCCATTTCAATATGAACGATTTTGTTCAGATATTCTTTCGTATTTTTAATCATTTATTAGACCTGCATATGTTGGTACATGGATAACCATCGTGTACCAAATTGTTTGAAGGCTCAAATTTTATTTTTATGTTTTTGAATCTTTCCAGATCTAAATTTGCTTTTACCGGACAACAATCATCTATCTCTTCAATGCTTCCATTATGCAAATATGCACGAGGCACCCAGCCTTGCATATCTTCCGGAACTCACAATTGTTAAAATCAGCCTTAGAGGGATTGAAACGTGATTGCAGGCATAACCCCTTTAAGAAAAATATGGCCAAATATAAACCTAAACTCGGTTTCAGATTTGTACTCAATTTCTCTTTTAAAGTTGGAATGCTTTTTTACTCCCGTTTTTATTGTAATGAACTTATTTATAATTATTAGAGTTAGTTGTCTAGAATTATTACACACAGTATTACACACAAAGGCAATAGGAAAAAACATATT
This sequence comes from Methanosarcina siciliae T4/M, assembly GCF_000970085.1. NCBI lineage: Archaea > Methanobacteriati > Methanobacteriota > Methanomicrobia > Methanosarcinales > Methanosarcinaceae > Methanosarcina > Methanosarcina siciliae. The sequence continues at coordinate 3,462,970 of NZ_CP009506.1, read as the reverse complement.
TAGCCAAAAAAGAATGTAAAAATTCAAATAGGCTGCCCAAAGGAAAAGTTTGTAAATGATATTTTCATATAAAATATTTTAAAAATTAATACCTCTAAATATTTCTGCTCAAAAAGTAAATTAATTTAGTTACTTTTTGTACATTTTTCTACATTTTTCCCCATACAGAAGAATCTTTTCCAAACTGTTGGCGAAGCTCATAAGGATGGTATCTATAGAATATAAATACTAGGACAGTAATTAATAACCTCTGGAGTTGATGTAACACAGAACTAAAAAAGTTGCTTGATTGAAATTTATCGCTGAGACTTTGCCTGCATCTTACCAGGACTTCAGGCAAAGTTTCCAACGACAAATTCAGACTAAAGTATTTTACCATTACTACGGTAAAATGACTACACATGTATTACTATGGTAGTATGGTGAATTCTGCTACTTAAACATTGCCATAATAATCTCATAATATGTCATAATAATCTTATTATATGCTATAATCATCTTATAATTACGGGATTAGATGCATGTTTGAGTAAATGATGAAGTACTTTATCTGTTTTTGAACGATGCTTACCTTAAATAGTAAAGAATCTACACGAACATGAGTCTAAACTTAATAATTTCAATAATAGTAGACTTGAAATTAGCATCGCTTAGTGATATTGATTTGATGTCATCTATCTTAGAATATCTCATCATAATCGCTACCCCTATAATTTTTTCATTTCTACGATGTAAAAAATCTTAATTCAGAGACTTTTCTAGGTCTCTATTTTTTGTCAGTTAATTTGTAAAAACCAAAGAATTCTATCTAGTTCCATAAATCAAATCTTTTTACATTTTTCTACTCAAAAAAACCAGGATTGATCGAAATGAATTCAGGAAATAACAAACCGAACACTGAAAAAACTCCACATAGAATGGAAGTTGTGATAGGTTCACGTATATCTGAATATAAAATAAGTTATAATCCTACCAGTAAAGATGCAGATTTACAATTCTTGAAGAGCATGGCACACTCGTTTCAGGAATCCGCTTACAGATGCCAGATAGAAAACGCATTACCTGATGGGAAATCCAATATGTTAGGAATCCCAATGGTTGTAAATTTAGCTTTTTCTGCAGAACTTTACCTTAAGTATATAATAACTGTAAAAGGTGAGCCTTCTTGGGGGCATGACTTAAAAGAACTATATGATAACCTAAAACCAGAGATTCAAACTAAAATTATTATTGCGGCTGGATACAAGGACTCGGAATTCAGAGAGTTGCTTGAAAAAAACAAGGATGTATTTAAGAAATGGCGTTATTTATTCGAAAAAGGCGAACCTGCTAGTTCAGATGTTGGATTCATGGATTGTTTTGTGTGCGCTCTCGAAGCCTTTGCAAACCGATTAAAGACTTAATAATTAATCAGAAAGGCGGATTTTGTGTCTGGCAATAACAAGAATTAAACCATGTAATTGCAAAAACACAAGCCTGCCCTCATTGAGGCTGCATTTACAGAGTTTTGTATAACCAGTACTTTGTATAACTCTATTCGATTATACAGGTTATACAAAACCGAAAAATCACATCAAAACTCTTACATGATACCGAAAAACCAGTGTTCTGTTTATTTTTTACTCTGAGACCCATATTTTAATTTTGGAATCCTCTAAAAGTTCTTTTATCTCCATTCTTTTTCCCCCTGTTTAGTATATGTATAGCCAAAAAAGTTAAGACAGCTACACTTATATGTCTTTCCTGCATAACTAAATATAGTCATCGAAATATATTCGGTACGTAAAAAAGGGTTCGAGTTTTATGACAACGGAAAGAGATGAAGACTATCTGAAAATTATTGCATCAATTGTAGAAGAAAAAGGGTACGCTAAAGTTAAAGATGTAGCAAAAGAGCTGGAACTCGGCCCTTCAACTGTGACAGGTATGTTCAAAAAACTGGATAAGGAAGGTTACATAAATTATGAAAAGTACGGTGGAGTAACCCTTACCGAGAAAGGAACGGAAATTGCCAGAAAGACGAGGGAAAAATACAGCATGCTAAAGGATTTTCTTATGCATTTGGGGCTCGATGAAAAAACAGCAGAAGAAGACGCATGCAAGATTGAACATATCCTGAACCCAAAAACGGCGCGGGCATTAAAAAAATTCATAGAATTTACGGATAAAGAAGATGAATCAAGAATCTGGATAGAACATTTCAGATATTTTGTTCAGACAGGGGAATATATAAGCTGCTCCCCTGAAAATAGGGATAAATGCCCTGTTCATGGTAAAGGAAACTAAGTGATTTCTGTCCGGAACTCAACTCTTCACAAAATATAATCAAACAGTTCCTGTTAGAAGGAACTGCGACATCCCTTTCAATTCAGGATTCCTATTCCCGTACCCTTTTCACTGTAAAAATTAACTTATACTTTCCAGGCAAATACGATCCGTGACCCGTCTTTCATGTCAAGTGCCCGGAAGACTTCAAGCCCGTAATTGCCCAGCATTTCTATATATTCGGAAAAGGGGACACTGTTTTCGAAACTGTATCCTGACCCTCCTTTCTTTACATCCTCAAAGGTCCAGAGGTTCCAATCAAGGCTGAGCAGAGGGCTGGACTTCATTTTTTCATCAGGGACCTGCCGGGTTACAAAAACGCCTCCGGGGTTGAGAGCTTCGGAAATCTTCGGGATAAGGGAAGGCACTTTCCCCCCGGGATTAAAGGAAGAAAAGATAAGGTCATACCCGCTTCCGATTTCATCAGTAAAGAAGTCTCCGGGAATTATGTCCACATTTGAGGCTCCATACTTTTCTATGAAATATTTTGTCTTGTGCGTAACCGGAGGGAGGTCAAAAACAAAAGCCTGAAGTCCTTCATTCAACTTAGAAAAAACGATCGCATAAAGCCCGTGTCCTCCCCCGAGGTCCAGCAGCTTTTTGACATTTGTAAAATCTACATGTTCCAGCACAACCCTGATCGTGTCCTGCAGCAGTCCACAGTGCGCATTTTCAGCCATGCAGTGGACTACCTCTCCGAAGAAATGACCTTTCTCGACAATCTCAGGCCCCTTCATCATAATCTCCGGAAGCCGGGTCCAGAGTTCAGCATTCCTGAGCCTTTCGGCAAGGTAATGCTGCTGGGAAAAAGGAGAGTTTTCCAGAAGATACGTTGCACTCAGTTCCGAGACCAGGTACACTGCCCCCACATTCATTCCTCCTGAATCGGGGTTCGGGTTTTCAGTACCGACTTCGGATTCGTCTTTTTCCCGCATCTGCGCATTTACGTCCTCATGTATCCCTTCCTCAAACCTGTCAAGGAGCCCGAGGCTGTGCAGAGACTCGCAGAAGTGAGGCATGAGCACCGGATCACAGCCAAGTTTTTCGGCCAGGACCCCTGCTGGTAAAGGAACTTTAAGAGCTTCGAATACCCCAAGTTCAATAGCTGCAGCAATGAGCCTGAACTCCCTCAGACCCCTAACAGAAGAATCAACAAGCTTGAAAAATCTTTCCGGGTCTATATCGGGCTTTTCCAGCAAGTCAAAAAATGATTCCGTTTGATTTTCGTTATTTTCCATACCATTTCTCCTATTCCCATATATTTCTTTGATTCATTACTTCTTTACCTATCTCTCTGATTCGACAGTAAATTTACAGTTTATAAAATGTAAAGTAAACAGGGTAATATGAATTCGTTGAGCGGTAAACAGTTTCATGGAAGCAGTTTCACAGTAAAGATCAATTCAAACCTTTTTCGACCCTCCTATTTTTAAAGGAATAAATGAAAGAGATCAAAACCGGAAATCAAACCGGAGAAATTCAAGCCATTAAAGGGATTCCAGAGATCTCGATTAACTGTGTTGAGCCAAACCTAGATAATCTATATTTCAAAATGATAATTCCCGATGCATTTGCCCCTAAAATTACTATTTTACCAAAATATCATGACATTTGATAAGATAAAAGATTTTTCTTATAGCAAGGGCAGTAAACGCTGTGAACGGGAGATGTTATATTCAGGACATCAGATCTTAGGAATCAGGCATAATTAATGTATTGGAAAAACTCCATAGATCATTTCTATCTGTTAGTTTCTTACAGTGTTACAGTGCCCTCAGCAATCTCCAAATTCTGGCTATATAATTCTGGCTATATTTTGATCTGTTCTCTTTTCACTCCTTCATTATTCCTCACTAATTGAAAGACAATTTGCAAGACCACTCTTCTGCGTCTAGCATGAAAATGGCCCCGTTCAAGCCCCGAAGTTTCACTTCTTTTTTGTAAACACCATCCTTGACCCCTCTTTCAGGTCCAGGATCCTGAATACTTCAAGCCCGTAATCCCCCAGCATCCCGATATATTCATTGAAAGGAACGCTGTTTTCAAAGCAGTATCCAGTACCTCCTTTCTTTGTGTCTTCAAAGGTCCAGAGGTTCCAGTCCAGGCTGAAGAGAGGGTCAAATTCGGTATTTTCGTCAGGGACCTGCAGGGTTACGAAAAAACCCCCCTCGTTCAGGGCTGAAGCGATTTTCGGAATAAGTTCGGGAGCCTTGCCGCCAGGGTTAAAGGACGAGAAGACCATGTCGTACCCGGTACCGAGTTCGTCCTTAAAGAAGTCTCCGGGAATTACGTCCACATTGGAAGCCCCGTATTTTTCAATATACTGCTTCGTTTTTATGGTTACAGGGGGAAGGTCGAATACAAAGGCTTCTAACTGCTCGTTCATTTTTGCAAAAGCAATGGAATAAAGTCCGTGTCCTCCTCCCATGTCCAGGAGTCTTCTGACCTTTCCCAGATCAACGCTTTCCATAACCGTACATACAGCTTCCTGGAGCAGGCCACAACGGGTGTTTTCAGCCATGCAACTTATAATCCCCCAGAAAAAAGGACCTTTATCTACAACTACCGGCCCCTGCTTAATAAGCTCAGGCAAACGGGTCCAGAGGGCAGCATTTCTGGACATTTCGGAAAGATATTGATGCTGAGAAAAAGGACTTTCCTTTAGGAGATAAGTAGCGGTAAGTTCCGAATTCACATACCGGGGCAAAACCGGGCTTTTTCCGGCTTTTTCCTCGCCCTCTTTTTCCTTCCCCTCTTCCTCAGCTACCTCCTCAACCCTGTCCAGCATCCCGAGCCTGACAAGAGCTTCACAGAAATGAGGGACTAACACCGGATCAAAACCCATTTTTTCGGCAAGTTCCCCTGCCCGAAGGGGGGTTTTCAGAGCTTCAAAAACTTCAAGTTCAAGAGCCGTACCGATCAACCTGTACTCTTTCAGTCCCCTGGTCGAGTTTTCCATGGTCTTGACGAGACGGTCCGAATCCACAGCTGGAGTTTCCATTAATTCGTTCTTTACTTTCATGTTCAATCTCCTTTTACACTTTCTTTTTTACGCTTTCTTTTCGTCTTTTCATTGAATGTAATTGCTAGCATGTAACTGCCAGATATGAAAGAATCAATTGGAAATCAATCGGAAACCGATGGTAGCAAATCGGAAATCAATTGGAAACTAATCGGAAATCAATTGGAGATTACCTGAAATCAATTATTTTTCCCTCTTCCATAACCGCGATCTCATCGCTCATCCACTTTACAACTTCCATATCATGTGAGATAAAAAGGAAACTGATCCCGTAGTTTTCCTGAAGGCTTTTCAGCAGGGAAAGGATCTGGGCCTGGACAAGCGGGTCAAGCATGGATGTGGGTTCATCCGCAACTATGAACTCAGGTTTCATGCCAAGGACTCTGGCTATTGCAATTCTCTGGAGCTGACCTCCGCTCAACTCCCGGGGATAGCGGAAAAGCAGTTCTTCACTCAGGGAAACTGCTTCGATAAGCTCCTGCACCCGTCCTTTTTCTTCGTCCCTTTCACAAAGCCTGTGAAGCCGCAGGGGTTCTGCAATGGCCTCATAGACCTTCATCCTCGGGTTCAGGCAGGATTCCGAGTTCTGAAAAATAATCTGCATTCTGATCCCCAGATTTTTCAGGGCACTGCCTTTAAAGCCCGAGATATCCTGCCCTTCGAAAAGGACTCGCCCCGAAGTAGGCTCAAGCAGCCTTAAAACCGTTCTCCCGAGCGTAGATTTTCCGCAGCCGCTCTTTCCGACAAGCCCTAGAGTTTCTCCTCTTTCGAGCTCAAAACTGACCCCGTCAACTGCCTTATGGACCTCTTTTTTGAACAATCCTGAATAATAGTACTTTTTCAGGTCCTCTACCTTCAACAGTTTCATGCTTCCTCCTCCACATACGAGGGAGCAGATTGTTCGGTAAGGGAAGACCGGGGAGCAGTTTCCTTTCTCCTGCCCATTTCGGAGAGAAAGCAACGGGTAAGGTGCTCATCACAAAATCCTCGAAGTGCCGGGTGGACCTGTGAACAGACCTCAAGCCGGAAGCTGCAACGGGGATGATACCTGCATCCCTGAGGAAGAGAAAGGAGACCCGGAGCCTGCCCTGAAACGGTCCTGAACCCCTTTCCGGGAAGCGAATGCAGCAGGTCAAGGGTATAGGGATGTTTGGGGTTGGAAATTACCTCAGCTGCCTTTCCGACTTCAACAATTTCTCCGGCATACATGACTGCAATTCTATCAACAAAGCTGCCGGCAAGCTCCAGGTCATGCGTGATAAGGAGCATGGAAGCATTTTCCCGCCGTATAAGCCCGTCAATAAGCTCTGCAATCTGCACCTTCGTGTCCGTGTCGAGTCCCTTTGTAGGTTCATCTGCTATCAGGAGTCCGGGCCTGAGGGCAAGTCCTATTGCAACCATAACTCTCTGCAGCATCCCGCCGCTGAACTGGTGCGGGTAGTCATGCCCTCTCAAAGAGTTTATTCCCACAAGCTCAAGCATTTCTCCGGCTTTCTCTTCTGCTTCTTTTTTTCCCACGCCTTCATGGTAGCGGTAAATTTCTGCAATCTGCCTTCCTGTAGAAAGGACAGGGTTGAGACAGGCTGAAGGGTTCTGGAACATGATTCCGATTTCCTTTCCCCTGAAAAGTCTCATTTTTTTTTCGGGGAGGGAAAGAAGATCCGTGTCCCTGTAAACTATTTTTCCTTCAATTTTCGCGTTACCTGAGAGCAGCCTCAAAATGGCCTTTCCCAGAGTGGTTTTTCCACACCCTGTCTCCCCGATAAGCCCCAGGGTCTCCCCCTCCCTTATCTCAAGGGAAATACCCTCATTGGCTTTTAGAGGTCCTTTTGAGGTTTTAAAAGTAACATTCAGGTACTCTATTGAAAGAAGAGGAGAACTCACCTTGCCAGCACCTCCTGATCTGCAGGCTGTCCAAGTCTTTCCCTCAAACCGTCCCCTGCAAAATTGAACGCAAAGACCGTGAAAATGATCATCAAGCCCGGGAAAAATGTGAGATGGGGAGCTGTGAATAGGTATGGGATCCCGGCTTTGAGCATGGAGCCCCATTCCGGAACAGGAGGCTGGATTCCCAGTCCGAGAAAACTCAGGGCCGAAGCAAAGATAATAACGTGCGCAATTTCAAGGGTTCCAAGCACGATTACGGGATCCATGCAGTTCGGGAGGATATGTTTTCTCATTATGTAGAAGCTTGAAGGTCTCAAAGCCCTTGCAGCCTCCACAAAAGCCCTCTTCCTGAGAGACAGCACCTGTCCGCGCACGAGCCTGGCGTAAGCAGGCCACTGGGTAAAAACAAGGGCTAGGACTACACTTGAAAAGCCAGGACCCATCAGCCCTGCAATCACAAGGGCAAGGATGATGTTGGGAAAAGCCATCACGATATCTACTCCTCTCATTATGGCTTCATCCAGCATGCCACCCCTGTACCCGGAAAGCAGCCCCAGGGATGTGCCTGCAATGGATGTTACCGCAACTACAAGAAGACCGATACCCAGAGAAATGCGTGTGCCGTAGATAACCCTTGAAAAAATGCAGCGCCCCAATTCATCGGTCCCGAAAGGATATTCCAGAGAAGGAGAAAGAAGCCTGCTGTCAAGTCTCTGGGCAAGGGGGTCGTGCGGAGCAAGGTTTGGGGCAAATAGGGCCAGAACGCAGAGGACGGTGATAAGCAGGATACCCGAGACTGCAAGTCTGTTCTTCCTGAATTCCCCGAAACTCAACCTTTTTTCAGCCAGGTATGCCTTTTCAGTTCTCACGGTTCTTTCAATCAGATCGGTCATATCTTATCCTCGGGTCAAGCACTGCATACAGGATATCGACTACAAGGCTGGAGAGGGAAAAGAGCACGGCAATAAAGAGGACACAGCCCTGGACCATGGAAAAGTCCCTCGCAAAAATCGAGTCGACAAGAAGTTTTCCAATGCCTGGCCAGGAAAAGATGCTTTCCACAATCACGGCCCCCCCCAGAAGGTATCCGAACTGCATTCCTGCAAATGTAATAACCGGGAGCAAAGCATTTTTCAGGGCATGCCGGAAAAGGACGGTGCGCTCGTCAAAGCCCCTGGCCCGGGCAGCCAGGATGTAATCCTGCCCCAGTACTTCCAGCAGGCTTGCCCGGGTGAGCCTTGCAGTAACCGCAGCCATTGAGCTGCCAAGGGTGAGAGCAGGAAGTACAAAGTGTTCCAGGCCTCCGTACCCGAAACTTGGGAAGAGGTGGAGGGTCAGGGCAAAAAGCCAGATCAGAAGAAGCCCAAGCCAGAAGTTCGGAACGGAAACCCCTACCAGAGAAACAAACATACAGCCGCTGTCAAGCAGGGTGTTTTTTCTGAGTGCGCCCAGGACTCCAGTGGGCAGGGCGATCAGCAGGGAAACCAGCAGGCTGACAATTGCAAGTTCTGCAGTTGCAGGTAGTTTCTGGAGGATTTCAGTAAGGACATCTTCGGAAGTCACAAGCGATTTTCCGAAGTCCAGCCGGAGCAGGTGCCCCATCCATATGAGGTACTGCATATGCACGGGAGCATCAAGCCCTTCTGCATCGCTCAGGGTTTCAATCTGGCTGGCACTCAGGTCGTCTCCGTACCTTGCAAGGGCGATAACCTCGGCAGGGTCGCCGGGAGCAAGGTACATCGCAGAAAAAGCTACAAGCGTAACTCCTGCGATTACGACGGAAACCATTGCCAGACGTTTTGCTATGTACTTCCACATGGGCATCTTCCGGGCTTTGCACCTTACGTTCTTTCCAGGTAGACCCCTGAAAGGTTCAGCCAGGGGTCTTCGGAACTTATGACATACCCGTTTACCGCAGGTCCGGTTGCAACGATCTTTTCCTCATGTACAAGGTAAAAAGCCGGAACTTCATCGATCACAAAAACCTGCAGGGAATGATAGAGCTCTTCCTGCTCCTGCGAATCAAGGGTCATATCGGCTTCGTCGACGAGCTGGTCATAGGTCTCATTGTTGTAATGCGAATAGGGGTTTCCGGAATGGTGTACGAAGAAATGCCTCGGGTAAGGTCCCCAGACGAAATAACCGCTCCTGAGTATCATATCAAAGTCTCCAGCGCTTTCGAGTTTGCTTATGGCTCCGTCATCAAGCACCTGGATTTCCACATCCATTCCTATTTCCTTAAGGGCGCCCTGCACAACCTGAGCCATGGGGTTATGCCTGGCTGCCCAGACCCCTTTACTTACTACAAGGGTCACATGCAGGGGTTCTCCATCCTTTTCTGCAATCCCGTCCCCATCAGCATCTTTCCATCCGGCTTCCTCAAGGAGAGCCTTTGCCTTATCAAGGTCCGGGGTATATGTCTCAAGGTCAGGGTCCGAGTACATCATTACAGGGGAATAGGCCCTTCCGCCTGCCGGCTCCCCGATACCTTCAAGCACTTCGTTTACGAGAGTCTCGGTATCGATTGTATAAGCAACACTCTGGCGTACCCTCGTATCATCGAAGGGGGACTTTTCGCAGTTGAACTGCAGGAAGTCCGTAAAGGTCGTGAGTTTCCTGTGTATCCGGATTCCCTCTTCAGCTTCGAGCCTTGCGACATCGTACTCAGGAACCTTGATGATCATGTCCACCTCTCCGGTCTCAAGGGCAATTACCCGCGTAGCGGCCTCCGGGATTACTTTGAACGTAACCTTATCAAGCAACGGCTTTTCTCCCCAGTAGGCTTCGTTTTTTGTGAGCACTATTTCCTGGTCCTTTGCCTGCGATTCAAACTCGAAAGGCCCGGTCCCAACGGGTTTGACAAAATTCCCTTCGGCATCAAGGCAGCTCGGACCCATTACAGGCCAGGCTACGTGGGTCAGGTAAAAAGGCAGAGGCATGGGTTTTGCCAGGACGAATTGCACGGTATGGTCGTCAAGAGCTTCCACACTCTGGACCGGTCTTAAAACGGCCTGCCTTACATAGGACTGGTTGGAGTAAGAGAAAACAACCGAATCCGCATTAAAAGGAGTCCCGTCATGGAAAGTCACATTTTCACGCAGGTGGAAGATCCAGGTTTTGCCGTCATCAGAACTTTCCCAGGACTCCGCAAGCCCGGGGATAACGTTCAGGTCCGAATCAAGCCTCACAAGGGTTTCATAGACCTGAGCCCAGACAAAACGTGCGTCTCCCGATGCAAACATATCAAGGTACCAGCTGTTGACATCCGTACCTACACCCACCACAAGGTCCTGAGAGCCTTCTCCGGACTCCGCACCTTCTGCAGTCCCTTCCGTTTCTTTATCTGTACAGGCGCTTGCTCCGATTACAACAAGCAGCATAAAAATGACCAAAATGAACTTAAAAACCCGATTCATAGACAATCCTCATTTTTTGTGGGAATAATTCAACAAACCGGAGGAATTCAAGCCATTAAAAAGACTCCAGATGCCCCGGTTAACCGTGCTCAAGCTACCTTGCAGCTCGTTTATTTCAACCTGCTAATTCTCTATGCATTTACATGTTTATTATTATTTTTTTAGAAAATTATAACATTTGATATGATAAAAGATTTTTCTTATAGCAAAACAGGTAAACACTGTGAACAGAAGGTGTTACACCAGAAAAATAAGACAGTAGTAATTAGGCGGTAGAAATCAGTTGTTAAAAATCATGCATTAGAAGAGATGTGTTAGAGGAGAATTGAACCGGCAACGAACCAGGTATGATTATGAATACGAACGTTGTGAGATATGCAATATATTCCTCGCCTGTGAACCATTGACAGGAAAAAGAATGGTTAAAATTATTGAAAGAAAAAACAAGGGTCGTCAATTGTTATATGGTTGATGTTTTGCAACCTTAAATGTCAGAAGGTCGCGCAGTTTCCACTTTGAACCAGTAATTCCACATTCTCTTGCAGGTGTATTGTTACATTTAACACCTCTTTCATCTTCATACGTTAATCTCCCATGCTCTCTACAGAAGTTAAAATACGTACAACCCATCTGTGACAAAAAGAGGGATTTTGTTCGAAATGCATCTGGTAACTAATCGGACTAATTTCATCTGCAACATACTGTTTTCTTGGGCGCCTCTGCTTTCATATGTTCCATTACCAATAACATTATCTTGACCTTTAAGCCCATAGAGGTCGCAATGTTCATTTTTTGATTCTACAATCTGCCAGGACATGAATGGTTCAGTATAACAAATGAGGTTGCATGGGATCAGAGATTCAAGGGATTTTTCTTTCCTGTATCAGAAACAGCTTTATAATCAGCCCTCCAAGAATGAATAAGAGTCTTAAAATCTAAACTGTCAGAATGGTTTATATTGACTTAAAAGTCTTAAAACCTGAACATAATTAGAAGTTAAATTTCTCAAAGGTTTAAAATGCTATGCAGGTCAGACTTACTCGAATATTTATAATAGTTTTGCCTCCGGAATATTCTTAATGTTTGGGTGGGTCCAGGAGTTTATCCAGATGTATGAACTGAAAATCGCTTTGAGGCAGGTACTATCCAGAAAAAAGCAGACCCTTTTTGCCATACTTGCCGTTGCTCTGGCGGTTGCAGTGATCACAGTGATGATGGCAATGCTTTCGGGCTTTCAGGATGAACTTATAAGCTCAAGCATAGAAAATAATCCACATATTGTCATCACTCCTCAGGATGAGAACGAAGAGTTCATACATCTCTACAGGCATACATCTGCCCGAATTGCCGAGAAAGAAGGAATTATAGCCGTATCCCCTAAATACCTGGGCCAGGTGGCACTGGAATACAGGGACAATGCTGAAGGGGTTTCTCTTCAGGGAGTTGACCCTGTGGCTGAAGAGAATGTGATGAGAGTGAGCAAGGATGTTGTAGAGGGGGATTTTATGACCCTTGTCCACACAAGGGACGGGATTCTGCTCGGGGATAAGCTTGCGGAAAACCTTGAGGTCCGTGTGGGGGATAGGGTGGATGCCGTTTTTCCGGGCTCGAAAACAACTTCATTTAAGGTTATCGGGCTAACCCATACCGGTACTTCTGCGGACGAGGTAACAACCTATGCAAGGCTCGATTCGGTACAGGAATTTTTTGACGAGCCCGGCGTTGTGAGCACCATCGGAGTCCGGGTTGCAGACCCCTACCAGGCTGAAGCCATTGCGGCCTCAATTGAAGAAGAAACAGGGCTTGATGCCGTAAGCTGGAGCGAAGCAAATGCTGATATTCTCAACCTCCTTGACACCCAGATGATCTTTGTGAATATCTTCTATCTTCTGATCTACGGGATTGCAGGCTTCGGGATTGCAAATACCCTTATCACCATCGTTGCTCAGAGGACAAGGGAAATCGGTATCCTGAAAGCGATGGGAGCTTCCCAAAAAAGCATAATGGTTGTCTTTCTTTTCCAGTCCCTGGTCCTCGGAGCCATAGGTCTGGTGCTCGGCATCATTCTCGGGTACATTGTGACCATTGCCCTGCAGAATTATGAAATCGAAGTCCCTCAGGAAATGTATTTCGGACTTCAGACCCTTCCTCTTGAGGTAAAGCCCCTTAATTTTTTATATGCTGCCTTTTTTGCTTTCATAGTAAACATAATTTCAGGTATCTACCCTGCAAGAAAAGCTGCAAAACTCGACCCTGTAAAAGCTATTGAAAGTGCCTGAATTCAAATAACTCCTATCATTTCCAGCCCTACGTAGACCATAAGAAGTACAAAAAGGTGTTTTAAATATTCCGGGTTTACCAGATGGCCAACTTCTGCTCCTGTTCTTGCCGCAAGAAGCCCGGGGACTACAAGTAATATCCAGTTCAGGAGATTGATATAGCCAAGAGAATAAGGAGGAAGCCCGGCCTGTCCCCAGCCATTGAGAATATATCCGGCTGACCCTCCGAAAGAGGTAAAGAGCATAATTGCCGCCGAGGTCCCGACAGCTTTTCTCATATCGAAATGCAGAAAAATCAACATGACCGGAATTCCGACTACTCCTCCCCCAATCCCGAGGAGACCTGAAAAAAAGCCTATGAAGAGACCGCCAAAGATATAAAATACCTGATTGGTGCGAATTTTCTCTTTTTTCTTTACAGCCGGGGTGGTATAAGTTTTCAGGGCTCCAATTATGATCACGACCCCGAA